>NZ_JBQKLJ010000020.1:0-26343 GCF_052116285.1 Collinsella sp. Sow4_E3
TCGAGGATCGTCGGCAGCGTCAGATGTGTATAAGAGACAGTTTCTCCCCCCTGCGATTCGCGATGGGGGTCGCGCGAGGTCCAGATTGGGGGACTGTAGTGGAGCAGGTCGAGTCTCCTGTCCTGTCGGGTCGGGTGCTGGATGACGGCTTTGGCGAGTCGGTGCGGCAGGCGACTGATGCGGCGCTGCGTGAGTGTCCGCCGTCGCGTCGTGCGCGTGGCTTGGTGGCGGTGATACGTCGTCTTGCTGACGCGATCGATGCGATCGATGCGGAGGGCCTGAATCCGGCGGGGAAGCTGGACAATGTGACGATCCCGACATATCTGCGGTATGCGGAGGCGCTGGGTATGACGCTGTCGAAGGCGGCGTCGCCCCCCAAGCCCGAGGCCCACGTGGTGCCTGATGATTCGCCGGGTGCGAGGATCATCGCGATGCAGCAGCGGGCGTCTCGTCGTGGGGCGAGCTGACGATGGCTGCTCGGCTCGGTTCGACGGTGCCGAGGGTCTACACGCCCCCGTTGCGTCCGCTGGAGCCTCGGTCTGAGGAGACGGAGCGGTGGACGCTCGGCTACCAGGTCTGCGACTTCGCGGAGCACGTCCTGCGGATGCCGCTCCTGCCGTGGCAGCAGTGGTTCATGGTCCACGGCCTCGAGTTGCTGGACGATGGCTCGTTCCGGTTCAAAACTTTGGTGTTGCTGGTGGCTCGCCAGAACGGCAAGTCGACGATCTCGCTGGTGCTGGGCCTCTACGCGCTGTACGTGCTCCGGTGGGGTACGGTGCTCGGCGTCGCGCAGGGGTTGGACACGGCTGAGGAGATTCTCGACCTCGCGTCGGAGCTGGTGACTGCTACCGAGGAGGATGACGACGGCGAGGAGCAGCCGCTGCGGCCGTGGTTGGCTGATCAGGTTGCCAAGGTGGTGGCGATCAACGGCAAACGGGCGCTACTGCTGCGCGGGCGCCGTCGATGGAAGGTGAAGGCGGCGTCGAGGGCCGCGGCTCGTGGCTTCTCTGGCGATCTGATCCTGTTCGATGAGCTGCGTGAGCAGAGGAACTGGCTCGCGTGGGGCGCGGTCACAAAATCGACGATGGCGCGGCCTCATGCCCTGATCCTGGCGATGTCGAACGCGGGCGACGTGATGTCGGTGGTGCTGAAACAGTTGCGGCGGATCGCACACTTAGCGCTCGGTGACCCGGACGGCATCTGCGAGCTGACACCGCTCGAGAAGTACGCGCTGGCGGCTGATGATGCGGCCGCGGACGAGGCGTCTGCGGACACGGTTTTCCTGGCGGAGTGGTCGGCTGCCCCCGGTCGTGCGAAGGGTGACCGTGCTGGGTGGTGTGAGGCGAATCCGTCGCTGGGATACCTGATCGACGAGCGCACCGTCCTCGGCGCCTACCAGACCGATCCTGAGTGGGTGTTCCGCTGCCTAGACGTCGCCACCCCCACCCTCACGCGGCGCGGATGGGTTCCCATGGGCGACATCGCGGTTGGCGATCAAGTCAAGGGCGTCAATGGCGAGTGGGTGAACGTGGTCGGGAAGTCGCCGGTTCACACCGGACGAACCTGCTACCGGGTAACGCTCAATGATGGGCGATCTGTGGTCTGCGACGAGGGCCACCTATGGACCGTGTCTGACCGACGTAGGCCGGGGCGAGTCGAGACGCTCCGCACCTCTGAGCTGATTGACCGCGGGGTGACGTACTACAACCCGAGCATGGGCTACGACGTACGGAACTTCACGCTCCCCAAGGTGGAGCCGCTCGACGGTCCCGAGGTCGATCTCCCGGTCCATCCCTACCTGCTCGGCTTGTGGCTAGGAGACGGCAGCAAGCACGCCGCGATGGTATTTGTCGAGGCTAGGGACCGGGCGCACATCGAGCGCCGGATCGTCGAATGCGGCGGCACTGTGACCACTTCGGCCAAGGACTCGGAGAACTGCTACCGCATTGGATTCCAAGTCGGTGGGTATGGGCGCTTCACAGGCGCCCTCCGTGCGCTTGGTGTGCTCAAGAACAAGCACATCCCAGACATTTACCTGACCGCTTCCCGTGAGCAGCGCTTGCAGCTCCTCCAAGGGCTTATGGATTCCGACGGAACCATCCACAAGAAGACGGGAAGGTCCACCTTCACGAACACCGACATGCGACTCATCAGAGGCGCCCGCTCGCTGGTCAGATCACTGGGGTGGAAGACCTCTGAACTCGACGGTGGCGAATACGGCAAGAGGGGGCACAAGCTGCGTTTCGACGTGTCATTCACGACGCGACCTGACGATATGCTGCCCGCGACCCTCCCGAGGAAGCTGGCCAATCTTCGCGCGTCTCGCTCCCGTCGAGATGTTCGGCCAGCCACGATTGCGCGGATCGAGACCGTGCCGTCAGTGCCTGTCTGCTGCATCAAGGTAGACGCTCCCGACTCGCTATTCCTCGCCGGCGATCTGATCCCGACGCACAACACGGAGGTGCTGTGTCAGTGGCCGGACGGGGCGATCGAGTCGCCCTACCCGCCCGGCACGTGGGACGCGTGCGCGAATGAGCCGGTCGATGGCCCGTCGGGGCCGCGTCTGGCTGACGAGGACACGCTGGCTGGCCCGCTGGTGGCGGCGATCGACGTGACTGACGACAAGTCACGAGCCCATGTGGTGATCGCTGGGTACCGCGCCGACGGGCGTCCGCAGATCGAGCATCGCGCCTCGCGTGTCGGGACGCACTGGATCGAGGGGTACCTGTCGTCGCCGGAGGTGGAGCGCCGGTTGACGTGTGTGACTGGGCAGGAGCGTGGCGCTCCCGTGTCGGCTGTCCTGGCTGACCTGCGAGCCTCCGACGATTTCACGCTCCCGGTCGTGGAGTGGGGTGGGCAGGACATGCTCAACTCGTACACGGACTTTTTCGCGTTGGTGACATCGGGTCGGCTGGCGCACAATGCGCAGCCCGGTCTCGATGCGCCAGCGTCAATGGCTGCGACGCGTCGTCTCGGTGGAGTGGATGTGATCGATCGGCGTGGGTCGCCGTGTGATGCGTCTCCGCTGATCGCTGCTGTGGGTGCCGTGTGGCTGCTCGATCATCAACCGGTCGTGGAAATCCGCGACCCGATCCCGCCGCCGCCGAAGGTTGGTGTGGTGGGCGGTGCCGATGGTGGGTCGCGTGAGGTGAGCCTGCTGACGATGAGTTTTTGAGAGGGGTGGTGTCTTGTGGCTGAGATCGGCTATCAGAGCGGTGATGCGCTGCTGTCGTGGTCGCAGATGGCCTCGGCGCCCCAGGAGACGAACCCCGATCTGGTATGGCCTCGCTCGGTCGCCGTCTATGGGCGGATGAGGCGAGAGGAGTCGCAGGTCAAGAGCGTCTTGAAGGCAGTCACGCTGCCGATCCGGCGCACCACATGGGAACTGGACCCGGCAGGTGTACGTGAGCCGGTGCTCCAGGCGGTCTCGGCCAACCTCGGCGTCCCGATCAAGGGGCGCAAACCTGAGGCTAGGCCGCGCCGGACCCGTGGCACATTCTCGTGGAGCGAGCATCTGCGGTTGGCGCTGCTGGAGCTGCCCTACGGGCACTCCATTTTCGAGCAGGTGTACGAGTCTGCGCAGGGTTTGGTGCGTCTGCGGAAGCTGGCGTGGCGGCCACCGGAGACGATCGCCGGTTTCGAGGTCGCCGCCGATGGTGGCCTGGTCGCCGTCGAGCAGCACTCGATGGGGACGCGCCGAGTCCGTATCCCCATCGACCGGCTCGTCGTGTACGTCAATGAGCGCGAGGGCGCTAACTGGGCGGGCGAGAGCCTACTGCGATCGTGCTACAAGAACTGGCTCATCAAAGATCGACTGCTGCGCTCCCAGGCGTTGACTGTCGACCGCAACGGTCTCGGCGTTCCGGTGTATACGGGTGCGCCTGTGCCGGATGGAGCGACGGCGCTGGAGCGTGATGCGTGGATCGCTGCCGAGCGTGAGAATGGTTTGGCACTGGCGACGGCGTTCAGGTCTGGTGAGCAGGCTGGTGCGTCGATCCCGAGCGGCGCGAAGCTGCAACTGCTCGGCGTCGAGGGCGACCTCCCGGATGCTGACAAGCCGATCCGGTACCACGATGAGCAGATCGCCCGCGCCGTCCTCGCACACTTTCTGAACCTCGGGACCCAAACGGGCTCGTGGGCGCTCGGCACCACGTTCGCAGACTTCTTCGTCGGGTCGCTGCAGGCGGTTGCGATGCACATCGCGGACGTGACTCAGCAGCATGTCATCGATGATCTGGTGGACCTCAACTGGGGCGAGGACGAGCCTGCACCGCAGCTCGTCTTCGATGAGATCGGGGCGAAGAGCCCGGCTACGGCGGACGCAATCAAGGCTCTGGTTGACTGCGGAGCCGTGACCCCCGATGAGGGGCTGGAGGACTACATGCGGGCCAGCCATGGCCTGCCGGTGAGGGAGGTGGCGTGATGGCGACTCAGCACTACTGCTCGATCGAGATGAGGGCTGATGGTGGTACCGAGACCGTGGCTGATGTCCGCATCTACGGCGACATCGGGAGATGGGGTGGTGTGTCCGCCAAGGACTTTGCCGAGCAGATCGCGGCGCTCGATGTCGATCAGATCAACCTGTACGTGAACTCTCCGGGCGGCGCTGCCTGGGATGGTGTGGCGATCATGAATGCGCTGCGTCGGCACCGTGCCCGCGTCCTCGTCACCGTGGATGGGCTGGCCGCGTCGGCGGCGTCACTCATCTGCATGGCCGGTGACCACATCACAATGGGTCCATCGAGCCAGATGATGGTGCATGACGCGTCCGGGATCGCATGGGGAAATGCGCAGGTGCTGCGCGACACCGCGACGGTGCTCGACAAGCTCAGCGACTCCTATGCCGACGCGTACGCGAAGCGCGCTAGTGGAACCCGTGCCCAGTGGCGCGACATCATGCGCGCCGAGACGTGGTACACGGCGGAGGAGGCTGTGCTGGCGGGCCTGGCTGATGCGTGGGACGGGTCGGAGGATGCGGCGGCCGCTGCGTCGGCAACCCCGTTCGATCTGTCGAGCTTCCGCTATCAGGGTCGCGCTGATGCGCCTACCCCGCCCCTGCCGAGCGTGTCGGCATCCACTGAACTCCCGGCCAGTCCTGAGCCGGGCGAACCCACCACGAAGGAGGACTCCATGTCCGATTCTCTGATGGCTGGGCTCCGAGAGCGGCTCGGGATGACCGATGCCGACGCCGACGAGGGTGCCGTGCTTGCGGCGCTCGACGAGGCCCTCGAAGAGCGAGCCGAACCTGCCCCGACTGCTGCCCTGCCTGAGGGTGTCGTAGCGGTCGATGCTGCGACACTGGCCGATCTGCAGTCTGCTGCTGCCGATGCCCGGTCGCTGCGCGCCGAGCGTGACGCTGAGCGCCGTACCTCGCTGGTGGCGTCCGCCATCACTGAGGGGCGTATCCCGCCCGCCCGCCGCGACCACTGGCTGGCGCAACTCAATGCCGACGAGGAGGGCGCTTCCGCGATCCTCGCCTCGCTGGCCCCGAACACGATCCCGATGTCTGAGATCGGGCACGCCGGATCGGTCGAGGCCGCTGCCGACGCCGAGTACGCCCGCTACTACCCGAAGGAGGAGACGCGATGAGCGACTACCTGCCCCAGTTCAAGCCCGGCCAGACCGTCACGTTCACGGCGTCAGCAGCCGTCAAGGGCGGACAGTGCGTCGAGGTGACCGGTGACCGTCGAGTCGCCGCCACGTCCGGCGCGTCCACCAAGTACATCGGCGTCGCAGGCCACAGCGCCGCCGCCGAGTCCAAGGTCGTCGTGCACCTGCGCGGACACGTCCAACTCGTCAAGGCGAAGGGCGCCGTGACCGCTGGGCAGCATGTCGTGACCGCTGTTGACGGATGCGTGGCCGCCAATGAAACCAACCCCATCGGACTCGCCCTCACCGGCGGCACCGATGGCACCCTCATTCAGATCGCGGACTGAGAGGACGCATCATGGCATACACCTACCCCTATGTGACGGGCGCAGGGCAAGACCTCGCACCCGCCGATGTGCATCATTTTTTGCAGACCCCGACGCTCGTGGCGAGGCGGGTCAAGGAGTTGGCGCAGCAGAAATTCATTTCAGACTTCCTGCTGCAAGGCCGCTACGACGTGTCGGGTGGCGCGATCAGCTACCTCATCGACGATGGCCTGTACGCAGATCGGGAGCCGGAGGAGATCGCCGCTGGTGGCGAGTATCCGCTGACGCCCGCGACTGAAGGCACCCCGGCGTCTGCCCCGTCCGAGAAGGACGGGCAGGACTCTGAGGTGACCGATGAGGCGATCAAGCGGCTGCTCATGGACCCTGTGGAGCGTGCGCTGCGCAAGCTCATCAACTCCATGGTCCGCCGCGTGGATCGCAAGAACCTCGCGGTCATCGGATCGCAGGTCACCCGCACCAAGGCGGCTGGCGCGAACTGGACGACTGCCGATCAGATCATTGAGGACGTACTGGCTGCTGACGCCGTGCTCGATGATGACGACCTCGGTATCGACGGCTCTGTCGTGGTGCTGAACCCGGCCCAGTACGGGAAGGTCGCGGCGAAGTTCGTCAAGGCCGACCTGGCCGCGAACGGTATATCGCGCTCGGTGGAGAGCGGGGTGATTGGGGACTTCCTCGGCAAGACGTGGCTGGCTTCCAAGCATCTGCCTTTCGCTGACCCGATGGTGCTCGACCCGAGTCTGCTGGGTGGTATCGCGACCGAGAAGCTCGGGTCTCCCGGCTACACGGCCGTGCCCGGCACTCTCGGGATCGAGACGAAGGTATGGCGTCCGACTGACTCCGACCGTGACGGCTACCGTCTGCGTGTCCGTCGTGTCGGTGTCGCTGCCGTGATCGAGCCGAGGGCCGCGATCCGCATCACGGGCACGGGGGTCTGACCATGGCGTACCGAGTGAGCGGACCCAAGGCTGTCGTGCTGGTTGGCGGCGCATACATGCACATGTCGCACGGCTGTGTGCTGCCCGACGGGTCGGACACTGCGCACATCGAGCACCTGCTCGGCATCGGTCTCATCGAGGCCGTTCCCGAGCCGGACGGCAACACCGAGGGTGAGGGTGAGGCTCCCGACGGGTCGACCACCCGAGGCCGGAAGTAGGGGGGCGTGGGGCGATGGATTTGGCGCACATTCACGATGACCTGACAGTCGCTCGTCGCGTACTGGCATACGCCCAGACCATCGCCCCATGCATCACCTCCCTGACCGGTGAGGCTCAAGTATTGGCCCTCGCGATCCTGCGAGGTGCCGCCGCGAGCCTCGCCGGGTCAGACCGGCGCATCAAGTCGCGTCAGTCGGGTGAGTGGTCGCGCACCTACTTCTCCGACGCCGAGCTCGGGTCGGTGTTCTCTCCCGATGACACGCGAACCCTCGCGGCCATGTGTCCCGGCAGTGGTCGTGGCGTCGGTCCCGTCGGTTCGTTCCCGCCCCCCGATGGGGCCTATCGGAATCTGTGGCCGTGAACTGGATCGGTGAGTGCGAGCTCGTCCGGCTGGTGGGCGGCGACACGTTCCATGCGGCCGTGTCCGAGCGTGCGGTCAGCGAGCAGGCCGGTCGTCCTGGCGAGACGGGTCAGCGCGTCATGCTGGCTGTCTATCCGGCGCGCCGTATCGACCCTCCCACCCGGCTCGTGGTGCGGGGGCGTGAGGTCCGTGTGCTGGGTACTCAGATGCCGCCGTGGCCGGATGAACCGGCGCTCGTGAACTGTGTGGTCGCGACCCCGGCGCTGCCGGATGATGCGGTCATCACTGATGCGCCGTCTGACGTGCTGGACGTGGCGACGGGACGCCTCGGCGTCGAGGGTGCTGTCCGCTGGTCTGGCGCCGTGCACGTGTCCAGCCCGGCCCCCGCCACGGTCGAGGCTGCTGGTGAGGATGCTCCGCTGAATCGGGCTGTGATCACTCTGCCGCTCGACGCCGTCTATGCGCCTGACATGGTGCTGCGGGTCACGGGCTCCCGAGCCCCTGCGCTGATCGGTGCACGGTTCGTCCTGTCCGGCGAACTGCTGGACTCCGACGGCGAGGTGCGCCGCGTCATCGGTTACCGAGCGGAGGCCCGCCCATGAGTATCAAGGTCGAAGGTGCTAGGAGACTTGAGCAGGCGTGTACTGATGCGGCTGGCCGCATCGACAAGGAGACGATCGCGGTGCTGCGGCGTGCCGCGGTTCGGGTGCGGAAGAGGCAGAAGCAAACTGCGCCCCGCGACACTGGTGCCTTGGTGAAGGCAATCGGATACCGCATTCGCGGCACCCGATGGACCCGCACCGCCGAGATCGGCCCGCGTATGGCGAAGATGTACCCCGTCTATCAGGAGTACGGCACGGCTCGCATGCCCGCGTCACCGTTCGTTAGAGCCTCGGTGGATGGCGAAGAGGACCTGATCGCTGACGATCTCGACCAGGTCGTGTCACGGAGCTACCGGTGAGTCACCCGCTGCTGTCCGTGCTGAACCTCCACGATCTGGCGCTGGCGCACGCGAGGTATTTGGAGCCGCGTGTGCTCGTGTTCGGTGAGACTCCCCCTGACGCGTCATCTCGACGCGTCCCCTATTTGGTGATCGACCCTGATCCCGGCTACGACCGCGTGACCCGCGCCGACGGGCGGGTGTCGTCACGGCAGGGCCGGTTCTCGGTTCGTTGCTGCGGCTCGACCCCACAACAGGCATCGCTCGCGCTGGATGCGTGCCGGGGTCGGTTCGTGGATTGGCGCCCGTTCCCTTCCCTGAGGTGGGGCGCGGCGCTGGAGTCGGACGCTGGGCCGCTCATCAAGGACACGTCTATCCCCACCGAGCCTCGGTTCAGCTTCACGCTGACCTACGACATCGACGACTGAGAGGACCATCATGCCGACTCCTGACGCTGCGGGCTGGTACCGGGTGAGACGCAAGGGCGACCCGACATCGCCCGTGTGGTCCACCCGCGTCTATGACCAGGAGACTGAATCCATCCATCCCGGACGTGCGTCCGACATCTACGGCGAGGCGCTGCCGCCGAAACTGCACGCAACCCTGACTGTGGCCCCGGAGACGCCGGAGTCCACCCCAAACGACGAGGGAGAAAATAATGGCGACTGAGGACATCTACCCGGCAGGCATCTCCTCGCCGGGCAACAACACATGGCTCGTGAATGACACGAAAGCTGCCTCGCTGGCTGACCTCAAGGCGATGTTCGACGTGTCCTGCTACCTGCCCGCCGGGGAGGTCGAGATCGGCTTCTCGCAGGAGCGTGAGGACGACACGCGGGCCTGTCACGCGAGCAAGATTGAGAGCTTCGGCGCGACCGTGTACGACCGGAAGGAGTGGGTCCACCTCGTGGCTCCCCAGGGAGACGGCACCGAGCAGGGAAACCTGGCGAAGTCGAAAATCAAGGCGAACCAGACCCAGTACGTGTATCTGCGGATGGGGGTTAAGCATGGCACCGAGCTGAAGGCGTCCGACAGGTGGGATGAGTACATGGTGCAGAACGGCGCCGAGCACACGTCCCCACTTCAGTCCGGCAAATATGTCCGCAAGGTACAGACCTCGTGGACACTGCTCCGCTCCGGCGTGACCTTCGCCTGACCTACCGCCGCATAGCCCGCCGCAGCCCCCGCCACGCCCTGTCATGGCGGGGGCTGCGGCCAGACAGGGAGACCACATCATGAGTACTGCGAACCAGAAACTTCGGGAGGCGCTGGAACGCCGCCAGCAGCAGCGGTCCACCGCCGGGCTGCAGCGCATCCCCTTCATGCTCGATGAGGAACTGGCGGACCGCATCGAGGGCATGGGGCGACGTGCCGCTGCGATCGAGGATCGGCTCCAAGCGCTGGGGGATGCTGGCGAGGGTGAGTCTGAGGATCGTCGCGCCAGCGATCCCGACGAGCGTGAAACCCTGACTGCCGAGCTGGGGCACATCAAGGCCGATCTGGAGACGGCGATCGAGGAGGCGCGGGACTGTCAGGTTGACCTCGTGTTCCGCCGCCTCAATGCCGACGAGTATGAGCACATTCTGATCCGGTCTGGCGGGGCGGAGGTCGATACGGATGCGGCCTCGGCGCAGAAGTTCCACTCCGAGGTCACTGCCCGCTGCTTCTTGCGGGTCGAGCTGGACGGTGAGGACACCGGCCAGACGTGGACCGAGTTCTTGGATGCGGCGCAGCCGACGTTTGGCGAGTTGGACCCGATCCGGGCACTCGTGTACGCCAATAACCGGCGGGGCAGCAACACCGTAAATTTTTGATCGGCGCCCTCAAGGCCGATCCTGACATGCTGGCGCTGGTGCGGGCCGCGAAAGCGCGTGGGTTGACTGTCCGGGCGATGCTCGGGTGGGAGCCGAACCGCACCATCACACCCACTGGCGACGGCAGCTACACCATCACAACCGCCCCGGCGTGGGACGAGACTGAGCGCAATATGGCGCTGGCTCTCGACGAGATCGAGGCCCACACCTGTCACGGCTGCGGTTCTGATCTGACAGAGACCCTGACCGACAAGTCACCGCTCGAGGACGACGGTGATGGGTACTACCACCGCATCCACGTCGGCTGGTGCCGAGGCTGTGTCGCAATGGCCCGCTGGCAACAGCGGGTGAGCAGCGAAGACCGGGAGCTGGAGGGCACTTCCGCTGATCCGCTGCCGCAGGCCCGCCGTATCCGTCTGGAGCGGCTGCCGATCCCAACCGAGGACTGACACTGCAGAGGTGGTGATGTGGCGTGTCTCGTACCGTCATGGCTCGACTGACGATCGACGGCGTGCAGGGCGTCATCACAGGCTTCCGACAGGTCGGCCAGGCCGCTGTCGAGTACTCCCGCACCGCCCAGAAGGCCGGGACGACCGCGACCCGCTGGATGGACAAACACTCTGACCAGCTCGGGAGACTGGGCGGCACCCTTCTCAAGGTGGGTGCGGTTGGTGCGCTCGCGCTGGGTGGGCTGGCGAAGTCCGCGATCGACTGGGAGTCGGCTTGGGCGGGCGTCACCAAAACCGTGGATGGCACACCGCAGCAGATGGCTGCGATTGAGGCTGGGCTGCGGTCGATGGCGAAAGAACTGCCGTCGTCGCATCGAGAGATCGCCGCTGTCGCTGAGGCTGCCGGTCAGCTCGGCGTGAAGTCCGAGGCCATCGTCGGTTTCACGCGCACCATGATCGATCTGGGCGAGACAACGAACCTGAGCGCGGACGAGGCAGCCACGTCACTGGCGCAGTTTATGAACGTCATGGGCACCTCTCAGGCGGATGTGCGGCGTCTCGGGTCGGCTGTGGTGGCGCTCGGCAATAATGGCGCGACGACAGAGCGTGACATCGTGTCCCTGTCGCAGCGTCTCGCTGCTGCCGGGTCACAGATGGGCATGACTGAGGCTGACGTGCTGGCGACCGCTGCGGCGATGGCGTCGGTCGGTGTCGAGGCGGAGGCCGGCGGCACGGCGATGTCCAAGACATGGCGGCTCATCGACGCGCACGTCCGTGCCGGTGGCAACGGTTTGGCGACACTGGCCCGCATCAGCGGGCAGACCGCCGATGAGTTCCGCGAGAAGTGGGGACGTGACGCCGCTGGTGCGACCGCCGATTTCGTCGAGGGTCTCGGCCGGATGCGGGCATCCGGTGAGGATGTCAATGCGGTGCTGAAGGACCTCGGCGTCGATGGTGAGCGGCAGCTCGACGTGATTGGGCGTCTCGCTGGCGCTACCCGAGCGGCTGGCACCGAGCAGGACCTGCTGCGGGACGCGCTGAAGCTGGGTGCGGAGGCGTGGGAGCAGAACAATGCGCTGTCACTGGAGGCAGCGAAGCGCTACGAGACCCGCGCAGCCCAGGCGCAGATCGCCATCAACTCGATCCGTGATGAGGCGATCACGCTGGGTCAGACGCTGCTGCCCGTGGTGGATTCGGTGCTGCGTGGCCTGTCGGCACTCGCGGAGGCGTTTGGCAGTCTCCCGAGCGCGGCCAAGACCGGGGTCGTCGGTATCGGCCTGCTGACGACCGCTGGGCTGCTGGCCGCTGGCGGCGTCCTCAAGGCCGTGAAGGCCCTCCACGATTTCAAGATCGCGCTCGCGGGTCTGGGCATCTCGGTGCGGACGGCCACGCTGGCGATGGGCGCGATCGGGCTGGCTCTGACTGCTGCTGGGCTGCTGCTCGGCGCGTGGATGGGTCGGCAGGCGGAGGCGACCCAGCGGGCCCGCGAGTACACAGACGCGATCCGTCAGCAGGGCACGGTGATCGGTGAGGCGTCGAGGGCGTTGGCTGCGCAGCACCTACAGGATTCGGGTTTGTTCGACCTCGCTCAGAAGGCTCAGGTCGGTCTCGCTGACCTGACTGACGCGGCGCTCGGGAATGCCGACGCGATGGCTCGCGTGAGGAGCCAGCTCGATGCGAGCAAGTCGGCGCTGGAGGGTCAGGTCCGCGCCAACGATGCTGCTATCGAGTCGATGCGAGCCAAGGGTGTGGCGACCGAGGATGAGCAGATCAAGTTGGCGGGCCTCGTCCGCGAGAATGACAGACTGAAGTCGACGCTTTCCGACCGGGTTTCGCTCTCGGATGAGGTGACCTCCCGCCTCGCGGAGGAGTCGCAGCTCGTCGGGGATGCAGCCGCGAAGGCGGCGCAGATGGCGGAGGCGACCGAGGGGTCGACCGACGCCGCCAAGGACAACGAGAAGGCGCTACAGAAGCAGGCGGACGCCGCCCAACGATCGGCAGAGGCGCAGAAGGAGCTGCTGGAGGCGACACAAGCGTACGGGAATGAGCTGCTGAAAATGTCCGGGTCGCAGATCGCGGTCGAAAAGTCGATTGCGAGCTTGGCCGAACAGGTAAAGAAGGGCGAAAAGGGCCTCGATCTCGCTACCGAGGCGGGGCGGGCTAACCAGGAGGCGCTCAACGATCTTGCGCAGGCGTCGATCAGCTACATCGGCACCCTCTACGACCAGGGAGCTAGCGCCGACCAGATCACTGCGGCCACGAAACGCGCCCGAGACGAGTGGGTGCGCGGCGCAGTCGCGATGGGTAAATCGAAGGACGAGGCGGACAAGCTGGCCGCCGCCTACTTTGCGATCCCGGACGACGTGAGGACGCAGATAGCCGCGACGGGAGCGCCGCAGGCCACGCAGATCGCGGACAGGTGGAAGGGTCTTTTGGCGTCGATCCCGGAGGAGGAGCGCACACGATTCCTCGCAACCCTGCACGGCAAGTCGGCGGCTGAGGTGGAGTCCGCATTCCAGCAGCTTGCTCGTGACCGGGCTGCGCAGATCAAGGTGCGCTACACCATGACGAACAACATCCCGGAGATGCGGACCTCTAGCGGACTCGTCGCGACGGGGCGTGCGATGGGTGGTCCCATCTACGGCCCCGGAACAGCCACCTCTGACTCGATCCCGATCATGGCATCGACGGGCGAGTATGTGATCAGGGCGGCGTCTGCCGCACGACTCGGGCGCGGCGTCCTCGACTACATCAATGCTCACGGCGCTGTCCCGCGCTTCCGCGACGGGGGCAGCGTCACCGCCTACCGTCCAACACTCTCGGCCCCGACACTCAGGCATAGCGTAGACACGTCCGGTATCTCGGCTGCTGTGGCGGATGGCCTGGCTGGTGTCCGGATTGTGATGGTGGACCCGACCTCGGGTGTGGAGCGTCTGGTGGATGCGCGGATCGAGATGGCTGGCCGTCGGTCGGCATCGACGGTGAGGAGACGCTGATGATACTGGCTCCGCTGGTGATGCAGTCGCCGCCGTGGGTGGACATGCTTGTGACGGAGGTTCCGGCTGGGGTGGTGTCGCTGCGTGTGTGGCGGGTGGTGGATGGTGTGCGGGTGCCGGTGCGTGGGCAGCATGTGCCGCTCGGGTCGTCGGCGCGTGTCGTGGACTGGGATATACCGGTCGGTGTGCCTGTGACGTATCTGGTTGAGGCTGTGTCGTCGTCGGGGCAGGTGGTCGGTACGGGTGGTGAGTCGGTGCAGGCTCTGGTGTCTCCCGGACACTCCCGTGCGTGGCTGTCCGATCCGATGGCACCGCTCGGTGCGGTGGTGGTGGGTGTTCTGCGCTCGGAGTCTCGTGGCCGGTGGTCGTCGGCGTCGGAGATGGTGCGCCCGATGGGTGGTCTACCTGTGACGGTGGGTGGTGCGCGCCAGGTACGTGTCCGGTCGTGGCGTCTGGTCGCTGAGGATGAGGCGACGGTGCAGGCGGTGGACCGGATCATGCTGGCCGGGCCGACTGTACTGCTGCGAGGCGACCCGGAGTGTCTGGATCATCCGACGGGGCTGCTGTACGTGTCGGCGTCCGATGTGGAGTCTGAGCGGACCCTGCCGCACGAGCCTCGGGTGGTGTGGCGTATCGATGGGTACGAGTCCCGGGGCCCGGCGATTCTGCCTGTGGTGCCGTCCCGCACCTACGCGGATGATCTGCGGGAGCATCCGACGTATCAGGCGTCTCGTGCTGCTGCCGCGACGTATCTGGACCGTCTCCGTCTGCCGGTGACCTGATGTGGTCTGTCGATGATCGGTGGCGGGCTGCCCGGCTGGGCGATCAGGCCATGTCGTGCACGGTGTGGCCGGTGATGCGGGGCCAGGTGCTGACCTCTGAGCCGCTGGAGATCGTGGATGGGTCGCTGTCGGTCGAGTTGCGGTCCGGTCAGGTGCAGACGTCGCTGGAGCTGTCGATCGCGGACCCGGACGGGTCGCTGTTCACCGGTCGTCCTGATGCGGCGCTGGCTGTGTATGGGCATCGGCTCCAGCTGCGCGCCGGGTACGCCGGCGTGGGCGATGTGCCGCTGGGTGAGTTCCGGGTGGAGCGCGTAGTCCCGGACGGGTCACCGTGGCGGCTGCACCCGTCGGGGAGATGGATGCGTGGTGCTCAGGTGCTGCGCGTCTCCGCTGGTGACCTGCTGGGGATCGTCGCTGATGACCGATTCACGGTACCGGCGCAGCCGCGTGGCGGGACGGTGCGTGTCGAGGTGCAGCGGCTCGTCGCTGACGTGTTGCCGGTCGGCGGCTGGGATGCGCCGCAGTCGGTGCCGTCGTCGGTGGAGTACTCCGAGTCCCGCATGGATGCGCTGCTGTCGGTGATGCGTCTGGCTGGCTTGGTGGCTGTGGTGGATCGTGCCGGAGTGCTCCAGGGCGTCCCGGATGCTGGGTCTGGTCAGGTGTGGGAGGCGTCTGCCGCCGATGTGGTGGAGTGGGTGCCGGTGATGGACCGGGACGGGCTCCGCAATGGCTGGGTGGTGACCTCGGAATCTGAGTCTGGCGAGCCGTTGCGGGGGGCCGAGTTCGAGCGC
Source organism: Collinsella sp. Sow4_E3 (assembly GCF_052116285.1). Classification (NCBI taxonomy): domain Bacteria; kingdom Bacillati; phylum Actinomycetota; class Coriobacteriia; order Coriobacteriales; family Coriobacteriaceae; genus Collinsella; species Collinsella sp. Sow4_E3. Next base: position 15,227 of record NZ_JBQKLJ010000020.1, read on the forward strand.
TCCGGGCCGTTGGCGTGGGACGCGTCTGGGTTTGGTCGGGTGCCTGAGTTTCTGCACTCCCCTCTGATGAGGACAAACGCGCAATGCGCGGTAGCTGCGCAGACAATGGCGGCGAAGGCTCGGGCGGCGCGCCGCCAAACCCTCACCGTGACGTGCGCTCCCGACCCGGCGCTGGATGTGCTGGACACGCTGCGGCTGCGGCTGCCGACCAGGACGATCGATGCGCTGATCACAGGCATCAGGATGCCGCTGGTGGATGGTCTGATGCAGCTCACGGCTTCGGCTGGGTGGGGGGTGCTGACTGATGTCTGACCCGCTCGCTGATGCTGTCGTGGATGCCCTGACGCCTGCACGCCCCCCGGCTGTGGCCGGTGAGGTGGTGTCCACATCCCCGGCACTGCTGATATCGGTGCTGGGGTCTGAGGTGTCGCCGCTGTCGTGGCTACCGACCCCGCTGGTGGTGGGGGATCGGGTGCTGCTGCTCCGCTCAGAGGGTGTGTGGCATGTAGTGGGTCTCCGGTCTCCGCGTCCCGGTGAGGGCATCGTGTCCTCGACAGGTGCGGGTGTGGTGACGGTGACCACCTCTGCGGGTCGCGTGACGGTGCCGCATGTCGGTGGTGTGCCGGTCGTCGGTGACCGTGTGGGGCTGGTGTGGGGTGCGTCGGGGGGGATGGTGGTGGGCCGGATCGGTGCCGCCGCAGCCCCTCCGCCGCCTGCGCAACCGCCGGCCGATCCTGACCCGCCGCAGCGCGATCCGGTCCGCCATGAGACGACGGTGACCGCCGCCGCGGTGCAGGCGTCGACGGCCCGCTCGGGGTCGTGGCGGACGGACGGAACGGCAGGGTATCGCGCCTATCAGGGGCACTCCACGTCCGGCCAGTCCGCCGACAACACCGGCTACTGGTTCTACGGGCAGGCGCTCGCGCGGGGTGGCGTGGCGGTGTCCGGGTCGGTGCGTCTGTATCGGGCGACCGGTGCCGGCATGTCGGCTGCGCGGACGGTGTGGCTGGCGCTGCACGGGGCCGCGACCCGCCCCGGATCACCCCCTGCGCTGCTCACCACCCCTCGCGCCGCTGGGCAGGTTGCCCAGGGCGGCACTGTCGATGTGGCGCTCACCCTGTCGGAGGTGTCGGCGCTGCTGTCCGGCTCCGCCCGTGGGGTGGCGGTCGCCTACCAGGGCACCGCCGACTACATGGCGTTGCTCGGCCCCTCTGACCGGCCCGACGCGGGCCGCATTACTGTCACCACGACCCTGTAGGAGGCGATATGCCGACCACACCCATCTACGGTCTACGCACCCCCGAACTCCCGGACGCCAACAATGTGCCCGCCGATATGGCGGTGCTCGCCCAGGGTGTGGAGAACGCTCTGGGCAGGGTCGCCATGAGCGGGTCGGGTCCATCTGGCCGATGGGTCCGGTTCGCCGACGGAACCCAAATCTGCTGGATCTCCACAACCCGCACCGATATCGCTATCACCAGCCCCTACGGGCCGCTGTTCACGAGCGAGTGGACATGGACCTACCCCGCAGCATTCAACGACACCCCCACAATCACCTGCTCCCGATTCCAGTCGGGCACCTCAGCATCATGGGGGACTGTCAAAGAAACGTACTCAACACAAGCCACGCTGCGCGCACTCGACGCCTACTCGCGTGCAGCGGGCACCGCCACCTACATCGCCGCCACAGCCATCGGGAGCTGGAAATAGCGCCCCCTCGCCCACAGTCGTCAGCGGCTGCGCACCCGAATAGGAGAACATCATGCCCGAGAATCCGACTCTGTACGATCGCACGGTGTGCTCGTGCATCATCGACACTGCACCCCTGATTGAGGCTGAGCTGCGCAAAATTGGGGCGATCAAGCGCGACCTGTCGGGGCTGATCACGCAGGGTGCGTACTCCACGAGTGTGTCTGCGTCGGCTGGCACTCACGCGGGTGGCGGGGTGATCGATGTCCGATACTCACTGACCGACACCGACGCGAAGCGGCGGGCATGGGCGGCGGGGGCCGCGATCGCTTTTCCCCGGACCCGCATTCTCGGGCTGTGGCCGTCGCATGGTCATGTGGTGTGGCGGGGCTGCCCGCATCTGGCTGCATCGGCCGCACGCCAGGTCACCTCCTATCTGGATGGGCGCAACGGGCTCAAAAGCAACGCACCGCTGGGCTATCCGGCGGTGCCGGTGCCGACTGTGCAGCAGATCCTCGCACCGAAACCCGCCCCGAAACCCCCCGCGCCGAAACCCGCGCCGCCGTCGCGGCCTCGGGTGTCGCTGGCTGATGTGCAGACCCAGGCCCGCCGCCGTCGGCGCTCAGTGTCCGAGCACGTGCGCACCGTGCAGCGGGCGCTGCTCGCCGAGAATATCCGCACCGTAGGCCCTGCTGATGGGTGGTGGGGGCCTCGGACGACGGAGGCGTATGCGTACTGGCAGCACTGGCTCGGGTACCGTGGCCGCGCCGCTGATGGTATCCCTGGCCGGGTGACGCTGGCCCGTCTCGGCCAGCGCCAGGGCTTTGACGTGGTGTCCTGACGTGCCTCGCCGGACAGCGATGCTCGTGCTCGGCGTCCTGTGGGTGCTGATCGGGGTGTCACTGCTCGATGCTGGCGTCCCAGCCCGTGCCGAGCTGATCGACCTGCCCGACTGGCTACGAGCCGCCCTATGGGTCGCTGCCGGCGTGGTCGCGATCGCCACCGCCGGGCATGTGCGGGCATCGGTGTGGGGTCTGGCCGGGTTAGCCCTGGCTGCCTCGGAGCGGGCAGGGGCGTGGCTCGTCGCGTGGTTCGATCACGACGGTAACGCCCCGGCGACGAAACTCGGGCTGTATCTCGTGGCGCTGTGGGCGGTGTGGATCACGGCCTGTATCCCCGCCGACCGGGAGGTGCGCTGATGGAGACCGCCCTATCTGTGCTGGCGATCATCGCGCCCCCCGTGGTGATGTGGCTCGTGGCCCGTACCGGTCAGCGCTCGACGCTGCGGTCAGCGGAAATCACGTCCGCGACCGACCTGGTGCCCGACCTCATCTCACGCGTGGAGCGACTCGAGCAGCAGGTGCATGCGCTGCAATCCGAGCTGTCCGAGCGGCTGGGACAGCTGTCCGCCGCCGCCTGGTTCATCGACCAGGTCGGGATGCTCCGCCGCCCTGACTGGGGCCGGATGCCCCGCGTCCCGCACCGCATCCGTGACCATATTGACCCGAGCCTGTGGCTCGACCCTGATCCGGTGGACGACACGGAGCCGTCCCCTGTACGAGAGGACCCATCATGACCCCTACTACCCCTACCCCTACCCCTACCCCTCCTATTGTCCCACCGATCCCGGCTGAGGCGCGTCCGGCTATCGCTGCCCGGCGTGGCTGGCAAACCCTCTGGCAGGGTCTCGGGGTCGCTGTCCTCCTCGGTGTGCTGATGGCTGCCCCTGCTGTGCTGGGGGCCGAGTCGTGGTCGCAGGTGTGGCAGACTGCGCCTCAGTGGTCGTGGACGTTGGCGCAGGCTGCTGGGACGGCGCTGGTGGCGTGGCTGCTGCGCCGGTTCGGGGACGACTCTCATGTGGAGCTGCGTCCCCGCCACGCCGCCGACGAGGACTGATCTGCGGTGGCTGAGTGTCGAGGGCTGGATATCGGCCCCACGGTCGCGCCGTTGACGGTGCGTTTGGTGGAGGGTGACCCGGCGTCGATCGTCGCGCCCGGCGTCCCGTCCGGCGCGGTGCTGCGTTTCGAGGCCGGTCTCGACGTGTCCCCGTCGCCTCACGCCGAGGGGGTGTCGTGGGTGCTGTCCGCTGAGCAGGTCGCTCAGGTGGTGTCTGCTGGGTGGCATGTGCGTGGCGTGGCGGTCGTCCATGGGGGCGGAACCCTGATGGCTGGGCAGGTGCGTGTCATCTCCCGCTGGACTGCTGACTGTCCGCAGCAGGGGCAGGTGGTGCGGTATGTGCCGGGCGTGCCGGGTGCTACTGGACCCGCGCCGAAGCTCACTGCTGGGGGTGTCTCGACGGTCCCGTATGGCGAGCCCGCCACGGTCTCTGTGGTGGAGGCTGGCGCTGGTGTGTATCGGCTCGATCTGGGTGTGCCTGAGGGGCGGCGGGGTGAGCGCGGCGATGACGGGCTTTCCCCGGCCGTGGCCGTCGGTGCTGATGCCCGCCTCGTCATCGACGGCACCCCCACCGGCCCTGCCCTGACCGGACCCGCGCCGACTGTCACGGCTGGCACCACGTCCACACTGGCCCCCGGCCAGTCGGCGACGGTGCAGGTGCGTCAGACGGGGCCGGGTAGTTACGCGCTCGATGTTGGTGTCCCGAGAGGTGTGGCGGGTGATGGTGCGCCGGTGCCGTCCGGGCCGTGGCCTGTCACCGCGACACAGGTGGCGGCAGGCCAGCCCCCGACCGCTGCCCTGACTGGGCAGTGGCCCGACATGGCGCTACAGCTCGGGCTCCCGGCCGGTCCACCCGGGAGCCCCGGCCCGCCGGGTGCGGTGCCGACCGCCTCCGACTATCTCGTGGTCGGCCCCGGCAGGCCCGATATCCCGTCCACCACGTCCCTGACGGCGTCCCAGCTCGCAGCACTGCCGGTGGGGTGTGAGTACCGCTCCACAGACGGCGCGAGTGTGGGGGCGTGGCGGTGGCAGCGAGTACTGACGGACACCCTATGCTCCCGCGACGGGTGGCTCTGCACCGTCGGAGACACCGGTTTCCGGGACGTGGCACCACTGAGCCCCTACTACGACCGGATGAAGACGGGTGGCTCCTGGGATCGTGTGCTCATCCTGAGGCGCGTCGGCAGCTCGATCACGCTGGACTACGGTTTCCGCACCTCAACCTCGGAGTACGAGCCGATCATATGGACCTTCACCCCCGGGTGGAGAGTTTTCGCTCGCGGCGAGCCGTACTCCTACGCGAGCAGCGGCCAAAGCTTCACCCCCCTGCGCCTCAGTGGAGACGAGTTGAGGGTAGCCCCTGGGGCCACACGCGACGGTGGGGCGTACATGGGCGTTTTTAGCGGGCAGTCGCGCGACCCGTGGCCTGTCGCCCTCCCCGGCACCCCACACAACACCTGACAAGGAGATCACTATGGCAATCACCATCCACGCATCCGCTGAGGAGGTCCGGCTCGCCGAGGAAGACGCTGGCCTCGCTGACCGCATCCGACGCGCCACCCGCCTCGCAGGCATAGCCGAGGGGGAGGCGACCATCCACATGTCCCGCATCATCGGAGCCCGCATCACCGTCGGCGGCGAGCAAACCTCCCTCGCCACCCTTTACGCCTACCACTGGGGCGCGGCGTGCAAAGCGTTCTCGGGTCGCGTCCCGTCACGGAAGGCGGTCTGGGACGAGCTCGCCGCATGCGGTACTCACCCGGCACGGGTCACGGACGCGGCGATCATGCTGGCGGTGCAGGCCGTCCTCACCACCTAGACCTAACCCTGGCGCAAGCAACTGGCCCCCGCCCCCGTGGCGGGGGCCAGCTTTTTGCTGCCTCAGGCGCTAGTAGCGCGTCGTGCTCATCATCGTAGCCACTCCACCTCGAGATCGGGATCAGTCAGCATCGCCCGCCCGGCAGCGGCAGCCCACCACCCCCGAGGCCTGTCACCCACCGGGTGGCGCGACAAAACCACCGGCACCCCAGCATCCAGCATCCGCCGCACCTGCTCATCATGGCGGGCCAGCTCAGCCCAGATCAGAGCCTCAGCCCGCTCACTGATCCGATCCCGCTCAGACTCCCACGACCGCAGGCCGCCGCCGTCATCGGCTGAGGGTCCGGTACACGGTGCGTCGAGTGAGACCCGATTGGCGGGCCAGTTCCATCACTGACACCCCCCGCTGATGGGCCGCGACGATGGCGCCCTGCAGCTCGGCCATCGCCTCACGCTCCGCGATCCGCGCAGCCAGCAGCGTGGCCGCGAGGTCGGCGAGGGTGGCGTCGCCCAGGACGAGCTTCGCGGCGCCCATGAACTCCGGGGAACCCGTGCCGGGCTCCCCATCGTCGGGGATCGTCTCGCACAGTGCCGCGTCGGCGGCCAGCAGCTCGGCGCGTTGGGTCGGGGTGGCGGTCGTGTCGGACAGCCATGCGTCGAGGTCGTGCTCGGTCATCGGTGCGCGTGCGGTGGTCATGCGGTCACCCACTCGGCGCGCTGGTAGTCGTAGCGGTAGGTGACGCCTGCGGCGACGAACGTGTCGTTGCGGTAGTTGGGGTCGGCCTCGCTGGTGGCGTCCTCGTCGTAGCCGTCGAGTCCGTAGATGACGTCCCGGAACAGGTTGTCGCCGTCGTAGCCGTTGAGTTGCTCAAGGATGCTGGGGCGGCGGTGGCGCTCGACAGCGGCCCAAAACTCGGCGTCGTCGGCGGTCTGCGTCCACCGGTACTCGGTGCCCTCGCCGATGGTGTCGAGCACCTCGGCGGCGATCGCGTCGATGTCGTACTCGTCGCGGCTGGCGTCACCGGACTCGATGGGCTCGATGATCTGGCGGAGGATGGCCTCGTCGCGGGTGGTGTAGCTGGTCATGGTCTGTCTCCTGTCGTGTGGTCGGTGGTGGCTCAGTAGCCGTAGGGGTCGTCGTCGATGATGTCCGTGCAGTCGCAGCTATCGATGTGGCACTCCGTGACGGACTCGCCGCCGACCGCGCTGGCGAAAGCCTCGCCCTCGGGGGTACGGTGCGCGGGGAGGCTGTGGTAGACGATGCCGAGTTGCGCATTGGCGGCCTCCCAGAGCTGGCGGGCGAGGCCCTCGCCGCGGCGATCCTCGCGGGTCTCGATCTGCATGACCTCGGCGTCGCTGATGCTGACGTACAGCTCGGAGGCGATGCCCTGCTCGTCGGAGATCTCCCAGATGTGGTTGGCTGTGTCGGTCTCGCTGTAGTAGCTGCCGGTGCGGTAGGTGATCGTGGCGTTCATAGTGGGTTCCTTTCCCTATCTGATGTATCCCAATATACATATGTGGGTACCGGTATGCAAGAGGGGATCGAGAAAACACCGGGGAGATTTCTTGGCCGTGCATCTAGCGTGCCATAGTGAGCCACACTCCTACACACTCCTGCACACTCTCACACACTCCTATACACACAGAAAAGCCCCTGACTAGGCATTTAACCTAGTCAGGGGCAATTCTTCGTGTGTCCGAGAGAGGACTTGAACCTCTCTCATTTACGCTCAAAAATCAGGTTCCGCAGCCTCGCGTGCCACTAGCGTGCCATAGACTCATCGCATGGCCAGACAACGACGCCCCTTCGGCGCGCTCCGACAGCTCCCCAGTGGTCGCTACCAGGCCCGCTACATCGGGCCCGACGGCCTCCACTACCGCGGTCCCTCCACCTACCTGCTCCGCTCCGACGCCGAGGCGTGGCTGCGCGACGAGGAAATACTGATCGACCGGCAGCAGTGGACGCCACCCACCAACCGCGCCGTCGAGCACCGCCCCACCACCGTCGCACAGTGGTGCGAGCACATCATCACCCGACGCCAGCAGCGCAGCCGCAAACCGCTGCGAGACTCCACCGCCGCCACCTACCGCAACCTCGTCAAGCTCGTCATCGCTCCCGAGCTGGGCCACATCACTGTCACTGCCCTCACCCGCGACATGGTGCGTCGCTGGTACGACGCGCTACCCGCCACCGCCACGCAGAACGGCAACGCGTACCAGCTGCTGCGCTCCGTCATGGGTGATGCGGTGGACGATGGGCTGATCCCTACCAATCCCGTCGCCGTCAAAGGCGCGGGGAAACCAGCCCCGGCGCACGTCTCCGTGGCGCTCACCCCGACCGAGCTGCGCACCTACCTCGCCGCCGTAGCCGATGAGTGGCGCGTCCCCCTCGCCCTCGCCGGTGTCGGCGCGCTCCGCTCCGGCGAGGTCAGGGCACTGCGGCGTCGCGACATCACCGACGACGGCACCACCGTCCGTGTCGCCCGCACCGTATCCAGACTCCCCGGCCCCGACGACACCCGCATCTGGGTGTTCGGTGACCCCAAAACCGCCGCCGGTGTTCGCACCGTCCACCTCCCGCCATGGCTCGCCACCGGCATCGCACAGTGGCTCCAGACGTGGGACGCAGACCATCCCGGCGACCGCGACCGCCTGCTGTTCGCCACCGCCGCCGGTGACCCGCTCACCGACGGCGCGATGTGGCGCGCCCACCACAAGGGCGCGGTCGCCTGCGGACACCCCGACATGAGTGTCCACGACCTCCGCAAGACGGGCGCGACGCTGGCAGCACAGTCCGGCGCGACCGTCCGCGAGCTCATGGCACGCCTCGGGCACACCACACCCCGCATGGCGATGCTGTATCAGGTGGCCTCCGACGACCGAGACCGGGCCGTTGCCGAGCGCATGGGTGAGCTGGAGGGCTAGGCCAGTTTCGCCACGATGTGGGCGCGCTCGGCCTCAGTCAGCGCCCCTAGTCGGTCTGCGAGCGTCCGGCGCGTCACCCATAGTTCCTCGGCTGCGGTGTCCATGCTCGGACAGGCAGCTAGCGCCACCGCCACCGCATCGAGGTCGGGCAGCAGCAGCCGTGCCGTGGCGATCTCCACCCGGCGCTCGACGGCGGGCGGCTGGTGGGCGGTGTGGCGCTGGTAGTGGTGCACCAGCTCGTGCGTGAGAGCTACCCGCCGCTCACGCTGCGACATGCCCCGCGCCAACCAGATCGTGTCGGTGCCGTTCGTGAGCCCCCGGACGCCGGTAGGCAGATCGGCCCACACCAGGCGCACGTCTGGTAGTGAGGCGAGGTAGGACCACGGGTCAGGCGGGCTCGTCGGGGGCAGCACGGCGCTCGTAGTCGAGTGGGTCAGTGTCGTGGTTGGCGGCGAGGTCGTAGTTGGAGGGGTCGATGTCGGCGGCGCGGGCCTCGGCTCGGGTCACGATATCGACGGACGTCAGGCCCAGGGCAACCGCGACCGCATCGAGCTGGGCGACATCGAAGCCACGCTCGCCATTGAGCAGACGTACCAGCGTCCGCTTCGACATGCCTGACATTTCGGCCAGACGACTGACCGTGATGCGCCGGGCTGCGCGTTCGGCTCGCACGGTGGCTGCGACCAGTGCATTGAGCCCCCTGCTGGGGTCCTTCTCTACAGGCGTCACGGTCACCATTGTGCCATATCTGGCGTCCATGTGCCGATCTTGGGTCATTTTTTGACCAAAGGGGTTGCGTCACCGTTCCCTGTGTCATAGGGTGACCATATGGACACCAAACCACCCCGAACGGTCACCGAGATGACCGCAGTCGTGGTCTCGGAGGCGATGACCGACGCCGGTCTCACCGTACTGGGCGTCGCTGACAGGACCGGGATACCGCGAACCACGCTCACTCGCCGTCTCTCCGGAGGCTCACCTTTCACGGTGGCCGAACTAGACACGCTGGCGGCCGTCGTGGGCGTCCCCGTGTCGGTGATCATCGCCCGCGCTGAGGATCGGCTCGCGGGAGCAGCGGCATGACCACCCCCGACCAGCACCGGGTCCAGCGCATCGCGCAACTCGCTGAGTCGATCCACAGGATCGGGAGTGCCACCGCAATGCTGGACGGCTCAGCCGCCCTCGACGTCCTCAGTGAGGAGCAGGTGGCCATCGTTGACACCGCCGTGGACGCGCTCAATGACCTGCGCGAGAACCTCCAGGACTCCCTCCGCGCCGAGGGGATCAACCTATGACCAATCGCCGCTGGCTGACCCGCGCCGACGTCGCGGACCTCATGGGCGTATCAACGTGGACCGTCGACAAGCTGGCCCGCGACGGGAAGCTGCGCCGCCACAAGCCGACCGGCAAACCACAGGGGCGCGTCGTCTTCTCCGCCGATCAGGTAGAGCGCCTCATCAGCAGGTCAGCCACCCGCTGACCACAAATAATCGGCCCCCGCCGCTGTCACGACGAGGGCCACGCAATCCCGAAAGGAAGCTCAACATGACAGACTCTACCACCACCCCCGCCGACTACCACGACCGCGCCGACGCGTGGTGGGCGTCGACGGTCGATGTCGCGATCCGCACCCTGGCATCGACCGGCCACCCGTTCACGACCGCCGATCTGCGCGACATGGGTGTGACTGAGCCGGACAGCCCGAATCGGTGGGGCGCGGCACTGTCCCACGCGCACCGACTGGGCCTGATCGCTCCGTGCGGGTTCACGCGCTCCACCCGGCGTGAGCGTCGCAACGGCGTGGTCCGGCAGTGGATCGGCACCGAGGCGGTGGCGCGATGATCGTCACCACTCAGGCCGAGCTGGACGCCGCCATTGAGCGCGGTGAGCCCATCATCGATATCCGCTCCGAGCGGGGCGTTTGGCTGGACGTGAGGGCCTACGACTCGTCCACCGTGACGGCCTGCGGCTCGTCCACCGTGAGGGCCTACGACTCGTCCACCGTGACGGCCTGCGGCTCGTCCACCGTGAGGGCCTACGACTCGTCCACCGTGACGTCCTACGACTCGTCCACCGTGACGTCCTACGGCTCGTCCACCGTGAGGGCCTACGACTCGTCCACCGTGAGGGCCTGCGGCTCGTCCACCGTGAGGGCCTACGACTCGTCCACCGTGAGGGCCTGCGGCTCGTCCACCGTGACGGCCTGCGGCTCGTCCACCGTGAGGGCCTACGACTCGTCCACCGTGAGGGCCTACGGCTCGTCCACCGTGAGGGCCTACGACTCGTCCACCGTGACGGCCCGACCTGGAGTCGCCGTCCACCTTCACTCGAGACGTGCCACTGTCACGGGCGGCGTACTGATTGACCACACCAACGAACCGACCAATCCTGCCGAGTGGTGCGCCTACCACGGCATCAAGGTCACTGACGGCATCGCCACCGTCTACAAGGCGGTCGGAGATGACTGGTGCAGCCCGCACGGCACCAGCTACGCGCCGGGAAGCACCCCAGAGGCACCCGATTGGGAGGACAGCAACAACTGCGGCGGGGGCCTGCACTTCTCACCCACGCCAGTCGAGGCGACCGCCTACCATCCTGAGGCGACGCGCTGGCTCGCGGTCGGGGTGTCTGTCGCTGACCTGCGCCCGATCCTGGGCGGCACCCCGAAGTGCAAGGCGCCCCGCGTGGCGACACCCTGCCGACCCGTCACGATCGACGGCGACCCGATCGAGGTGCAGTCATGAGCCATAAACTGCTGGCGCAACTCGCCGAGGTCGACGCCTCGACCA
>NZ_JBQKLJ010000021.1:0-22659 GCF_052116285.1 Collinsella sp. Sow4_E3
CGACTAAACGCGCAGCGTGCGCGGGCCCTCCCGACGGGAAACGAAAAAGCCCGGTTTAAAACCGGGCTCGAACAAACACGCCTATTGACAATGGCTTTCTCATATTAAAAGGGACAGGTTTATTTTGGCAGGTTTTATCAGGGAGAATGACGTTTTCCCATATAAAACCGACCAAAATAAACCTGTCCCTAAATGGTAGGTTTCGCAAATGTGAATTTGAATAGCCTCCGACCACCCGCGGTCGGAGGCTATTTTATATATACGCAATAACCCCAACTACCTGTGTTATTCTGTGTGTTTGTTTAAGCCTCAGCGAAGTCGTATCAGACTGAAGTAATCGATACCTAAGGGGAGGAATGCAGACCCTGGCGGGCCTACATTCCTCCCCGGTGGGACGGGAGAGATATATGGAAGAGATGCCCAAAAACTACGACCCGTCGACCAACGAGCCGGCGATCCTGCAGAAGTGGCTCGACGGCGGCTACTACAAGCGCCGTGAGGGCGTGGGCGACTGCACTGTCACCATTCCGCCTCCCAACGTGACCGGCAAGCTCCACATGGGTCACGCCACCGACGATTCCATCCAGGATGCCATCATCCGCATGGCCCGCATGCGCGGCAGGTCCACCCGCTGGGTGCTCGGTACCGACCACGCCGGTATCGCCACGCAGACCAAGGTCGACAAGAAGCTTAAAGAGGAGGGCATCAGCCGCCTGGAGATCGGCCGCGATAAGTTTGTCGACGCCTGCTGGGATTGGACCCACGAGTACGGCGGCATCATCGTCGAGCAGATCAAGCGTATGGGCTGCTCCGTCGACTTTGATAACGAGCGCTTTACCATGGACGAGGACTACGCCCAGGCCGTGCGCAAGGTGTTCTGCGACTGGTACCACGACGGCCTGATCTACCGCGGCAAGCGCATCGTCAACTGGTGCCCCAACTGCACCACCGCCATCTCGGACGACGAGGCCGAGTACAAGGACGAGAAGGGTCACCTGTGGCACCTGCGCTACCCGCTGACCGAGCCGGTCAACGGCCAGGACTACATCGTCGTCGCCACTACGCGCCCCGAGACCATGCTCGGCGACACGGGCGTGGCCGTCTCCCCGAAGGACCCCGAGAAGGCCGCCTTTGTGGGTAAGACCGTCAAGCTCCCCATCGTCGACCGCGAGATCCCCATCTTTGAGGATTGGCATGTCGACGCCAACTTTGGCTCCGGCTTTGTCAAGGTCACCCCGGCCCACGACCCCAACGACTACGCCATGGGTCAGGCCCACGACTTGCCGCAGATCAACATCTTTGACGAGCATGCGGTGGTCGTCGAGGGCTACGGCGAGTTTACCGGCATGACCCGCGAGGAGTGCCGCGAGGCCGTCATCAAGTGGTTTGAGGAGCACGACCTGCTCGATCACGTCGAGGATCACGATCACTCCGTCATGCACTGCTACCGTTGCGACTCCGCACTGGAGCCGTGGCTGTCCGAGCAGTGGTTTGTGGCCGTCGACAAGCTCAAGGGGCCGGCGCTCGATGCCGTCAACTCCGGCAAGGTGACCTTCCACCCCGCGCGTTGGACGCAGACCTATACCACCTGGATGGAGAACCTCAAGGACTGGTGCATCAGCCGCCAGCTTTGGTGGGGCCACCGTATTCCCGTGTTCTACTGCGAGGACTGCGGCTGGGAGGATGCCCTTACCGAGGACACCGACGTGTGCCCTAAGTGCGGCGGTCGTCACGTGCATCAGGACGAGAACGTGCTGGACACCTGGTTCAGCTCGCAGCTGTGGACTTTCGCCACGCAGGGCTGGCCCCAAAAGCCGGAGCTGCTCGAGGGACATCACCCCACGACGGCGCTCGTCACCGCGCGCGACATCATCGCGCTGTGGGTCGCCCGCATGGTCATGAGCTCGCTGTACTTCCTGGACGAGGTGCCGTTTAAGGACGTCGTCATCTACCCGACGATTCTTGCCAAGGACGGCAGCCGCATGTCCAAGTCCAAGGGCAACGGCGTTGACCCCATGGACCTCATTGGCATGTACGGTGCCGACGCCATGCGCTTCAATCTGCTGACGCTCTGCACCAACAACCAGGACGTCAAGTTTGACGCGAACATCGATAAGAAGACCAAGAAGCTTATCGACAGCCCGCGTACCGAGCAGGCCAAGTCGTTTGTGACCAAGATCTGGAACGCCAGCCGCTTCCTGCTTATGAACATGGAGGGCTACACGCCCGGCGAGCCTGTCGTAGAGACGCCGGCCGACGCCTGGATGTTCAGCCGTCTGGCCAAGGCCGTCAAGATGGTCACCGAGGGCATCGAGAACTACACCTTTGGCGACATGGCCCGCGGCGTTCAGCAGTTCTTCTGGAACGAGGTCTGCGACTGGTACGTCGAAGTCACCAAGGCGCGCCTGAAGGGCGAGGGCCGTCTCCAGGCGCAGCGAAACCTGATCTTTGTGCTCGATACCTCTATTCGCCTGATGCACCCGCTCATGCCGTTTGTCACCGAGGAGATCTGGGACAACATGCCGGCGAGCGTGCTCGACCTGGACGCCGAGGGCAACGTGGACCGCGCCGAGGCGCTCATGATCGCCAAGTGGCCCGAGCCTGCCGACTATGTCAAGTATGTCGACGAGGACGCCGAGCGCGCGTTTGAGCTGTGTCGCACCGTCGTTTCTGCCGCCCGCGCCACGCGTTCGCGTTATCGCTTGAGCCCCAAGGCCGAGCTCGACGTGGTCGTGCGTGCCGGTGCCGAGGACATCGAGAAGCTCGAGAGCCTGCGCTCGACCATCGAGCCGCTGGCCAATACCGCCTCGCTGGTCATGGGTACCGATGTTGAGAAGCCGGCCGCGTGCATCGCCGTGGTCGACAGCGGCGTCGAGGTCTTTGTGGTGCTCGAGGGCAAGGTTGACCTTTCGGCCGAGAAGGCGCGTCTGGAGAAGGAGATTGCCGCGGCCCAGAAGGAGCTCGCCGGCTGCGAGAAGACGCTCGCCAACGAGGGCTTTGTGGCCAAGGCCGCGCCCGCGGTGGTCCAGAAGAAGAGGGACCGTGCAGCTGAGCTCAAGGAGATCCTGGAGGCGCTGACTGCTCAGGTTGCTGACTTCTCGTAGGCGTTACTGGGGGACGCGGTTTGGGGCATTGCTCGCTACTGCGGACAGTCCTGCTCGCACGAAGGCCACATTAAGTGGCCTTCGGCTCGTGCGGAACTTGTATCGAGCAAAGCCCCAAACCGCTCCCAGGTCGTTTACGTGGTTGTTTGCAACTGGTGGGTTAGGCCACTTGGCTGTGGCCTTGATTCTGCTGCAAAGCGGTGTTTGGCTGATATTTTGAATGGGAAGGGCTCGTTGTTGATTCGGGCCTCTTTTTATGTTGAGGGGACTTTGGGTTATGGCTAAGCGTTCTGGGTCGTATGTCGTTCCTTTCTCGTTTGATTTGCTTTCGTTTAGTGAGGCTGTGGGGCTTGCTGCCGATACGGGGCGGATTTCTGGGGATGCTGGTCCTCTGCTCGAGACGGTTGTCGATATGCTCGATGAGCTAGGGCGGCCGGACGAGTACTTTGATTGCATTCAGGTTGCCGGTACCAACGGCAAGACTTCGACCACGCGTTTTTCGGCTGCTATCCTTCGCGGCGAGGGGCTCAAGGCTGCGCTTTATACGTCGCCGCAGCTTGTTCGCTATCCCGAGCGCATGGAGGTCGATGGGCACGTCGTAAGCGATGAGGCGTTTGCCCGTGGCGTTTCTGCTGCTGTTGAGGCGGGGCATCGAGTGAATGCGCGCCGCGTGGTGGCGGGGGAGCGTGCCTATACCATCACGCCGTTTGACCTGCTGACGGCCGCCGCGCTTGTGGTGTTTGCCGAGGCTCGCGTGGATGTTGCCGTGCTCGAGGTCGGCATGGGCGGTCGCTGGGACGCCACGAGCGCGACCGATCCCGTTGCCGTTGCCATCACGGGCATCGGACTCGATCACACGCGCATTCTGGGCGATACACTCGAGGCCATTTCGGGGGAGAAGGCCGCCGTCATTAAGCCCGGACGCCTGGTTGTGCTGGGCGAGGGCACGCATGAGCCGAGCGTTCAGCGCGTTATGGACAACCGTTGTCGCGAGTGTGGTGTGGTGCCGCTGGTGGTGAGCCACACCACGACCAAGGTGCCGGCGCATGTGGGCGATACGGTTGAGTTTAGCTGTACCACGCCGCGTGCGATTTATACGTCGAGCATGGTTAAGCCGGCGTATCAGCCGCAGAATGCCGCGTGCGCGATTATGCTCTGCGAGGGGTATCTGGGTCGCGAGCTCGACCACGAGGCGCTTGATGCTTCGCTTATGGGCTGCCCCACGCCGGGCCGTTTTGATGTGTTGGGAACCGACCCGCTCAAGCTGATCGACGCCTGCCATAACCCCCAGAGCTGCGAGAACTTTGTGAGCGCCTTGGACGAGATCGATCCGTGCGTAGAGAATCGCCCCACGTTGCTGTGCGCCGCGCTGGCAGACAAGGACGTGGCGGGTATCGTCGACGTGCTGATCCCGGCCTTCCCGCGCGTGGTCGTCACACAGACCGATTCCGATCGCGCCCTGCCGGCGGAGGAGCTTGCTGCCCTGGTGGATTCCGATAAGCTCGCAGGCGTGTACCCCAGCGTGTCCGAGGCCCTCGCAGCCTTTGAGGCCGCAGGCGAGCCCTTCGTAGCAGCAGGTACCATCACCCTGGCCGGCGAAGTTGCCGGTCTGCTCCGCTAGATCCCTTCCGCAGGGTAGCTAGTTTGCCTGCACGCCACGAAATGGGCCTATCTACTACGTTTGACCGGCTACCCTCAACCATGCCGAGAATCGCAAAATCAAAACCGCAGGTAGAAGGCTTGTCAATTTTCAAAAAATACCCGTATGGTCGCCCCATGCGGGTTAAACGTAGTAGATAGGCCCATTTCGTGGCGGCATTCATGTGATGCGGCAAAGGGGTCGTCCCTTTGCCGCATTGCCTAGTCTAGGCGGACCGGATCGTGGGGGTAGGCGTTGAGAATCTCGACGCCGCTCTCGGTGACCAGGGCAAGGTCCTCGATGCGGACGCCGGTGCGGCCGGGGAGGTAGATGCCCGGCTCGATGGAAAACGTCATGCCCGGCTCTACGACCTGCTCGTTGACGAGCGAGACGTCACCCGGCTCGTGGTCTTGCAGGCCGATCGAGTGTCCCAGACGGTGCGTAAAGTACTTGCCATAACCCGCGTCCTCAATCACGTCGCGCGCGGCACGGTCCAGGTCGCACATGCGCACGCCCGGGGCGATGAGCGCCTCGGCGGCCTCGTTGGCGCGGCGCACGATGTCGTAGATGCGTGCCGTCTCCTCGTCCGGCTCGCCCCAAAAGAACGTGCGCGTCATGTCCGAGCAATAGTTGCGGCGACGTCCGCCAATATCGAACAGCACCACGTCGCCACGCTTGAGTACCGTATCGTCTGGCTCGTGGTGCGGGTCGCCGGCGTTGGCGCCAAAGCTCACGATGGGCGGAAAGCTAAAGCCCTCGCAATCGTGCTTGCGATATAGGCCAAGCATCTGGTCGGCGATCTCGCGCTCCGTCACGCCTTCGTGGACGAGCTCGATCGCGTCGGCCATCACGGCGTCGTTAGCGGCCGAGGACACGCGCATAAGCTCCTGCTCGCCGGCGTCTTTGTAGGTTCGCGCGGCGGTCACGGCAAAATCGCCTAGGAAGAATTCGTTCGCGGCATGGCGCTCCATGAGGGGCATCAAGAAGCCGGAGCGCATGACGGTGTCGATGCCGAGCGGTTTGGTCGGATCAACCTCGCGAGCGATGGCGTCGGCCACGACGTCGGTATCGGTGTGGTACGCGACGCGGGCATTGTCATACTCGGGCAGCTGATGCAGCGCGTTGACCAAGATCACTGGCTCGCTACCGCGTGCGAGCAGTACGCCGCAAAAACGCTCGAACATATCGGCATAAAAGCCGGTCAGGTAATAAATCGACCACGGGTCGTTTACGAGCAGCTGCGCGCCGGGGTGCTGTGCCTCGAGCGCATCGAGCACGCGTGCCACGCGCTGGTCATCGACATGTGCCATACATCGTCCTTTCGTTAGGTTGCCACCATGGTATCCCCAATGCCAGGGTAGTCAATTTGGGACGGGGCTATTTTAGCTGCGTCAAACATGCGAGCTGATAGGTAAAAGTAGTCAATATGGTCCCGTCCCAAATGGGCTGGTTTCAAAACTATGGCGGATTACGGGGCTGGACCTGTATTACTTGACCATGGGAAAAATAGCGAAATTAAAACCGCAGGTAGAAGGCTTATCAAAAATCGAAAATTGCCGGTATGAGTGGGGGTCTCCGAATCAGCCCCGTAATCCGGCATAGTTTTGAAATGGCACTAAAGTAGGCACAAGCTAAATACCGATCCCAAGGCAAGTTGCGGTGGAATAGTTCCTTGATGCCGGGGTTTTGGCGGAAATCGGGAATTATTTCACCGCAATTGAGGAGGGGCGGGGCGTATGCGGGGTAGCTAAAAGAGCACCGTCCCAAACGAGCTGCTTAGGCCGGGTCGATGTCCATGCTGGCGATGAGGTCGGTACCGGTGTCTAGGAGGTTGGGGAGGACTACATCGCCCATGCGGATGGGGGCTTTGACCACTAGGCCGCGGATGAGGTCCATGGTCTGGGCATGGAGTTCGAGCGGGATGGCTTCGGCCGTGCGAACGGGCAGCAGTGCCTCGTCGCCGCCTGATACCGCCACGGTGGTAGTGAGGACGCGCATGGGGCAGGTGAGCTCCTGATGTGCGAACTTATCGCCGCGCGGGCAGCTGTTGCCGGTCACGGCGCGCACCGTCGCCACGCGGTCGTCGGCCCCGCGCTCCACTTCCACCGTAAGGAGGCACTCGGATGGGCAGGTGGTGCAGTTGAACTGTAGCGTCTCGATCGCATTTGTGCTCATGGCTATGCCTCCTCGACGGGCTCGACGGAAAGGATAATCTCGCTGGCACCCAGGTCGAGCGCTCGCTGTATCACCTTTGCCGGCAGCGGGAAGCTTTCCATAACGCTCGGTTTAAACGCGCGGACCTTGCCCGTAAGCAGTTCCTCGTCGCCCGCCAGAATGCGCACGCGGGCGGCATCGACCGGCCGGCGCACGCGAAAGTTGAGCCTGGTGAGTGCCATGGCCGTAATGCGTCCCGGCAGCGCGTAGCCGGCGATGCCGGCAGGGGAGACCGTGAGCTGGCAGCCAGCGCCCGTCTCGACATCCGCGCCGGTCCCCAGCGCGTACGTCGCCGCGGCTGCGCCGGCACGCTCGGACTCGGTCGTCACGTTATCGGCCAGGTCGTGCACGTGCAGCACGTTGCCGCAGGCAAAGATGCCCGGCACGCCCGTCTGCAGGCTCTGGTCCACCACGGCGCCGCGCGTGCGCGGGTCAAGCTCAACACCCGCGCCTACCGAAAGCTCGTTCTCGGGAATCAAACCTACCGAAAGCAGCAGCGTGTCGCACGGAACGATGCGCTCGGTCCCCGGAATGGGCGCCAGTTTTTCGTCGACCTGGCTCACCTCGACGGCCTCCACGCGGTCGTGCCCAATCACGCGTGTGACGGTGGTGGACAGGTGCAGCGGAATGCCAAAATCGTCCAGGCAGTTCTTCACATTGCGGCGCAGGCCGTTGGCGTATGGCATAAGCTCGTACACGCCCTCGACCGAAATCCCCTCGAGCGTGCAGCGACGCGCCATGATGAGCCCAATGTCGCCCGAGCCTAAAATGACGGCGCGCGAGCCGGGCTTGAGGTTGTCGATGTTGATGTATCGCTGCGCCAGGCCGGCGGTAAACACGCCGGCGGGGCGGCTGCCGGGAATCTTGATCTCGCTGCGCGTGCGCTCGCGACACCCCATGGCAAGGACGACGGCGCGCCCGGTGAGCTGCAACATGCCGGCGGGGCTCATGAGCGTGACGGTGTGTGCCGAGGCATCGCTCGCCGCGCCACTTGCGCCCGTGCCTGCGACTTTGTCCTCGCTTGAGTCGATCCCAATCACCATACTGTCCAGGAACAGTGCGATATCGGTTTTGCGCACCTGGTCGATAAAGCGCTGTGCGTACTCGGGACCGGTCAGTTCCTGCTTAAAGTGTGAGAGGCCAAAGCCCGGGTGGATGCACTGGCGCAGGATGCCGCCCAGGTGCTGTTCGCGCTCCACGATGGCCACGCGCGCTCCGACCTTGTGTGCGGCAAGTGAGGCCGCCATGCCGGCAGGTCCGCCGCCGATAACGACTACGTCGAACGCCTGCGTCTGCACGGCGCCGGCAGTAATTGATACCTTGTCGGCATCTGCGCAAGTGCACTCGACGCCCGATACCGCACCCATATCGATACTCGTCGCCATCCTAGCGCACCCCCTTCAAAGGTCCCTCAACGAGCCACGAGCCAGTGTCCTCCAGCAGCACCTCGCTGGGGTCGCAGCCCAGCTCGCGGGCCAGAATCCGCACCACGCGGCTCTGGCAAAAGCCGCTCTGGCACCGACCCATGCCGGCACGGCAGCGGCGTTTGACGCCCTCGACCGAAACCGCACCCGGGCGGCGTCGGATCGCGGCCACGATCTCGGCCTCGGGCACCGTCTCGCAGCGGCAGACGATCTGCCCCCACGCGGGGTCGGACTCGATCAGCTCTTCCTTGCGCGCAAGCGGCGCGCGGTCAAAGTCGTCCGGCGCACGGCGAATCGGATCCCAATCGGCCCGCTCGCGCAAAGCAACGCCCGCCTCGCGCAGCACCTGCTCCATTCGCTCGGCAATGGCCGGCGCGCTCGCCACGCCTGGCGACTGAATGCCCGCGGCCTGGAACAGCCCCGGCACCACGGCGGACTGTCCAATAAAAAAGTCGTTCGTTCCCTTAATGACCGGACGCCCGCCGGCAAACGCTCGCACCACGCGGCGCGTATCCAGATCGGGCACCAGCTTGCGCGCGCCGCCCAACAGCGCGTTTACGTCGCCCGCATAGGTCTGCGTGTTGCCGGGCTCGCGCACAGCGGCCGTCGCGGTGATCGCCGTGTTGCCGTGGACGGTGCCCGTAACGATGACGCCCTTGGAAACCGGCGTGGGAACGGGGTAGAGCGGCATGAGTGCGCGCGGCTCCTTGTCCAGTACCACAATGTTGCCCTGGCGCCAGACCATCTGGAACTCCTCGGCGCCCGCCATATGCGAGATGTCTGCGGCGCCGTTGCCCGCCGCGTTAATCAAATAGCGGCAGCGCACATCACCGGCCGGTGTTACCAGCGTAAAACGAGCGGTCCCGTCACCGCTCATGTCGCCAGCGCCGGGAGCTACCTCGATCGTCTCCACCGGTGCGGAGCGCACAAACGTCACGCCGTTGGCTACGGCGTTTTCCATCGCGGCGATGGCGACCTCAAACGGATCGACATAGCCGGTCGAGGGACACCACAGCGCGCACGTGGCCTGGGCGCTGGCGCGCGGCTCCAGCTCGTGGATGCGCTCGGCCCCGATGATCGCCAACTCGGGTACGCCGTTTGCCAGCCCGTTGCCTTGCAGCTGCTCCAGCTGCGCGCGGTCTTGGTCGCTAAAGCCCAGCACCATGGACCCGGTGCGGCAAAACAAAAAGCCCAGCTCCTGGGCCCACGTGCCATATAGCTCGCAGCCGCGGGCGTTGACCTGGGCCTTAACCGTGCCCGGCGCCGGATCGTAGCCGGCGTGCACTAGGCCGCCGTTGGCCTTCGACGCGCCCAGGGCAATGTCGTTGGCCGCCTCGACCACGCAGATGGACAGGTCATAGCGCGCGAGCTGCCGCGCGATGGCGCATCCGGTGATGCCCGCGCCCACAATCGCGATATCAAACGTTTCGGTCACAGTGCCTCCAAGACGAGTTGACAGGCTGTCAATAAGGCTATCCTACGGTGTGCGCATCCCCCGCCCAGCGGCAATGCGGCGAACAGCCCCGCTGCATCCGCCAACGGCAGGCGAGGGGAGACACAGGTCAATCGGTGACCTCGTCTGGCACCCCTGTTGTCAAAGGTTTGTCTCGTTCTGTAACGGTAAGCAGAAGAGTTGGGTTCCAGATGTTACAGATCGATACGTTTGCCAGGCGGGCCCTCTGTTTGTCTTGATTTGTAACAGTAAGAGTAGAAAATCGGTCCTATGTGTTACAGATTGAGATTTAAAGTCAGGGAGAGGTCATCTGTCTCGATCTGTAACATCTCGGGACCGTTTTGGGATCTAGATGTTACAGATTTAGATGAACCCATCAGTCGGTTTCGAATGTCTAAATCTGTAACAGTTAGACCTGTTTTTGCCAAGTTGTTGTTACAGATTGGGATATTGAGATTGGACATTTTCCTTTGTCTTGATCTGTAACAGATAGAAGGGGTTCTGGCCCCTAGCTGTTACAGATTGAGATATTTAACGGAGGGCTCACCGTTCATCTTGATCTGTAACAGTAGGGACTGATTCTGGAGCCAAGATGTTACAGATTGAGATTTAAGTCTGGGAGAGAACGGTTTGTCTAATTCTGTAACATCTGGACCCGGATTCCGCTCTCACCTGTTACAGATTGAGATGTTTCTATCCGCCCATGCCTGCGACCTGCCAAATCGTTAACCCCCGTGTTACACTAACTCGAGTTGTAACTACCCCGAAAGGTATCCGTAATGTCCAAGTACATCTCTGAGCTCATGTCGCCGCAGCTTATGGGCGTCATCTATGCCTTTGTTGGCTTTATCATCGCCTTGTACGTGCTGTCGGTCGTCTATGTGTTTATTGACGCCCGCCGCCGCGGCGCCAGTGCCTACGTGGCCTGGGGCATCATTGCCCTCATTCCGTTTGTAGGCCTCATCGCCTACCTGGTCCTGCGCCCGCACTCCTATGCGGCCGACCGCGAGGAGCAGGAGCTGGACATGGCCCTGCGCGAGCGCCAGCTTGCCCAGTACGGCACCTGCCCGCAGTGCGGTGCGCCCATCGAGAAGGACTTTGTGGTCTGCCCGGTGTGCGATACCCAGGTGCGCAACGTGTGCCCCAGCTGCCATCGCCCGCTCGACGCACACTGGAAGGTCTGCCCCTACTGCCGAACTCGCATCCAGTAGCGCATCCATCGCCGGGCCGGCCGCAAGCCACGGGCACGCCGCGCGCCACGCGCAAGCGGCACGCAGCCCCGCCCCCACACGATGAAGCATGCGTAGAAATTCGCCCGCCGTGCCATTCAGGTGCGGCGGGCGCTTGTATACCTAGGTAACCTGCCTATAATGATGCAAGTCAAAACGCACGCGCCGGCAAGCGCAATGCACACCGCACGGCGCCAAGCAGCACTTGCACAAGGCATCCGAGAGGAGAAAACATACCCATGAAGGCACTCTACAATGACGGTTCGGTGGCCGAGCTCCCGCAGGACGAGGTCACGCACGTCATCCGCCACTCCGCCGCGCATATCATGGCGCAGGCCATCAAGCGCCTGTACCCCCAGGCCGATTTTGCCTACGGCCCCGCGACCGACAACGGCTTTTACTACGACGTCGACCTGCCCGAGGGCGTCAAGATCAGCGAGGACGACTTCCCCGCGATCGAGGCCGAGATGAAAAAGATCTGCAAGGAGAACCTCAAGTTCTCCGTGTACGAGAAGTCCCGCGCCGAGGCCATCGCCCTTATGGAGGAGCGCGGCGAGAAGTACAAGGTCGAGCACATCGGCGATCTGGACGACGACGCCCGCATCACCTTCTACCAGCAGGGCGACTACATCGACATGTGCGTCGGCCCCCACATCTGCTACACCAAGGCCCTCAAGGCCTTTAAGCTCACCGGTGTCTCGGGTGCCTACTGGAAGGGCGACAAGGACAACAAGATGCTCACCCGCATCAACGGCGTCGCCTTTGCCACCAAGGAAGAGCTCAACGAGCACATGCACATGCTGGAGGAGGCCAAGAAGCGCGACCACCGCAAGATCGGCCGCGAGATGGACCTCTTTATGATGCGCGACGAGGCCCCTGGCTTCCCGTTCTTCCTGCCCAACGGCATGATCCTTAAGAACACGCTGCTGGACTACTGGCGCGAGATTCACCACAAGGCCGGCTACGTGGAGATCTCCACGCCGCTCATCATGAACAAGCAGCTGTGGAAGACCTCTGGCCACTGGGACCACTACAAGGACAACATGTACTCCACCGTCATCGACGACGAAGAGTACTGCATTAAGCCCATGAACTGCCCGGGCGGCGTGCTGGTGTACGCCTCCAAGCCGCACTCCTACCGCGAGCTGCCCATCCGCGCCGGCGAGATTGGCCTGGTGCACCGCCACGAGCTGCGCGGAGCCCTGCACGGCCTGTTCCGCGTGCGCTGCTTTAACCAGGACGACGCCCACCTGTTTGTGCGCCCCGACCAGCTGACCGACGAGATCGTGGGCGTGGTCAACCTTATCGACTCCGTGTACCAGAAGTTTGGCTTTAAGTACCACGTTGAGCTTTCCACCCGCCCCGAGGACTCCATGGGTTCTGACGAGGACTGGGCACGCGCCGAAGAGGGCCTGCGCACCGCTCTTGAGCAGCTGCACATGGATTACGAGGTCAACGAGGGCGACGGCGCCTTCTATGGCCCCAAGATCGACTTCCACCTGGAGGACTCGCTCGGCCGTACCTGGCAGTGCGGTACCGTCCAGCTCGACTTCCAGATGCCGCTCAACTTTGATCTGGAGTACGTGGATGCCGACGGCACCAAGAAGCGCCCCATTATGCTGCACCGCGTGTGCTTTGGCTCCATCGAGCGCTTTATTGGCATTCTGATCGAGCACTTTGCGGGCAAGTTCCCCACCTGGCTGGCTCCCGTGCAGGTCAAGGCGCTTCCGGTCTCCGAGAAGAGCCGCGACTATGCCCACGAGGTGTGCGCCAAGCTGGAGGAGGCCGGCATTCGCGTGGTCTGCGACGACCGCGACGAGAAGATCGGCTACAAGATCCGCGAGGCCCGCAGCATCGACCGCGTGCCCTACATGCTCATCCTGGGCGAGAAGGAGGTCGAGGCCGGCAACATCTCCGTCCGCGATCGTTCCAACGAGACCGTTCAGATGAGCGTCGACGAGTTTGTGGCCAAGGTGACCGAGGAGATCAAGACTCGCGCCTAAGGCGAACAAAGCAACAATACGTATAAGGCGACCGTCCACAAAGGGCGGCCGCCTTTTTTAATGTCCAAACAAAAAAAAGCCGCTGGATGAGCGGTTTTTTGCACAAAAAGGTACAGGTTTTCGTATCTTTCGACACAGGTCATTATACGAGTTAATTCAGGCCGTTTTCCCAGATTACGCAAATTGCTGCGCAAGCAGACACATCTCCATACCCCTCTACAAAAACCTGTACTTTTGCGACTGCGCCTAGCTGCGAGCGAGAAGCCTGTTCTAAACGCCCTGCATTTGCGTACATCGCAAAGCCAAAAAGAGGGGGCGAGAACATGGGACAGACGGCACGGCGCCAAGAGCAGCTGCCCGGTGCCTTTAACGGCGCTACCACCAATAGCCAGCACGGCCGCGTCCGCTGGTATCTGGTCCACACCCCCAATGGAAAAGAGCGCGAGACCTGCGAAAAGGTCCGCCACATTATCCCGCACAACCTTATGCAGGACGCTTTTGTGATGCAAAAGGAGTTCTGGTTTAAGCGGGACGGCGCCTGGTCGCTCCAAACCAAACCTATGTACAAGGAATACTTCTTCGTCGCCACGCACGATGCCGCCGCGCTCGATAGGGCCCTGGCCCAGTTGAGCTTTGGCTGTCGCATCGCCGGCAGTAGGGAGCGGGCGTACATGCCCATGCCGGACGATGCGCAGGATTGGTACCGCAGCGTGCTGGACGGCGACGGCGTGGTGCGCAATAGCGTTGCGCGCATAGAAGACGGCGTGTTGCACATAGAGCAGGGTCCCTTGGTGGGGCAAGAGGCCCGCGTTAAAAAGATTGACCGTCATAAACGCTGGTGCCTGGTGGACGTGGGCGAGGGTGACTCCACATTTAGGGAGCTGCTGCCGCTCGATGTTCCCAGCAAAACGTAAGGGAGACGTTGTACCGGCAATTCGTTCGCATTTTTGAATTTACCGATTGGGGGATCCCTGGACAACGGGGACGTAAGTTTGACTGTGGCTGCTAAAGAAGTAACAGAAAGTAATACGCCTGTGGGGGTGCCTGCTAGAGGCATTTCCCACGACTATTTCCTTGGTGGGGTGCTAGCCCGTGCCTAGGAAACCGACGGGGACCCTCTTCTACCGCATATGCAAGAGAGCGTTCGACATAGCCTTCAGCGCCGGGTGCACCGTGGTGCTGGCGATTCCCATGGCCTGCGTCTGCGCCGCAATCTGCGCGGAGTCGCCGGGCTGCCCGGTCTACACGCAGGAGCGCGTGGGCAGGGGAGGCCGGGTGATCCGCGTGCTTAAGCTCCGCAGCATGGTGGCAGACGCCAGCGACGTACACAAGTACCTTAGTCCCGAGCAGCTGCACCAGTGGGAAGTTGAGCGCAAGGTCGACGATGACCCGCGCATCACCAGGGTGGGCAGGTTCATCCGCAAGTGCTCCATCGACGAGGTGCCGCAGTTCCTCAACGTGCTCAAGGGCGATTTGTCCGTTATCGGACCACGCCCCATCACGCGCGACGAGCTCAATCAACACTTCACTGACGAGGAGAAGGAGGAGCTGCTGAGTGTCACTCCGGGCATCACGGGCCTATGGCAGGCCACCGACCGCAACGCCGCGACCTTCGAGAGCGGCATGCGCCAGAAGATCGAGCTCCATTACGTGCGGAACCGTTGCTTCGGAATGGACTGGAAATGTTTTACAGGCACTTTCGGTGCCATGTTTGGAAAAAGGAGGACTGGGCGATGACCATGGATGCAAAGCCCTTGGTGAGCGTGATCATCCCGCTCTACAACTGCGAGAAGTATCTTCCCGAGGCCTTGGACTCGCTCGTCGCGCAGACGGTGCCTGACTGGGAGGCCATCCTCGTGGACGACTGCTCCGCGGACGGCTCCGCGGCGATGGCCGACGCCTACGCCGCCCGCGACCCGCGCTTCCGCGTTTTTCGACAGCCCGAGAACGGCGGCGCTGCCAAGGCCCGCAACAGAGCCCTCGAGAACGCGCGTGGCCGCTTCATCGCCTACCTCGACTCCGACGATTACTGGATGCCGGAGAAGCTCGAGCGCCAGCTCGGCTTCATGCGCGACCGCCGCATAGGCGCGTGCTTTACCTCCTACGAGACGGTGAACGAGGACGGGGATCATCGCAACTACGTCCACGTGGACGCCGAGGTGGGCTACCACCGCTTCCTCACCAAGCCGCCCACGTGCAGCCACACCGTCATGTTCGACACCGCCGTCGTGGACCGGGCGCTTCTCGTGATGCCCGACATCCGCAAAAGGCAGGACGCCGCCACATGGCTCCAGGTCATCAAGGCGGGCCACAGGCTGCACGGCCTCGACGAAGTACTCGCGGCGAACCGTAAGCGGGCGGGCTCGCTCAGTTCGAACAAGCTCTCCGCCGTCCGCAACACATGGATGCTCTACAGACAGATCGAGCGGCTGTGGCTACCGTACGCCGCCTACTGTCTGTTCTGGCAGATGTTCCACGCAACCCTCAAGAGAATAGGAAGTATTTAAATGTTCACAACCCTTTACGAAGATCTGCTCGCAGGTGACGCCAAGCTCTCGCTCGTAGGCCTCGGCTACGTTGGCATGCCCATCGCCGTCGAGTTCGCCAAGCACGTCCCCGTCATCGGCTTCGACATCAACGAGGCCAAGGTCGAGCAGTACAAGCAGGGCCACGATGCCACCAATGAGGTAGGCGACGAGGCCCTGGCTCACACGACCGTGGACTTCACGGCCGACCCGACGCGCCTAGAGGAGGCCCGCTTCCACATCGTGGCCGTGCCCACGCCCGTGAACCAGGACAAGACGCCCGACCTAACGCCCGTCATCGGCGCGTCGGAGACGCTGGGCAAGCACCTGAAGCCCGGCAGCATCGTGGTCTACGAGTCCACCGTCTACCCGGGCGTCACCGAGGACGTCTGCGTGCCGATTCTCGAGCGTGAATCCGGTCTCAGGTGCGGAGAGGACTTCAAGGTGGGCTACAGCCCCGAACGCATCAACCCCGGCGACCGCGTGCATACCCTTACGACCATCCGCAAGGTGGTCTCGGGCATGGACGACGAGTCCGCCGAGCTCATCCGCAGGGTCTACGACATCGTGATCGCCGCTGGGACCTTCCCGGTCTCGACCATCAAGACCGCCGAGGCCGTGAAGGTCGTCGAGAACTCGCAGCGCGACATAAACATTGCCTTCATGAACGAGCTCGCGATGGTGTTCGACCGCATGGGCATCGACACCTCCGAGGTCATCGAGGGCATGAACACCAAGTGGAACGCCTTGGGCTTCCGACCGGGCCTGGTGGGCGGGCACTGCATCGGCGTCGACCCCTACTACTTCACCTACGAGGCCGAGAAGCTCGGCTACCACAGCCAGATTATCCTTTCCGGCCGCAAGGTGAA
Organism: Collinsella sp. Sow4_E3; assembly: GCF_052116285.1. Classification (NCBI taxonomy): domain Bacteria; kingdom Bacillati; phylum Actinomycetota; class Coriobacteriia; order Coriobacteriales; family Coriobacteriaceae; genus Collinsella; species Collinsella sp. Sow4_E3. The sequence goes on from NZ_JBQKLJ010000021.1 coordinate 16,461, forward strand.
CGACGGCATGGGCGGATTCGTGGCCGACGCGGCCATCCGCGAGATGGTACAGGCCGGGCTTGCCCCCGCGAAGTCGCGCGTGGCCGTGCTTGGACTCACCTTCAAGGAGGACTGTCCCGACGTGCGCAACTCCAAGGTGGACGACATTCTCGCTCGCCTGCGCCAGTACGGCATCGCGCCCCAGGTCTGCGACCCCTGGGCTGACCCGGCTGACGCCAAGGCTGCCTACGGGGTTGACCTTGTTCCCATGGAGGAGCTGCGCGACCTCGACTGCCTCATCGTCGCGGTGGCGCACCGCCAGTTCCGCGATATGAGCAGCGACGACGTGAAGGCCCTCTTCGCCGACAAGCCCGACGCCGAGAAGGTGCTCGTGGACGTGAAGAGCGTCCTGCCTAAGGCGGAGTTCGCTGGGTACCGGTACTGGAGGCTGTAGTGCGGCAGAAGACCACGACGATATGTTACTTAGCGAATGCCGACAACTACCACACCTACAAGTGGGCGTCCCAGTTTTCGCTCCGGGGCTACGGGGTTCACGTCCTCTCCCTTGAGGAGTGCCGCTCCGAAGCCATCCGCGAACTGAAAAACGTCACCGTCCACTACCTGCAAAACCCCAGCGCCCGCCAGGGTTCGGAGTTGCAGAAGCTCGGCTACCTCTCCACCGTCGGCGTGGCGCGCCGCCTCATCGAGGAGCTGGACCCCGACGTCGTGCACGCTCACTATGCCTCGAGCTACGGGCTTGTGGCGTCGCTCGCGTGCAGGCGCCCGTACTACCTCTCGGTCTGGGGCTCCGACGTCTACGATTTCCCGCGCAAGTCCCCACTGCACCGCGCCGTCGTCCGGCGCTCGCTCGCCAAGCCTGCCTGGCTCATGTCCACGAGCCGCGCTATGGCCGAGGAGTGTGCCAAGTACACGGGGCGCGACTTCGAGATAACGCCCTTCGGCGTGGACATGGGGCTCTTCTCGCCTCGCAAGCGTGAGCCCCACGAGGGCCTCGTGGTGGGCACCGTGAAGGCGCTTGAACGCAAGTACGGCATCGACACGCTGCTGCGCGGCTGCGCGCTCCTGCATGACCGCAGGCCAGACCTGGGCGTGCGCGTGCGCATCGCGGGCAAGGGCACCATGGAGGCCGAGCTGAAGGCACTCGCCACGAGGCTCGGCATGGACGGGTACCTCGACTGGCTCGGCTTCATCCCGCAGGAGGAGGCCGCGCGGGAGTGGGCGGGCCTCGACATCGCAATAGTAGAAAGCGAAAGCGAAAGCGAAAGCTTTGGCGTCTCCGCGGTCGAGGCGCAGGCGAGCGGAACCCCACTTATCATATCGGACATCCCTGGCCTTATGGAGGCCTGCGACGGCGGGCACACGGCCGTCGTCACGCCCCGGCGCGACCCGGCGGCCCTCGCCGATGCCTTGGAGGCGCTTGCCGACGACCCGGCTCGCCGCGCCCGCATGGGGGCCGAGGGCCGAGCCTACGTGGAGCGCGCCTACGAGGTGGGCGCCTGCTTCGACCGCGTGGAGGAGATTTACCGTAGGAACATGGAGGAAGCGCGATGAGGGAGAAGGTCGCGAGGGGCCTGTACTGCATGCTTGCGAAACTGCTGCCGCGCTCGCGCCGCTTCCCGCCGGCCAAGAAGCTGCGGGGCGGGGTGGCTCGATTGATGGGCTGTAAGCTGGGCCGTGACGTGAACATCGAGCACGGCGCGGAGTTCGACTCTCGCCTCGTTGTGGGCGACCGCTCGTCGGTGGGCATTGACTCGGAGTGCTTCGGGCCGGTGACCATCGGTCGCGACGTGATGATGGGGCCGGATTGCGTTGTGCTTACCCGCAATCACAGGCACGACCGCGTTGACGTGCCCATGATTGAGCAGGGCTACGAGGACTACCGCCCCGTGACCATAGAGGACGACGTGTGGATTGGTCGGCGCGTCACCATCCTGCCCGGCGTGAACGTGGGTGCGCACTCCATCCTCTCCGCTGGCGCCGTCGTGACCAAGGACGTCGAGCCGTACTCCGTCGTTGGTGGGGTTCCGGCACGGCTCATCAAGAAAAGGGGCGCGGATGCGCGGTGCTGCTGACATATCTTTTTGCGGAGCGGGCCCGAGGGGGTCGGGCCTGATCCCCTCGCGAGAAAAGGGGCGCGTGCGCGCGCTGGTGAGGGCGCGGGAGGTCGAGCGGGAGGAGAACACGATAGTCTTCCTCCTCCTCGTATGCTTGGTTTGCCTGCCGATCGCCGCGCTCTCGTCGCTCAAGACGCCCCTCTACGCTGCAATCCTTGCGCTGGACCTGCTCTTGCTCCTCGTCGCCTCGGCCGGGGCTACCAAGATGAGGCTCGACGGGGGGCTTGTCTGGACATCCGTCGGACTCTTCTGCTATCTAATCATATGCTGGCTGCTGAATGGCGGCAGCGCGGCGGAGCGCCTCGTGCAGACTGCGGTCTATCTCGCGACACTCCTGGCCTTCTCGAGCTATGAATGGACGCCCGCGCGCGTGTCAAAGGTTAAGAGGCTCTTCGCCGCCCTGCTCTTCGCTGCCCTGGTCTACTGGTTTGTGTCCGGACGGGTCACGAACTACTACGCTGCATTCTATGTCCACAGCAACGCGTTCGCCGTCGTGCTTATATGCGCCTGCGCCCTTTCGCTACTCTCCATGGATGGGCCGAAGCCGAAGGTCTCCGACCTATGCGTCTTCGCCATGGCGCTCGTCCTGCTCCTGTTCGCGAACAGCCGCTCGGCGATGCTCGCGCTTCTCGTGGTAGTGGCCTTACCCTATCTGCTGCACGCAGTCTCCAAGAAACGGTCGTTTCTCGCAGTGGCGCGCGTTGCCTTCTTCGTCGTGCTCGTCGCGGTGCTTGCCTTCACGGTCGTCTACCCCTCGCTGATCGGCACGCAGCTGGGTTACTCCCTGGAGATGTTGTCGCGCGAGTGGCTGAACAAGAACTTTTTCTCGGGCCGCGAGGTCGTCTGGAAGATGATCTTGGACGCCGTGAAGGGGCACGAGGTGTTCGGCCTGGGGCTCTCCATGGTCCCAAGCATGGTGTACGAGACGTCCTTCTCCTCGCACAACCTCTACCTGCAGACCATCCTTCAGTCCGGCGCGGTCGGCCTCGTGTTTGTGCTCCTCCTCCTATGGCTCGTCTTGGAGCGCCTCGGGAAGGAAGGCGGCTGGCAGGCGTGCGTGGGTGCCTCCCTGCTGGTGGGCGTGCTCGTGCACGAGTGCCTCGAAGTGTCGCTCACGCAGAACAACTTCGACGTTGGATTGCTCTTCTGGGTGGTGCTGGGGATCTCGGTCTCGGCCTCCTCACTGCGAACTGCGCGCGGGGGTGACGGCTCATGAGTCGCGGGGGCCTGCTCGGCAAGATAGTCGGCTTCTCGATGGTGAGCGTCGTGAGCGCGGTGATTTCGCTCGTCGTCGTTCCGGTGTCGACGCACCTGTACGACCAGGACGCGCTCGGCAAGATCAACTTCTTCTTCTCGGTAACCAACGTCCTGCTTACCCTGTTCTGCCTCGGGCTCGACCAGGGCTACGTGCGCTTCTACCCACTCGCGAAGGACGAGGGGCAGCGCAGGAGGCTGCTGACGTTTAGCGTCTCGGCGTGCTTGTGCGTCGTCGTGGCCGCGGGCCTCGTGGCGTGGGCGTTCGACGACTCGCTGTCGGTGTGGTTGTTCGGGGAGGCCGGCATGCCAGCGACGGCGATGATCTGCTTGGTCACGCTGTGCGTCGTCGCGCTCAGGTTCTTCTCGCTGCGCTACCGGATGGCGGAGGACGTGTGGGGCTACACCATCTTTGCCGGCGCCGTATCGGTCATCCAAAAGGGTCTTTACATCGTCTCGGCGGTCGTGTCCACGAGCTACGTAGTGGCGGTCGGCTGGGTTGCGCTCGCCTGTCTGCCGATCCTGGTGGCCGCCGCCGCGCACGAGCGCGCACAGCTCGCCGCCCCTGACCTGCGCGGGGAGGCTTCCCTCTACTGCGACGAGGCCCGCTTCTCGCTGCCTCTCTTGGCGTCGGGGCTGGTCGCGATACTCACCAACTATGTGCCGCAGTTCGCTATCCGCTCCCTCATAGGCTTCTCCAACATCAGCGTGTTCACGGCGGCCCTCACCGTGTCACTGGCCGTCAACCTCATCCAGAGCGGCTTCAACGCCTTCTGGGCTCCCTACGTCTACCAGCATGCGCGCGACGAGCAGGGGAAAATCATGCGCGTACACGAGGCCGTGGTCATGGTGGCGGTGAGCGCCTGCATGCTGCTCGCCATGATCGTCGACCTCGCGTTCCTGCTGTTCAAGCCGAACTACGCCGCGGGGGCGCGCCTTGTACCGTTCCTAGCGCTGGGGCCTCTGTGCTACACCATCGGCGAGACGGCGGGGGTGGGCATCAACCTTAAGATGAAGTCGGGGCTGAATCTGCTGATCTCTGCCGCCACGCTCGCCTCGAGCGTGGCGCTCTCGCTGGCGCTCGTGCCCGTGCTCGGGCTGGGCGGCGGAGCCGTCTCGGTCGGGGGCGCGGCGGCCGTGGGCCTCGCGCTCAAGACGGCGATAGGCGAGCACTACTACCAGAGCATACGCGACCGCTCGTTCATGCTCAGGGGGCTTCTGCCCTACGTCGCAGTCTGCGTCGTCGCACTCGCGCTGCCCGATCGACTGGCCCTTCGGCTCGCTATCGATGCTGCGCTGCTCGTCCTCTCACTCGCGCTGTATGGCCCGTCTAGGCTGCGCGCGCTCGCAGGCTACCTCAAGTCCTTCGTCGGGAGATGATTCGCATGCTGCTTCGCGCCCTCGGCTGGCTCTTCTACAACCTCGAGAGACTCCGCATGAGGTGCCTAGGGACCTACAAGACCTCGCTGTGCCGCTGCGGGGAGAATAGTTACGTGGGGGGGGTGTCTCGCTGAGCCATCCTGAGAACATAACAATTGGACGCAATTCCTACGTGAACGGTGGCATGCTGTGCGCCTCGCCCGGGGCTAAGATCGTCATCGGCGACGACTGCCTCGTGTCCTACGCCGTGCACCTGCGCACCGACATGCACCGCCACTCCGACCCCGACGTCCCCGTGAACCACCAAGGGCACGACGAGGCGGACATCGTACTCGGCGACAACGTGTGGGTGGGCTACGGTGCGCAGGTCATGAGCGGGGTCACGGTGGGGTCGAACTCCATCGTGGGCGCAGGCGCGGTCATCACGCGCGACGTACCCGAGGGCGTGGTCGTCGCGGGCGTGCCTGCGAAGGTGATCAAGAAGCGATAGAGGTTCCATCTTCAATGAAACCGTACCAACGACAATCCTCGTCAGCGGGGGCACCGGGGGACGTTATGTTCGGCAGCGCCTGAACTCAAGGGCTCGGCGCTCCTCCGCTTGCGCTGCAGTCCGCTTCGCATGCTGGGTTCGTCGTTGTTGACTTAGGCAGAAGCGTGCATGGATCGCCGCTCACCTGGTTATCGCTCAAAAGCTTGGCATGTCGTTCGATTATTTCGCTGAAAGAAACAGCAGATGAACGCTGTGCTTTTTTCGTCTGGAATTATTGATCCTTCCTTTCACTGACTGGCAAAACGATTTACACCTAATTGTGGACATCGTCCACGCGATTTCTCTTTGCCCCCTCATCGATCTCGCTAAACTAATAGTCGCTGCCACCAGGGCATTTTCTGGTGCACATTCTATTGGCTCCTGCGAAGATCGGAGCGGGTATGTTTGCCGCCGAGTCCTACATCAGCCGTCATTGCATTGCGATCGTCGCTATGGCCTGCCTATGCGTCTTGCTGGGCGGGCCTTCCTGTGCCGCGGGCGCGGAGAGCCTGTTCATCGCGGGCGCGACGTGCCGCGAGCCGGGCGTGTCGGGCCCCGGTTGGTCCTGGACCGATGCCGGCCATCTGGAGCTCGACGGCTACGCGGGCGATGCTATCGGCGCCGGCGGCGACCTGGTCGTGACGCTTGTGGGGCAGAACTCGGTGACGGAGTCGCATGCGCCCGATGCGGACATCACGCAGTGCGGCATGGAGGTGTGGGGCGACCTGACGCTCCGCCGCACCGGGTCCCTGGCGACATCGGGCTCGCAGTGCGCGATCCACGTCTCGCAGGCGCTCGCGGTGGAGGGCTGCGCCGTAGATGCCCGGGCGGACGGAGCAAACGTCACGGACGAGGCCGTGGCCGGCTTGATTGCCGGCGGCATGGCCGTGCGCGGCGGCGGGCGCGTCGCCGCCGTCGGGAC
>NZ_JBQKLJ010000022.1:0-17161 GCF_052116285.1 Collinsella sp. Sow4_E3
GATATGTTTACATGCGTGTAGTTTGCGTGTTGGTTGGGTGTGTGTCTAGACTTGGGGGTATGCCGACCAAAGGAGGTGACTAGGGTGCATTATGTTGATATGCGGTATGTTAGGGAAAATGGTTCTACGATCATGTTCCGCTGCTATGTCAAAACAGGTAATGCTACAGTCAAGGCATACGACACAGTTCATCGTGTTTCATTGACAGGAAAGGAGGCAGTACAATACGCAGCGAAATTCCTTGATAAAGATCAATGGCCCCAGTTCGCTCAATACTTGTTTGATCGTCACATGACGAATGAACTTCAAGATTCTTTCCAATTCTGACTAACTAAGGAGACCTATCATGTTCGAAGAAACGACTACGTTTGATGTTGTTCCCGCCGAAACTACTGCTAATGCTTTCGACGCGGTTAAGGTTTACTCAACCTTCGACGCCACCGATCACGCGGGAAAGCTTGCTGTTTTCGCAGCAATTTCCGATACTGAGCAATTGGCCGATCACCTTGACGAAATTTTCAACCTCGAAAACTTTGTTATTCAAGAGGTGGACTATGCTGACGAAGATGGTGTTATGCAGCACGGTATGCGCGCGGTGTTGCTGGGTACGTCTGATTCTGGCGACAAGGTGGCCTATGCGGCACTGTCTGATGGTATTACGCGATCGTTGAAGAATATTATTTCTATCATCGGACATCCGTCAACGTGGCCGACGCCTGTTCCAGTCATGGCGAGCGAGAAACGCTCGCGTAATGGGTTCCGGTTTATGACGCTGCGACTGGCACTATGAAGGTCTTAGTGGCCTGTGAATACAGCGGAGTTGTTCGGGACGCGATGAGAGCGAGGGGTCATGACGCCATGAGCTGTGACATCCTCCCCACAGACGCACCCGGGCCGCACTACCAAGGTGACGTTCGTGACTTAATGACAGAAGAATGGGATCTGGTGATTGCGCACCCCCCGTGCACGTATCTGGCTAACTCCGGCGTTTCGTGGTTGAAGAAAGACCCAGACCGTTGGACGAAGATGAAAGAAGGTGCCGAGTTCTTCCGGCTGATGGGTCAGTTCAACTCCCCACGGATAGCTATCGAGAACCCGATTCAACACCGATACGCGGTAGAGGAGCATGGGTTGGGTCGGCAGACGCAGGTTGTCCAACCTTGGATGTTCGGACACCCTGAGATGAAAGCGACCGGGTTGTGGTTGTACGGGCTCCCGAAGCTTGAACCGACTGACGACGTCCGGGGGCTGATGGAACTTCTCCCAAAGAACCAACAACAGCGTCTCCACTACCTCCCGCCAAGCGAGGACCGTTGGAAACTCAGGAGCACGACGTTTTCCGGACTCGCTGCCGCTATGGCGGATCAATGGGGGTCACTATGAGCGCACTACGCGCATAACTGACAAGCGGGGGATAGGGCACACTACCCTATCCCCCCCTGCTTATTATTTTTGCTATGGATAACATTAGTCTGAACGAATTGCGCGCTTTGGCGCGTAGGCGTGAGATAGCCGCTCAGAGGAAAGTTGCGCGTATCAAGCGGAATACTGGGGCGATTGTTGCGGGAACGGAGTTTGATCCGAGGCGCGCTAAGGGGTCTATTGATCGGTACAATTCGCGGCAACTTAAAGCCTATGTAGCGAAGCTTGATTCGTTCGTGTCACGAAAAACGCAGTTTGAGGGCGGCTATCGTGGCGCGCCCATTAGTCGCACACAGTGGCGTGAGTATAAACGCTATGAACGTGACTATGCCCGGCAAGTAGATAACTTCTATGCCAAGTATGCCGATAGAGTGCTACCGAACAATCAAACCGTAGCAAGCTACATGAAACAGACACATATTCCGCAAGCTATGTTTAAAACCGATCCGGCTGTTAATTCGTTGTACAAAGCGCATACGCGTGAGGCTAGCGCGATGACCGGTAATGACATGGTTGCCAAGTTTGCGCAGCAGATGAAAAAGAAAGCTCAAAGCGGAATTGAGTGTGCGCGTAAGTCTGGTAAGCGCGCGGCAACAAAAATGGTGAGAGAGGTTGATAAACAGCTGTATAGCAAGATTAAGAAAATGAGTAATGAACAATTTGACCTGCTGTGGAATTATTCACCATTCGGCGCGGAACTGGCATTGAGCTATCATTCTCAGCAGAAAGATTTGGTTGACGAAGATTCTAAGCTTGGTTGGTTGGAAAGTGTGATGAGGGATACGTTAACGACTGCTAATGTGTATGCAGATTGGGCACTGAAACAATAGGACGAAATTGTTCATATGGACACACTGATAACACACTTTGTCGCTGACTTTGAAACAACCGTGAACCCTGATGATTGTCGAGTGTGGTTATGGGCGCTCACACCAATTCAACCGGGGACAACGATTTATGGTCTGACGATTGATGAGTTTGTGGGCACGATTGAGCGTATGCACAGTCATATTTATTTCCATAATCTTGCTTTCGATGGAATGTTTTTGCTTGACTACCTGCTGAGAAAAGGCTATCGGCACACGGAGGATAAAGGTGTTAGGGGCGAGTTTGAATCGCTTATCAGTAAGCAAGGAAAGTTTTACTCAATCAAGGTTTATTGGCGCAAGGGTGGAACAACGGAGTTTCGAGATTCTTACAAGAAAATTCCGCTATCTGTCGGGACAATGGCCAAGGCGTTCAACCTTGAATTGTCTAAGGGTACAATTGATTATGAAGCGGATAGGCCAATAGGGTATGAGCCGACGCCACATGAGATTGAGTATGTGTGTCATGATGTGGAAATTGTGGCGCAAGCTATGGCCGAAGTGTTGAATGCGGGGGCAACAAAATTAACGGTAGGCGCTGACTCTTTAGCAGAGTATCGAAGAATCATGACGTCTAAACGCTTCAAACGACTTTTTCCTGTGCTACCTGATGATGTGGATAAAGGCGTGAGAACTGCCTACCGTGGCGGCTTCACTTATGTTAATCCCAAGTTTCAGGGTAAGGAATTGGGTGGGGGGATTGTGTTTGACGTCAATTCTTTGTATCCCTCGGTTATGTACAACACGCTATTACCCTATGGCACGCCACAATGGTGCGACGGTTTGCCAGAATTGTGTGATGGTTATTCTTTGTTCATTGCGTCCATTACATTCACTGCTAAACTCAAACCGGGGCATATTCCTTGTATTCAGATCAAGGGTTCACGATTTTTCATGGCTACCGAGTATCTGACAGAGATTAGTGAGCCCGTTACTCTGTCTTGCACGAATGTTGATTTGGCATTGTGGAATGAACACTACGATTTGGTGATTTACGCATACAATGGCGGCTATAGGTTTCATGGTGCTTACGGTATGTTTACGCAATACATTGACAAATGGTCTGAGATTAAGGAAACTTCTACCGGGGGTAAGCGAGTCATAGCGAAACTACATCTCAATAGTTTGTATGGGAAATTTGCCACTAATCCTGACGTGACTGGAAAAATTCCCGTCCTAGAAGATAATCGCGTGAAATTGATTCTTGGTGATCTGCAAACGAGGGAACCCGTTTACACTGCTGTAGGTGTATTCATTACGTCCTATGCACGCAACATTACGGTACGCGCTGCGCAACAGAACTTTGATCGTTTCATCTATGCCGACACAGATTCACTACATCTGCTAGGCACTGAACTGCCCGACATTGATATTCACCCAACAAGAATGGGCGCATGGAAACAAGAAAGCGTGTTCACTCGCGCAGTTTTTGTTCGTTCTAAATGCTATGGTGAAACGATCAATGGTACCGACATTGTTCATATTGCGGGTTTGCCCGCTCATGTTGCCAAATCAGCTACCCTGTCTGACATGATGACTGGGGCAACCTACAAGGGCAAACTAGTGCCTAAACGTGTACCAGGTGGCGTTGTTCTCACTGATGTCGGTTTCCGGTTGACACCTGCGACAGTTGTTGTGTAGTCTGGTTTCCAGTGGACAACACAGTCCATCGGCTAACTAAGGAGATATCATGGCTCGTCCCAAGAACGTTGTTGCTACCAAGTCCATCAATCTGACCATTCCTGCTGATCTGTATGAAGCACTTGACGAGTACCGTTGGAGCGTCCGTAAGGAATTCCGCGACATTGTGCGCGATGCGCTGACTGAGTACGCGGCAAAGCATGGCGCTGAAGTCAAGGCCACCGCGCCGACCAAGTAAACAACCGCACAACGGCCCACACAGTATTTGTGTGGGCCGTTTTGTGGTCTATACTAGCGGTGATGAGAGTCCCTGTCGAGTGCTAGGCGCGGCTCAGAGTACCCGGAGAGGGCTGGCATAGGATGAGACCTACTGAGACTAGCTACACCCTGCCACGGTGGCCTGGCGTGTCGATATGGCCGGCTCTCATCGTTTTGGGAATGCCCGACTGGCGTATGGCGCTTTGTCGGGCATTCCGCTTATACTGTGGACAAGGCCCATTCACTAGTGAAAGAAGGTTTATCCGTGGAAGAATTGTTGGCACAATTGCGTGCCATGTTTGGGGAAGATTCGGACATGACGCCATACGATAATTTGGTTACTGCTATCGAGTCTCAGAGTGTAGGGTTTGAGTCGGAACTCGAATCCAGGAATAATACTATTCAGGCACTGACTGACGAGGTGACCAAGTTAAAGATCATGAACTATGATTTGCTGACTTCAGTTCCTAAGGAGGAAACTGGGGAAAGTGAGTCCGAGGAAATCGCTACTGACGACAACGAAGAAATTAGTTTTGATGACTTGTTTGATAAGGAGAGTAACTAATGCCCACTATGGCAATTGAACCGCTTAAGAATCTTCCTAATGAGGCAATTCTTAACGCTATTCGCAATGACGCGACAAGCGAATACCGTAACCGTATTCCTAAGGCCACGCAAGCAAATTTGCGCGACACCCTAAATTCACTCACACAGTACCGCCCTATGTGGAATCAATTTGTTGATGCGCTCGTTAACCGTATTGGCTCGGTTGTTGCACGCAATATTTCATGGACTAACCCGCTTCAAGAATTCAAGCGAGGAATGTTGAATTACGGCGATACTATCGAAGAAATTCAGGTCGGACTCCTTAAGGCGCACGTCTATGACCCCGACCGCGATTACATGGAAAAAGCTATTTTCGGGACCGAAGCACCCGAAGTGCAAGCGAATTTCCACCGCGTTAATCGTGAGAATTTCTACAAGATTACGATTAATGAACCGCAATTGCAGCGAGCTTTCCTCGAAAATGGGGGACTTTCTTCGTTCGTCTCTCAGTTGATGGCCGCACCTTCAACGTCAGATCAGTGGGACGAATTCCTCATGACTTGCAAGCTGTTTAGTGAGTATGAATCTAATGGTGGTTTTTATCGCGTCCAAATTCCCGATATCGCGTCCATTGAATCATCGCCCGATGATGCCCGCAAGGCTTTGCGCAGTATTCTTGCTGTGAATGGGAATATGCGCTATGTGTCGCGTCAGTACAATGCCGCGCGTATGCCGACTTTCGCTAATGCTGATGAAATGGTGTTGTTTACTACGCCAGAGTTTCAGGCTGCTATTAATGTTGAAGCGCTGGCAGCTGCGTTCAATATTGAGAAAGCTGATATTCCTAACCGAGTGATTACTATTCCTAAGGCGATGTTTGAGATTAATGGTTGCGAGGCAATTCTCACAACTAAGGATTTTTTCGTACTCGCTGATACTCGACTTGAGAATGCGAGTCAGTATAACCCGGTGAGTTTGGGAATGAACTACTTCCTTCACCACTGGGGAATTATTTCCGCATCCCGCTTTGCGCCAGCTGTTATGTTCTCAACTTTGCACAGGGATGAGATTGTGATTAAGAATGAGCCGATCACCGGAATTACTGACATCAGTTTTGAGGGCGATGCTACGAACGTCATGCGCGGCGGACTTGTCGCATTCACTGCGTCCGGTAAGACTGCCAAGTCTGATAACCCGCCGAATGGTGCTGTGATTTGGTCCGTGTCCGGGGGCACGTCTAACCGCACATACATTACTTCTACAGGTGTTTTGCACTGTGGTTATGATGAGACTGCCACTACTCTAACTGTTAAGGCTCAGACCGCATATATTCCTGATGATAACCCGCGTGATGACGGTTTCAGCACGACGAAGCCTGTCCCGGTTGTTGGCGACAAGCTTGGTAACTGGCCTGTACAGGGTAGTAAGGACATTGCGATTACTGTAAAGGGCATTAGCGTACCGGTTGTGTCTGGTACCTATACCTATACGCTGGCAGGCGTCGGCACGGCCACCGCTGCTGATGTGGAAGTGTCCACTGCGCCGGGCACTACTGTGGCGGGCGTCAAGGCGTCGAATGGGGGTAAGACAATCACGGTCAAGATTGACCCCGGTACTGGGGCACCTGTAGATTATGTGGTGACCCTGAGTTAGTCGGAGGTCGCCGGCGTATCCCTCACGCTGGCAGCACAGTGGCCTAGGGTATCGTGTCCTATACCCTAGGCCACTGTGCATATCCGCTTAAAGGAGAATTGTTTTAATGGACGCTAATCACGAATTTTCTTTCGATATGTGGACACCGGGGACTACGGTTAGTTTACATAGAGTTGCATGGAATGCTGACTATCGGGACATTGTGAAGTTCAAAGATCACAAGGAACTAGATAAATATCTGTTTAGGGAAAGTGAAGCCACTCAAACAATCGTGTTTGATCGTATGTCCTATGCGCGCGTAGGCGAGCCTATCCGTATCCCGCTGCCATTCAACAACGCCTATACGTACAATTACATTAGGGTTCACAATGCTGTGCAACCTATTGGCGAGCGTCCGGGGTATGGTGATGGTAATGGTCGCACTTTCTACTATTTCATTCAGGATATGCGGCGCGCGGCACCGAATACAACAGAAATTTTTGTGCAACTTGATGTGTGGCAATCATTCTTCCCCTATGTAACGTTTAATTCGGCGTACATTGAACGTGGACATGTGGGAATTGCCGACGAATCGTCGCACAGCAAGGCCGCTATTAACCAACTGTGCGAACCGGAAGGTTTGGACTTGGGAAACGATTACACTGTGTCAGGGGTATGGTCGAAGCACATAGCGAATCTAAAGAGTCAACCGGGCGACAATTACTATGATTCATATGGTGTTATTGTGTATAGCACGGTCAAGTTGGAGGAAGATTGGGGAACACTCGACAACCCCAAACTCAAGTCCGCTACAGGCAACACAATGGAAGGTCTGCCTAATGGCATGGCCGCATACTACTTCGACTCGGTAAGTAGTTACATCACGTTTACTCAGAAATTGCAAGACTTTCCTTGGATTAGTCAGGGTATTTCTGCTGTGTACATGGTCCCCTCGGAGCTTGTCAAAACTGAAAATTGTGCCACGGTAGATAAGTTCGATGGTTGCTACATTCCGTCGCAAACGGCTATTGAAAAGTTTGTCACCTTTACGCTTGTTGACAATGTGTTAGACGGTATGCCGCAGTCGTTTCAAAATGGCTGTTTCCGCTATCTGACAAAGTTTCTCACGTATCCCTATACGTATATTGAGGTGACAACAAATACCGGTACGCCGATTGTGCTCAAACCGGAGAGAATGAATAAGCTATCAACATTCAATGTCAACAGAACACTTCCGGTTAAAATGACAATGGCGTGCCATGTAGCGCAACCATCGCCGCGCATTGTTTTTCACCCTACAGACTATAACGTCAACACCTACATAAAGCACAACTATCATGATTCTGGTGAGGCATTGGCAATGACGACTGGCGTCAACAATCTGCCCATGTTCTCAGTAACAAATAATTCTTATCTGGCGTTCATGGCGTCTAATGCACACTCAATTGCCTATCAACATGACTCGGCAAACTGGGCACAACAAAAAGCGCTCACCGCTAATCAACTCGGCTACGATCAATCATCGGCGGGACTCGACTTACAACAATCGCTGACGAATATGGCGGTCGCCAGCTCACAAGCGCAGCTAGGCGTCAGGTCGCAGGCGGCGTATCAGGGTATGGGCGTCGGCATGATTGGCGATCTGGCGTCGGCAGTGGGAACCAACCCTGGGGCCGGCATCGGTAGCGCTCTGACGCGTGGCGTCAGTACCGGTATCAGTGTGAATGCGGATACGCAGTCCACGGCGATAGCCAACGATTTGGCACAATCGCAGACAAGCGCTCGCGTGAGTACCGGGCAGTATATGCGCGACTCAAACAAAACATACGCCGATTATGCTGCTAAGGGTGACTATGCCAACACAATCGGCGCGATTAATGCTCGAGTTCAAGATTCTAAACTCACGCAACCAACTGTGAGCGGGCAAGTAGGTGGCGAGGCGTTTTTGCTGGCGACTACCGGAATGCATATTCAGGCAAGACTGAAAACACTTTCCCCCGGTACAATGGCGATGATTGGGGGTTATTGGTTGCGCTATGGGTATGCCGTCAACCGGTACACTAATCAGCTGCCGCGTGATTTGCAATGTATGTCCACCTTTACGTATTGGAAGTTGCGTGAGCTCTATCTGTCGGCCTCATGGTGTCCAGAGAACTACAAGCAAACAATTCGGGGCATTTTTGAAAAAGGTGTGACTGTGTGGCATGATCCTAGCGCCATCGGAATTACTATATTGGAAAACAATGAACCTATTTATGGTTACTATCTTTCTCAGCGGGGGTACTAATGGCTAAGCGACGAAATAGGCCGGACTATGTTCATGACGACATTTACTCAAGGTTCATGGCGTCGCCCGACAGGTCGCGGAAAACGATCATGTCGCGTATGTATGTGCGCGTACTCACAGAACTGTCGTGTAATCGGTTTAAGTGGGATAACCTGCCAACAGAAATTGATGCACGATTCTTGGAATTGACATTGTTCAGACAGGCGCTTGTCGTATTTTTCCGTGATGAGAATTTGGGTCGCTTCTTTGCTTTGCGCGGCGCTGGCGCTGGGGAAGTCAATTTCTACGACAACCCAACACGATTCATGGTTACCGGAGGGCCAACCTATCTCAACCGTACGATGAGCGCTCGCCATTGTGTGCCCATCTGGGCAAACTACTTACGCACGCCAGACACCGATATCGTGATGATTTACGCCACGAAACTAGCGGAGATTGACCGCACAATCGAGTTGACAACAATGCAACAACGTCACCCCTACATTGTTATTGCGAGTGAAGCGCAGCGCCTATCGTTGCTTAACGCGATGAAAAACATTAACGACGGGGAGTTTATCATCTGGGGTACTGATACTTTCGACATTGATAACATCAAGTCGCTTGATACCGGGATTGATAAAGACGCGGTATTACGCCTACTTGAAGCAAAACAGAAAATTTGGCTTGAATGCATGACATTGCTCGGTATCAACAACTCAAATCAGGACAAGAAAGAAAGATTAGTGGCCGCCGAAGTCGGCTCGAATGACTCACAAATTCTGTCAGTCCGCAATGCCGCGTTGAAATGTCGTTTAGATGCGGCAGATCGAATCAATGAAAAATACGGTTTGCATGTCAAAGTTTCGTGGGACTTGGGCGATGATGAATCGGTTATGGACTTGTCTTTCAATTCTGATCTAAAGGAGGATAGCGGCAGTGGCAACCTTTACGATTGAGTTGGGCGCGCTCATTGATGTTATGGGCGTTGATATCGGACTCAAAGAATACCCTATCTTTGATGAGTCCTATCGTCTCCCACTGAATAAGAAAATTCTTGACCATTACACTCATCGTGAGATTGGGTACGAAACTGGCGATATGTTCGTCTTTGCGTTGAATAGGCGCATGAGTGAAATTATGCCCTATTACAACGAGTTGTATCGGTCGGAAAGACTGAAATTCGATCCGTTGTCCACGGTTGACCTGTCCACGCTCGGCACCTCAGCACAACGTGCCGATACAACGCAGCGCCAGACTGGCAGCACCGATAACGCCACCGAGACACACTCACGCGCCATCGCTTCGACAACGCCTCAGACGGCTCTCAAACCGGGTGAGGATTACGCGGACTCTGGTAGCGTCTCAGAATCGCGCACCGAGGCTCAGGCACACTCTGACGACTCCACGTCGGGCAGTCAGGATATGGCAGGCTCTCAGTCGTCTCACGTGACGGGCAGGCAGGCCACTGGCGCTAGCCTCATCGCTGAGTGGCGGTCTATCCTTGTCAATGTGGACATGATGGTTATTGCAGAATTGCAAGACTTGTTTATGTCTTTGTGGAACAATGGCGACATTCTTCCAGACTTTCAAGGCGACGATTACACTCAGTATCTTTCAGGTTATCGGTACTTTTTCTAAGGAGAAAACTTTATGTCCAACAATTCGCCATTTCCGCTGTTTGTCCCTATCCCGAGTTATCCTGTCGGTAGTGTCGCACCATACACATATCGAGAGGGAATGACACTACTTGAAAAATTGCAGGCATTGAATGGTGCGGTCGCGTCAATTTCTAATCTCTATACAGACCTAACCGGTAATATGGGAACACTTATCACCGACACTAACCGGGCAATTGAGACTGCGCTACAGTCAATGTCTACGCTGAAAAACAGTTATGATACTGCCCTTGCCGACATGCAAGCAAAACTCGACAAACAACTATCCGATGTTGGTACGAAAGTCGCCCAACTCAACGAAGCAATTCAGCAGGCGAATTCTGCCAACACCGAGGCTAAGGGAATTGTTGCCGAGTTTGCCCAGTTGGCGAATTCGTACACTGCCACATTGGCCGAGTATGAAAATAGGATGACAACGGAACTAGCATCAGTCCGTAGTGAAATGAATTCCAAGGTTTCCAAGAATGCGCTCACATTCAATGTGCGCGACTTTGGCGCTAAAGGCGACGGAACTAATGATGATACAAGCGCGTTCAAAGCGGCAATTAGCGCGGCAGGCGAATCGGGCGACGTGTTCATTCCGCAAGGAAAATATGTTATTACGCAAACTCTCACAGTTCCTCGGTACACTCGCCTACGCGGGACTAGTTTCAGTGATGGTGATGACAACGAATTTTCCGGCATTCTGGCGCGCGTCACAAGTGGTCCCGCCATCGAACTGAAATACAATGCGGGAATTCAGGACTTGGCTATCCGGGGAAACAATGCTGGGGTAGGCGTAACGTGCGTTGGTGGCGTCCGCATTGTCAACGTCAATGTACAGCGGTTTGATACTGCGGTTTACTGTAACGAAGTCTGGTATGGAGACATTACTCGACTGCGAACCTACAGGAACAAAATTTCGTTGGACGTGAAATACTGTTATAACCTAACCGTGACAACGCCGCAATTCGCTTGCCTCGATTACAACGGCAACCCTGGAATTGGCATCAGGGAAACTAATCAGTGTGACGTGAAAGTGATCGGCGGCGCCATTGAAGCATACGATACTGGACTACAAGCGGACAACAACACGTCAACAGTCTTTTTCGGCGTTTACTTTGAAACAGCTATGCCGACAGGAAAAACATATGAACAGTGGCCGGGAGGAACTGTTGCTAAAGTTGGTATGCTGAAAAACTTTAGTGTCGGTTTCTATGGGTGTTTTGTGTACATGACCAACACAATTAATTTCGTGAACGCTAATGGTGACGCCACCGAAGGAAGAATTACATCAATCGGAAACACGTTTAAAGGTGGCAACCCTGCCGGTAATGGTGCGCCAAGAAACATCGGTTTTTCATGGTCTCAGGGCGGCGTGACTAAGGCACGTTTTACACTCCTCAACGATCTATGGTATGTGCAATACTGGGACAACGCAGACTACATGCCCTATACGCACCTCCCGCAGGGCAACAGTTTTGTGATGGTCCCCGACAATGGCACAACCGGACTCAGTAAAGACATGATTTTTACCGGCGGCAATCTTGTGTCTACAGGAACGTTTATGCGTATCCCGCAAAACGGTAGTCACCCTGCCATGACAGGCACTGACATGCCGCGCCTACAAGGCGCAACCTACTACAACGGGGTAAAAAAGAAGCCTTATTGGTGGAATGGCACGCGGTGGTGCGACGTCAACGGTAACCCTGAATAGAAAGAGAACGATCATGGCGGGCGATATTGTCAACATTCAAATGTTGGGCGACCAAACTTTGGTATGTCGGATGAACAATGGCACAACCGAGACACTATATCGCGCGCCTAACGGTTGGTGGTTGTCCGGTACTGTAGGCGTGGGCTACGAAGCGCCTACAGTACCGGGTGACGGGGAATATTCCGGCGTGACAATCACTGCCGAAATGATTCGAGTTGGTAACCGCGCCTATGGTGCGATTGAGTCGCAGATGTTGCAGACCCCCGAGCAAGTGGCGAAGGGCTTTAATGATGCTATTGCGGCCACGTATCCGGGCATTCTTTCCAACAAAAAACGAGCCGCGTGCTTTGTTGGTGAATGTTTACAGGAAACTGGTGGCTTTAGATTGGTGAAAGAGCAGGGCGCGGACAATGCCAGGTACGCGCCTTACGTTGGACGAGGTTGGGTTCAGCTCACATGGAAAGAGGCCTATCTACGGTTCGGTAAATGGATGAAATCTTTCGGTCTGATTAGCGATGAAAACATGTTCGTCAATACCCCGACCGAGCTCGAAAACTTGAAGTGGGCCCCCTACACTGCGATTTGGGAATTCCATCAGCAAGGCCCATGGTCGGGAAAAAACTTGTTTGAGTGGTGCGACACGGCCAGTTCCCCTTGGTCAACAATTAGCAGGGCAATTAACCGTGGGCACCCTACCGC
Organism: Collinsella sp. Sow4_E3; assembly: GCF_052116285.1. Lineage (NCBI taxonomy): Bacteria > Bacillati > Actinomycetota > Coriobacteriia > Coriobacteriales > Coriobacteriaceae > Collinsella > Collinsella sp. Sow4_E3. The sequence goes on from NZ_JBQKLJ010000022.1 coordinate 12,703, forward strand.
GTCCAAACCGGCTCACGCCGAAGATTTACGAGCCAAGGTCATTGATGCTGTGTTGCTTGTCACCCCCGAGCCGGTCACCGCCACTCCAGACAGTTTCAATGACCGGGCAGGACCCATTACTGTGACACTCGGCAATGCCACGTTTAAGACATGCGGTTGTGCTGGTCAGTGGATTACTGAAGTGAGCGCGGCAGCAGTCAAGAAAGGGCTTATTTCCAGTAGCATTCATGTCACTAAAGGAGGATATTTGCCGTATGACAACAACTCGAAAGACACTCACACTAAAGGCGGAACGCTCGATTTGCGTATGCGGTCGTACAATCAAGCGCTAGACTTGTTTATGCGCGAAGCGGGTTGTGCGGGTTGGTATCGTGACCAAACAGACAGTTCGAAATTCTCACCACACTATCATCTCGGTTTGATCGGTTGCAGTCACCGGCCTGAGAGTATGATTCGACAGGAAAAAGCGTACCGGGCAGGCCTGTCAGGTCTGGCGTCCGGTACGGTTGACCGTGGGCCGAGACCATCGGCTATCCGTGACTGGAAAGCTGGGCTAGTATGGGTACGTCGCCAAGTCGCCTAGGGGGAAGCATGTACTACTCATTGACACCTATTCTGTCGCGTAATGCCGTCTACAACTTTGTTGTAGGCGGACGTGGCATCGGCAAAACTTATGGCGCTAAAGTGTGGGCAATCAGGGACTACCTGAAAAACGGCAAAGAATTTATCTATCTTCGACGGTTTGCCACTGAACTCACCACTAAACAAACTTTCTTCGATGACTGCGCTCATGAATTTCCTGACTACGGGTTTAGGGTGTTGGGCGACTTGGCACAACTCACGCGTAACCCTGATGTCACTAAACCGAAGTGGGAGACATTCGGATACTTTGCTGCATTGTCGCAAGCTCAATCGAAAAAGTCTGTTGCCTATCCGCGCGTAACAAAGATCATTTTCGATGAGTTTATCATCGAAAAAGGATTCACTCAGTACCTGCCCGCCGAACACAAGCGGCTTAATGACTTCTACAACACAGTTGACCGGTCGAAAGACAAAACACGTGTAATCTTTCTCGCTAACAGTGTGTCCATCATGAACCCGTATTTTTCTGAGTACGACATTAAACCGCCTGCTAAAGGTGAGTTCGTGACTCGAAAGAACGGGTTCATCGTTGCGCAATTCCCTAAATCGGCAGAGTTCATGGAATACGTCAAACAAACCAGATTCGGACAATTCATCTCCGGTACCGAATACGAGTCATATTCGGTCGGCAATACGTTTGCTGACAATCATGATGGACTTATTGCCACTAAACCGAGCGAAGCCACGTATCTAGCGACAATGGAACTTAGCGGGGGTAGTTTCTCGATTTGGACACATACAGCGTCCGCATACTATGTCCAAGAAAAACGACCAAAGAACGAAAGGATATTCGTGCTTAACCCTGTGAGAATGAACAGGGGAAAAACTCTCATGGTCTATAGCGATGGTTTAGCGCAAATTCTGCGCACTGCCTATCGTCATGGGAGAATGTACTTCGACTGTCCGCGCACGCGTAACGCGTTCACGGAAATTTTCAAGCGATGATTGACGTTTACTATGCGCTTGTCGGCGCAGGTGCCGTGATGGTGCCGTTTGCTACAATCATTGTTGCTATTATTAACAACATGAGAGTTAAGTATGAATATCAGATGGTCAAGTTGTCTGACATTGTGCTACAAAACAGAGAACTTAAAGACCAGATAGATTCAATGAGAAACACATTCAACGAGAATTTTCGTGACGTTAAACGAGAATTGAACAGTGAGAAAATAGAGAGAATTACTGCCAGTCAGTCCATTGCTTCCGCATGGTCTAAACTACGTGAACTCGAAAGGCGCGTTAATGAAGAATAAGGTTTTTGAGCCGACTACAAGACAGTGGGTGTATGGTATTGCTGTATCTGTGTTCGGCCTGCTTTCGGTGTACGGATTCATTGAGGCCAACCAATTGGCCGCATGGCTAGCGCTCGCCAGCGCAGTATGCGGACTCGCTTTCCTCAATACGCCTAGCAAGCTGGAAAAAGAATTGTCGGAAACAACGGACGCCAGACGTGCAAAGGATGGGGAAGAATGAGCACGACTAATGTTTACGGTAGTGTACGCGCTTGGCCTAGTGACGAATATTGGAATTTCGGCGGCTATGTACAATTCACTAATTCGCGCGGCATTAGCCTCAAGATTCCTGTCAACCGTGACTATGATTTGCTCCCCACTGTGATCGAATCGGGGGTTTATGAGCTCACTATCGCACTCGGTAGGGAAACACCAGCATTCATTGTCACAATCACAGGGAAAGACTGGGACATCGCCAACCATCTGCCGCCCATTGTCACCCCCACCAATATCGTTGCCCAGGGCGACAAGGGCGACAAGGGCGACAGGGGCGACCCCGGCCCTAAAGGCGACAAGGGCGACCCCGGCCCTAAAGGTGACCCTGGTAAGCCCGGTGAGCGCGGCGTGCCCGGTAGGCCGGGCATCAAGGGCGACAGGGGCGACCCCGGCCCTAAGGGCGACCGAGGTGACCCCGGAATGCACGGTGAGAAGGGCATCAAGGGCGACAAGGGCGACCCCGGCCCTAAGGGCGACCGAGGTGACCCCGGTATCCCCGGCCCATTGTCGCCCGCAACAGAAATAACCGTGGAACTGTTGAACGGATTCGAAAACGTTGGTAGTTATGTTTTGAAGTATGCAGAGATTGCTACGAATGTGTACATGATTAGTGGATTGATTAAAGGTGACATTACAAAGCAGGCGGCACGACTGCCATTCACACTGAGTAAACCTTGTTTCCTGTCCGCATTCACGTACAACGGAATTACGATCACCCCCGCTATTGGGGGTAATGGTGTGATTGATTTTCCCGCTAGCTACCGTGAGCCTGTCAACGCTACAGGCGTGACCTATGTCGGAATTAACGGAGTTTTCCACAAATAAAGGAGATTGATTATCATGGCAGTTGATCCATTCAGGTACCTAGGCGCAGTCAACCCGCCCATTCGAGACATTACAATACGACTCTATGACATGACACAACGCAGCACAATTATGCGTTGTATGTGGGTTGGCAGTGGATTTAGACTCAACTCAAAGGAGCACAGAACAAGGCGAGCCGTTGACTTTATGTTTTCCAGTAAAGTCAATGCGTGGCCTACCGTAGAACAAGCTCGCGCTGGGGATGCTTTCTGCGATTATCTCATCGCCAATGTCGACAAACTGAAATTCGTATGGATTATTTGGAAAAACCGGTCATGGTCGCGTGAACGCCGGACATGGAAGAATCTCAACAAAACAGGCGACATCTCAACGCGCCACTACGATCATGTTCACGTACTGTTTTCCACCGAGTCACGCTGGCCGACCAACATCGTTGATACTGCAAGCGTCAGCGTCGAAAATTTGCGCAGCGCGCGATACAGTGATCCGTCCAAGACGGGCAGGCCGGTTGGTCCCTACGGCCAACAGGTGTTGACGTTGGAACGCGCACTGGGCAAACTCGGCTATCTCGATTCGCGTTACATAGACGGCCACTACGGTAGTCAGACAGTCGGTAACGGTGTCAGGGGCACGACAGGTTTCCAGCGCCGATACAGTGGTGCCAGCAAACCCGATGGCTGGTTAGGCCCCAGGGAACTGGCCAAACTTTTTGAGCTTGCTGGCATGAGTGTCACAGTCAGACCGTAAAACTCATCCATAGTTTTCGCCCGATACGTGTTGTGTCGGGCGAAAACTATGCTACGATGAACACATAGCCCGACAACGGGCCGACGAAAGGACAAGAACATGAACGCCACCTACAGCACCCGCAACGAAGCCCTGCATATGGAGGTCATCGCAGTCATCAACAGCGGTATGGCCGACGCCGACGACTACGACGTGGACGCCATCGCGGACGAGGTGTTGGGGGACTTCCACGACGGGTACGCAGTCCAGGTCGAAGGTGCCGACTTCTGGGCCATCGTGGCCAAGCACGCCAAGAACTGAGTCCTCCGCCAGACCGTAAAACTCATCCATAGTTTTCGCCCGATACGTGTTGTGTCGGGCGAAAACTATGCTACGATGAGTGTAGGCCACCTGAAAGGACACACGCCATGACCCCTAACATCAACACGACTCGAATCGCCGTTGACCTCATTGTCGCAGTCAACTACACCTCCTATGACTTTCAGCAATACCGAGTCGTTCGCTCAATTTTATGTCAGTCAACCAACGAAATTGTGTTCCTGATATACGCGTATGGTGGCACAATCTCAGGGTATCTCTGTCAGACATACGACACAGTAACTGGAGACATTACACTAATCGCCTATACACAGGACAAGTCCGAAGCACTACTAGCCTACGCAGACTATATCCTCGAAAATATTCGCCAACACTCATGACCCAACGAAAATAACCGATAGCCCTAGCCCAAGGCTAGG
>NZ_JBQKLJ010000023.1:0-15498 GCF_052116285.1 Collinsella sp. Sow4_E3
CGCAAATCCGCACCGGCTTCGGCCGCCTGCCGGCGTCCTCGCCCGCGGGCTAAAAACGCTTACGCGTTTTCTTTACGCCCGCGCCCTGCATAGAGTTCGATTCTCCGCGGTATCTATATGTAATAAAAAAAGCAGGTAGAAGCACTTCTCTACCTGCCTGTAACTATTGGTGGAGGCGCGGAGAATCGAACTCCGGTCCACGAAAGCCCCCTGATTGGCATCTCCAAGCTCAGTCGCTGGTTTAGTCTCGGACGCTTTGCGCGCAGCGACACGCTCGCGGCATCCCAACCGGTTCGGTCTTAGCCCGCGCCATACCGATTACGTGCGCGGGAGCATTCCCCTAACATGACGTCGCGCCGGTGTCGGGGAAATCACCGGGTTGACGCGCCGCTATAAACTAAGCAGCGAGAGCCATAGGCTCAAAAGAAGAGTTGTTGTCAATTCAATTTGACGGTACCCCTGTTTAACGAGGCGAGGAGACCTCGGCTTGCTTCCTCTCTCAGAGCTATCGTGTCGAAACCAGTCGCCCCCGAATGTTGGGAAAGTCTGGATGGTATCGGGCCTGCAAACACCCGATAACCGTCGACTTTTCAAGGAACACGTGGGGTAAACCCCGCTCGTGGATAGCTATCTTACCACGTTCTAAAGGCAGACAGCTGCTCTATGCACGAGCTGTGAAGACCCTAATGTGCACCATACTTCGCATTTTTGCCACTGAACACGTCACGTATATTTTCCCCAAGCAAAATTGACCCGTCGAAAGGACCGTTATGGATACCAAGCAGCAACTCGTCAATGCCCTCGTAGGCCTGGGCTCAACCATTACCGAAGCCATGGATGTCATCGAAGGCTTTGTCCCCTGTGGACATCCCGCCCTCACGGTATCGAACGCCCTTGTTGCGCTGGACGCTGACGATGATGCAGCTCTCGCCCAGCAGTTTGAGACCGTCGCGGGCTTTATCGACCACGTGAGCGAGAACCGCGGCGTGGCCGCCTACCACGGCATCGAGGTCGAGCTCGCGGGTCCCAAAGCCGATCTGCTCGCAGCAATCCGCGAGGTAGGCGCCCTTATGCAGACCGCAGGCGTCAAGAACACCCAGGTCAACGAGTGGGTCTACCGCAGTCTAGCAGCACTAAACGATTCCGACGAAAAGGCCGCCGAGAAGCTCGTCGAAGCTCCCGTCATTAAGGCAGCGCTTTTGTAATTAAAGGATGCGTGGCCTTCTGAGCGCCGACGTTCCGAAGGCCACGCAAACAGTTCGCGCTAACTGATAGCCGCGCCACCACGTTCGGCCAAAGCTAGAATCGGCATCATTTGGCGCGGGGTCTTTGCTGCAAGATCGGCATGTTCGAGCAGCTTGCGATTGTTGGTCACCAAGTAATCGATCTGCGCGCGCTTGCACGCGGCGAGCACCAAGTTGTCCTCGTAATCGCGATGGAGCGTCAGATATTTGTCGGCTAGCCACAGTTCGGATGCATCAGCGCCCACGGCCGTGGCGTTTTCGGTCATGTTCCGAACAAACGCCAACGCCGCATCGCCAATTGCACGGACAGATGCCTCGTCGAGCGCTCCCCCGCCGGCAAGAACGCTACGCTTCGGCTCGTGTTGGACAACGTACAGCACGTCCTTGGCGATATGCACCGGAAAGAACAGCAACGCCCCCGTCTCCGTCGCCTGCCCAATAAACGCGCGCGGCAAGCGACTCGGTATGCTCGGCGCAAAACGAATCGACCCATACGTTGGCGTCCACCATAATCTTAAGGGGGCCTCCGCTCACAGGATCATCCCCTTTTGGCGATAATGCTCATCCATGGCTTCGGGATAGACTGTGTCCCAGCTGCGGTCATCAGACGCAGATGATGTATCGATGCCCAGGTCCGCGTAAAGCCGATCCACCGCCGCCCATGATGCGACAAACGGCGAGGTGGCACCAGCACTAGGCAGTTGGTCTTCAACGGCCGACAACACCTCTTCGCACGAACCGCCACCCTGCGCAACCTTGGCCACCACCTTTTTGATGAGCTCGGGCAGTGTCCCGCCCGAAATCCGCAGCGCCTCCTCGGCGCGGTTCTTGACCTGGCGATCCACGCGAACGTTCACCTGCGCCATGCCGCTAGCAGCACCCACGTCGATCTCGCTCCCTTCAATTGCTATCCTCGATAGCAACACTATATAGAGACGCTATCAATTGGGGTCAAATGCAAAAGGCCTGCGCCCGGACGACACCGATGCCGTCTGGGCGCAGGCCAGATAACGTGGGCAAACACGTCTGCTAACGCAGGTAAGCCTTCGCGTTGCTCAGGCTGTAGGCGATCGTCGAGCCGTTGTGCAGCAGCGACGATGCCTGCAAGGCAATCGCGCCGGTACTGCCCAGTGCCAAGAGCGCCGAGTTGGTGAGCATCACCTTAAAGTAGGAGCTCGTCAGACGATCAACGAGGCCCTGGCTCATACGGCGCAGGCGCACTATCGCAGCAAGATCCGTATCGGTCAAAGTGCGCGGAACCGATGATGGCGCGACGCCCTTCGATTAACGAAGTGATGCCGTGCGCCACGATGTACTCGACGGCAGCATGCCGCACGCGATGCCCTGCACGCAGGCATTCTTTACCGGAGCGCTGGCGAGCAGCTTGATGCCAGCCGTACCAAGCAGAAAACCGCCACCGACAAGCAGGGTGTTAAACGTCGGCTTCTTCATGTTGCTTCTCCCTTTTGCCGCATTGGACACGGCACGGTGCCTCAGCACCCGAGTGAATAAGTTTACTAGCGTACACTTTTGGATAATAGTTAAGAAGGCCTAACTATTAAGGTCAACAATGGTTAACTTTCTGGAAATCTTAGGGTGCAGACCGGCCGACTTTCGACAATCCGTCTGCCACAACGTACATCTCCGGCATCCAAGAAAGACTCTCCCCCGTCCCAGCAAATCGAGGTCTAATACTTTTCCCGAGAAGTGAACGAGCAAAATCGGACCCCTGAAGCATCCGCATTTTTTAGTAACAAAAGCGCAGGGAAAACTCGGCAAAACCGCAGGAAACAGCGTCCAAATAGTGTCGATGCTTCAGAGGTCCAAATAAGGTCGTTCACTTCTCGGGAAAAGTATTAAGCTTCGCTTTCCACAGCCCAAAAATGTGACCAAGGGACCGTCCCTGCGCCACATCCACAAAAAAATGAGGGTGCCAACGGCACCCTCATTCACCAAATTCCATTTAGCCCCGCCTGACCTGAACGGCTGAGTCGCCACGGAACCCGGGAGCCCCGGCAGGGCGGGCGCTTGCTCAAAATGAGTTCCCTTCAAAAACAATGGGCGCGCCAACGGCGCGCCCATTCACTCTATTTCCATTCAGCCCGACTGACCAGAACGGCCGAGTCGCCACGGAACCGAGGGGCCGGGCGCAGGGCCTTGCCTCTCAATGAGTTCCGCACGAACAGGAGGCGCCAGTGGCGCCTCCGTCGTGAGTCAGGACTGTCCGAAATTGAGAGGTAAGGCCCTGCGCCCGGCCCCTCGGTTCCCGCTTACGAGAGCGACGTTCTCAGCAACTCGTTGAAGAGCTTTGGGTTACCCTTGCCGCGACTCGCCTTCATGCACTGGCCCACCAAAAAGCCGATGACCTTCTGGTTGCCGTCACGATACTGCTGTGCCTGCTCGGCACAGTTTGCCAGCACCTCGTCCACAATCGGCTGCAGCGCGCCAGCATCACTCACCTGACGCATACCGCGCTCGTCGACGATCTTGTTGGGGTCGTCGCCGGTCTGGGCCATGGCCTCAAAGACTTCGTGAGCCTGGTTGGAGCTGATGGCATCGGTCGCCAGCAGCTTGGCAAGCGCTCCCACCTGAGCCGGCGCGATGCCGGACTCGGCGAGCGACACGCCCGCGCCCTTAAGGTAGGCGATCATCTCGTTCACCAGCAAGTTTGCAACCGTCTGGGCCTCCTTGCCAGCCATACCGGCAGCGGCGGCCTCAAAGAACTCGGCAAACTCCGGGTCACCGGCGATTTGCTCGGCATCGGCCGCTTTAATGCCAAAATCGGCCTCAAAACGGGCGCGCTTGGCATCGGGCAGCTCGGGAATCTCACCTCGGCAGCGATCGATGAACTCGTCGTCCAGATCGAACGGCGCCAAGTCGGGGTCGGGGAACAGACGATAGTCGTCGGCCGTCTCCTTCACACGCATGACCACGGTGCGCTTGCGGCTGGGCTCCCAGTGGCGGGTCTCCTGATAGATAATGCCGCCCTCCTCGAGCACCTCGGCCTGGCGGCAAATCTCGTAGGCAAGGCCGTCGTGCAGGCTCTTAAACGAGTTGAGGTTCTTAAGCTCGGTTTTGGTACCCAGCTTGGTCTCGCCGCGGCGGCGCAGCGACACGTTGCCGTCGCAGCGCATGGAACCCTTCTCCATGGAGCAGTCCGAGATGCCCAGCGTCACAAAGATGCGACGGAGCTTTTCCATAAACAGGCGAGCCTCCTCAGGCGTACGCAAGTCGGGCTCGGTGACGAGCTCGATCAAAGGCGTGCCGCAGCGGTTGTAGTCGACGAGCGACTCGGCAGCGGCGGTAATGCGGCCCTCGGCACCGCCCACGTGCACCATCTTGGCAGCGTCCTCCTCCATGTGGATGCGCAGAATGCGGATGGGCACCGTGTAGGAACCGTCCTCGCGACGCTCGGGCATCTGCAGGTTGGACGCGTCATAGCTGGCCAGATGGCCGGCACGCTGATTGCCCTCGCGCATGGTCGACGTCATGGACGTAGACAGGCCCTCGGCGTTGGCCGAGGCGCTCGCCAGGCTCTGGGCCTCGGCCTCGCCAAACGCGCAATCGGGGCGCTCTGCAGCGCCGCGACCAGTCACGTCCAGGTCCAGGTGACCGTACATGGCAAAGGCGACCGGACCCTGCGTGGTCTGGAAGTTCTTGGCCATATCGGGATAGAAGTAGTGCTTGCGGTAGAACATCGAGTGACGCTGGATCTCGCAGTTGGTGGCGAGGCCGGCCTTAACGATGCTCTCGATGGCGCGCTTGTTGGGCACCGGCAGGGCGCCGGGCAGGCCCAAGCACACCGGACACACGTTGGCGTTGGGCTCGTCATCGTGGCTGAGCTTGCAGTTACAGAACATCTTGGTATCGAGTGCGGTGAGCTCGGTATGAATCTCCAGGCCGATCACGGCCTCCCAATCCTGCAGGACCTCGGAAAGCTCCTTCATTACAGCTCGCCTCCCTTCCCGGCAAAATCGGGTGCGACGGAAAGCGCGGGCGCACCCGTGGCGGCATCGGCAAAGCCGCGCTCCAGGGCGCGGGCAAACGTGAGCAGCTGACGGTCCTTAAACGCCGGACCCACCAGCTGGGCAGAAACGGGCAGCTGAGTATCCTCGCCCAAGCCCAGGGGCACCGAGATACCACCGTTGCCGCAAATGTTGAGCGAGATGGTGTACAGGTCGGAGAGGTACATCTGCGTGGGGTCGCTGATCTCGCCAAACTTAAAGGCCGTGCGCGGCGAGGCGGGCATGAGGATGGTGTCCACCTTGGCATACGCGGTGTCGTAGTCCTGCGTGATGAGCGTGCGGGCCTTTTGCGCAGCGTAGTAATACTTGTCGTACACGCCCGAGCTCAGCAGGTAGGCGCCGAGCATCTGACGGCGCTTGGCCTCGGCGCCAAAGCCGTGGGCGCGCGACAGCGAGCTCTGGTCGGACAGGTTGGCGCAGCCCTCCTCCTGATAGCCGTAGCGAATACCGTCGAAGCGGGCCAGGTTGGAGAACGCCTCGGCCGGGCCGATGACGTAGTAGGCGGCGATGGCGGCATCCAGGTGCGGCAGGTCGACCTCGACCAGCTCGGCGCCCTGGTTCTGCAGCTCCTGGGCGGCGCGCTGAACAGCGGCCTTGACCTCGGGCGTCAGGCCCTCGGCCTCCATAAACGCGGGGATGATACCCACGCGCTTACCCTCGATGCTGTCGTTGAGATGCTCGGTAAAGTCGACGGCGCAATCCTGGCTGGTGCAGTCGTAGGGATCGTGGCCCGCGCCGGTAAGCGCGTTCATGGCCAGCGCGACATCCTCGACCGTGCGGCCGAAGGGGCCCACCTGGTCGAGCGACGAGCCAAAGGCGACCACGCCGTAACGGCTCACGGCGCCATATGTGGGCTTAAAGCCCACCACGCCGCACAGCGACGCCGGCTGGCGAATGGAGCCGCCGGTGTCCGAGCCCAGCGAGAGCGCGACCTCGCCCGCGGCGACGGCGGCAGCGGAGCCGCCCGAGGAGCCGCCGGGCACGCGCTCGGTATCCCAGGGGTTGTTGGTGCGGTGGAACGCCGAGCTCTCGGTGGAGCTGCCAAAGGCAAACTCGTCCATGTTGGCCTTGCCCATGGGCAGGCAGCCGGCATCGAGCATGCGCTGGACGCAGGTGGCGGTGTAGACGCTCTGGTAGTTCTCGAGCATGCGGGAAGCGCAGGTGGTGCGCGTGCCCACAAGGTTCATGTTGTCCTTGATGGCCAGCGGTACGCCCGCGAGCGGGGGCAGCGGCTTGCCTGCGGCACGATCGGCATCCACGCGCGCGGCGGCCTCGAGCGCAAGCTCGGGCGCCACCTGCAGGAATGCCTGGACCCCGCCCTCGCGCGCCTCGATGGCGGCAAGGGAGGCCTGGGCCACCTCGGTAGCGGTAAAGTCGCCAGCGGCAACGCCCGTGGCAATCTGGACAGCGGTAAGGGAATCGAAGCTCTGCGCCATTACTCGCTCTCCCCCTCTCCCAAAATGGACGGCACGCGGAAGTAGCGGTCGCGCGCGCTGCCGGCGTTTTCGAGCGCGACGTCGAGCGGCAGGTCGCGCTCGGGCTCGCGCAGGTCATCGCCCATCACGTTGGACAGGCTTCCGATGGGATGGAACGTGGGCTCCACGTCGGGCAAGTCATATTGCAAGACGGGCTCGAGCATCTGGACGGCATCGTTCATGTAGGACGTCATCTGGGCGAGCTCGTCATCGGTCAGTGCGATCTTTGCGTACTCGGCAATACCGCGCACGTCTTTCTCGCTGAGTGCCATAGGCGCTCCCTTCCGCATAACAGTTAAACCGCTCTAGTATACAAGGCAACGCCGGCTTGGAGCAGGCGCTTTACCCAAATGCAGCGAAAACGTAACGAGGGTGGCGGTTGGCAGGCGGCGGGCCGGCGGTTCTGCAGCGAAACCGCACCGTCCATAGCGAAAACCGCCACAAAGGTGCCTGCCCCCTTTGTGGTGGCCGGACCCGCAGGATGGCATGACCCGGGGCGCAAACCATCACAACATTCGACGTTATTCGGCAAAATCGCGATTTTCATCGAATGTTGTGATGGTTTTTACTGCTTTGCGGCACAATCCAAATGCCAGCGTCCAAACAGCAGCAGTGCCGCGGGAACCGCCGTCACGACCATACCCGCCCCGATGAGCGTCTGCTGCACGCCAAACGTCGCCGCCAGCCACGGGGCAATCGCCAGCGGCGCCACGCCGGCGAACATGTTGCCAAAGCCCATGACCGAGTTGACGCGACCGAGCTGTTCGAGCGGGGCCGTCGTTTGCACGATCGTGTTGTGGAGCGGGTTGACGACGCCCCAGGCCACGCCCAGGGCAATCTGGCCGACAAGGGCTACGCCCACGTACGGTGTCCCCACATAGAGCAAACTTCCCAGGCCCACGGACAGAAGCGCCACAAGCAGCGTCTTAAGGTTGACCAGGTGCGGCGGCAAGCGGAGCGCGACCACGGCGCCCAGCACCGCGCCCACGCCGCAGGCGGACGAGAGCCAGCCCATCCACTCGACACCGACGTGCAGAACATCACGGTAGAAGAATGACTCCAGCGGATCGAAGGCGCCATAGCCAAAGTTCGAAAGGAAAATAATGCAGAACAGCAGGGCGAGGACGCTGTTGGTAAAGACTGTCTTGATGCTGGTCACGAAGGTGACGCGGGTGGATTTATTGGAGTCGGAGCTTTGATTGGCAGTACTTGCCGTTGTGCTGCTATCCGCGGGAGCACTTTCGCGCGCGGCGACGCGACCTGCTTGCGGCCTAAAGCCCCAACCGGCGACGAGCGCCAGTACGGTAAAGATCATCATGAGCAAAAACACCGCGTGTGACGATGCAGCCGCCGCGACAAAGCCGCCCAGTGTGGGGCCGACGATAATGCTCACGTTGGAGAGCATGGCGATGGCGGAGTTGATGTCTTTGAGCTCGACGGGGTCGTCGGTGAGATACGCCGGATAGGACGTGGCGACGGGCTGGGCGAATCCTATCACAAAGCCCAGGAGCACCGCGCCGGCAAGGACTGTTCCGGTCGCGCTGCCACAGGCGAGGATTGCCGCGCCGGTTGCCAACGTGCCGAAGATACTCGCCCGGAAATGCCGCCACGGACCCCAAGCGTCAAGCGCCGCTCCACCCGCAAAGGATCCCAGGATCACGAAGACGTTCATAAACAGGACGGCCAGCGATGTCGCAACGACCGAAGCGCCGTCCGCATAGGTGAGTGTTCCGATAACACCGATAAAGTAGCTGGTCTGAAAGCCGGTATATATGAGGAAGCGCATTGCCACCAGGTGCTTAGCCTGCGCGGACAACGAAGGGCGAGGTTTTGAGAGAAGAGATACGAGCACGGAGACTCCTCGTTTCATACGAATACGGGCGGTGGACATTCGTCGCCGTCTGTCAAATCAATCTATCCGCATGAAACATTAAGGACGCATCAGGACCCTTCTCTCCGTTTTTCGCCCGTCATGAACTACTTGGTAGATTGTAAGGCATGTCACAAAAATCTACCAAAGCAAAAACCACCACAAAGATGCCTGGCCCCTCTGTGGTGGAAATGACGTTTGCCCAGATAAAACCTGCCAAAATAAACCTGTCCCTTTTTGGCAGGTTCAGCGCCAAGCCTTAAAGGTGGTCTTGGATAAGGTCGCAGATGGCGCGGGCGTCGTTGATGTTGATGGCTCGGGTCGCAAAGCCTGCGTCGAAGGCCTGACGTGCCAGGGCTTCGTTGCAGGCAAGGGCCAGCGTGCGGCCGTCGACCAGGTCGAGCGAGCTCTTGCCACGCAGACGGTCGACACCGGAGCGCGCGACCACGATGTTGTCGAAACCCTCGGTCTTGTAGCCCTCGATGATCACCACGTCGACATCGTTGTAACGCGACAGCAGCTCGCGCGCGGGCATCTCGTCCCCCTCGCGCGTGTCGGCGTACTCCGCCCAGCGCGTGGCGCAGATGAGGCCCACGTGCTTGGATCCGGCCTGGTGATGGCGCCAGGTATCCTTAGCGGGCACGTCGATATCAAAGCCGTGGTGCCCGTGATGCTTGAGCGAACCCACGCGCAGGCCGCGACGGGTGAGCTCGGCGATAACCTTCTCGACGAGCGTGGTCTTGCCCGAGTTTTGGTAGCCGATAAACGCGATCGCGGGGACGGCCGGTGTCGGAGCTGCGGGCGCGACGGCGACGGGTGAGCTCGCGGGTGCGGCACCGTCAGTGGCCACGGCCTCAACAGCAGCGGCCTGACGCTCTGCGCGGTCCCACACGCCCGAGCGGCCGCCCTCCTTGTGCAACAGGCGCACGTCGACGATCTCCATACCGCGATCAACCGCCTTGCACATGTCATAGATCGTTAGACACGCAGCACTCGCGCCGGTCAGGGCCTCCATCTCGATACCCGTCTTGCCCGTCACGCCGGCCGTAACCAGTACGTGAAAGCCAACCTGCCCGTCCGCGCGCGCCGGTGCCCAGCCCTCGGGCATATCCTCGGCCGGCGTCCCCGCCGGAGCGATGGGCGCAATGTCGCACTTGCTCTTGGTAATGAGCAACGGATGGCACATGGGAATGATGTCGCTCGTGCGTTTGATGGCCATGATGCCCGCCACGCGCGCGCAGGCAAGCACGTCGCCCTTTTTGGCGCGGTCCTGCAGTACCATGGCCTGTGTCTCGGGATGCATGAGGATGGTGCCCTCGGCGATGGCGATGCGATGGGTCTCGGCCTTGTCGGACACATCGACCATGCGCACCTCGCCCTTGGCGTCCACGTGCGTCAGCTCGTTGCGACGTGCGTCACGGGCGGGTTCGGTGGCCGCGCTGGAAGTCGGCTGCGCGGACGCGTCGGCGTTGCCAGCATTCGCCGCGGCCGTGGCTTTGTGGGCAGACATCGCGGCCCTGCGAGCGGCCTTGGTGGCGTCGGCGTACCTGCTCTTGGCCATATGATCATCCTCCGATTTGGGACATAAATCGTTGCGTGCCCTCAATTATCGCGTGTTCCTGCGGTTTGTGGGCCACGGCATCGTGCCAAATCGAAAGTACCTGTATATCATCACCACGGCGCAGGGCGTCGCGCACCGAATACTCGGCATCGCTAAACAGGCATGGACGCACGTTGCCATCGGCCGTCAGGCGCAGACGGTTGCAATTCGCACAAAAATGGTTGGACATGGCGCTAATAAAGCCAACCGTTCCCGCCGCGCCCGGAAAGCGCCAATAGCGCGCAGGGCCCGCGCCGGCAGGAGCGTCGTTGATGTCGAGCGGCTCGAGCTCGCCCAGCCCCGTCGCGGTGGCCCCGGCATTGATGCGCGCCCGCAGCTCGTCACTCGGCACGGTATCGCTCGCGTCCCACAGCTCGGGATTGAGCGCGGGCGCATGCGGGTCCACAGCGCAATGCGAGCTCGTGTGCTCGTCGCCGATGGGCATATATTCGATAAAGCGCAGGTGGATGGGACGGTCGAGCGTGAGCCGCGCGAGGGCCGCCACATCCTGGTTGAGCCGGCGCACAACAACGCAGTTGACCTTAACGGGCTCAAAGCCCCAAGCCAGCGCCGCGTCGATGCCGGCCATGGTCTGCTCGAGCCGACCCAGGCGCGTGATCTTTCCAAAGAGCGTAGGGTCGAGCGTGTCGAGCGAGATGTTGACGCGGTTAAGCCCGGCATCTTTGAGCTGCGGCGCCAGCTTGGGCAGCAGGGCGCCGTTGGTGGTGAGCGAGATGTCCTCGATCTGAGGGATCGCGCGGATGTCGCGAATAAGCGGAATAATACGGCGGCTGACCAGCGGCTCGCCGCCCGTCAGGCGCACGCGGCGAATGCCCTCCCCCGCCACCAAGCGCACAAAGCGGGCGATTTCCTCGGCGCTGAGTAACTCGTCGTGTGCACGGGGCGCCACGCCATCGGCCGGCATGCAGTAAATGCAGCGGAAATTGCACTTGTCGGTAACGGCAATGCGCAGGTAGTTGATATCGCGGCCAAAACCGTCATGCTGCACGTGCCCGTCCACGCTGCCCTCCCCTCACGCGGCGTTTTATTCTTCGAAAAACATAATACCCCACGAGAGAATCATGCCGACACCCGTACGACAGGACAGGTCGCTTCGAACAAGACCGGCTTTCCAAGCCCATCCTCAACACACAAACCTTGACTCTACAATCGTTGTAGGGTTTTCACTACACTGGTACGGAAACAGACCCAGCCAGAAAGCCCCACCTATGGAACACGACCTCACACGCGGCAATGTCCTTAAGACCATCGCGGTCTTTGCCCTGCCCTATATGCTCTCGTACTTTTTGCAGATGCTCTACGGCATGGCCGACCTGTACATGATGGGGCAGTTTAGCGGTGCCGCCGGCATCACCGCCGTGGGCAATGGCGCACAGACGCTCTATATCATTACCGTGACGCTCGTGGGTCTGGCCATGGGAACGACGGTCATCGTCGGCCACGCCGTGGGCTCGCGCCGCTTCGATCGCGCCGAAACCGTCATCGGCAACACTATCACGCTGTTTATGGGTGTCTCGGTCGTGCTGGCAGCCATCCTGCTCGCACTGTGCCCACAGATCGTGGCACTTATTGGGACGCCAGCCGAGGCAGTCGAAGGAACCGCCGCCTACCTGCGCATCTGCTTTGTCGGCATTCCGTTTATCGCCGCATACAACATCCTCTCGGCCATTTTTCGCGGGCTGGGCGATTCGCGCTCGCCCATGTACGTGATCGGCGTGGCGTGCATCATCAACATCGCGCTCGATTTTCTGTTTATCGGCTACATGGGGCTCGGCCCCGTGGGTGCGGCACTCGGCACGGTAACCGCCCAGACGGCAAGCGTTGCCCTCGCGCTCGTGTGGCTTAAGAGCCGCCGCACGAACATCCACGTTAAGCGTAGCGACCTGCGCCCCCAGCCCGAGGTGCTCGGCGGCATCCTTAAGATCGGCGTGCCCGTGGCCGTGCAGGACGGCTGCATCCAGGTGGCGTTTATGTTTATCACCGTCATCGCCAACCACCGAGGGCTCGTCGACGCCGCCGCCGTGGGCCTGGTCGAAAAGATGATCAGCTTTTTGTTCATTGTACCAAGTTCCATGGGCGCCACCGTCAGCGCACTCACGGCGCAAAACGCCGGCGCGGGCAAGGGCGACCGTGCGCGTCAGGTGCTCAAAGACGCCATGACCATCTCGGTGGTGTACGGCTGCCTGATCACGGTGCTGATGTGGCTGGTGGCGCCGGCGTTTATTGGCTTTTTTGCCAAGGACGCTGCAGTAGTCGCTGCCGGCACCGGCTATATGCGCAGCTACATTTTCGATGCAATCTTTGCCGGCATCCACATTTGCTTTAGCGGCTTTTTCGCTGCATACGGCAAGAGCTACATCGGCTTTGCGCACAACGTGCTGGCCGTGGCACTCATTCGCGTGCCGGGCGCGTGGCTGCTGTCGAACGCCTATTCCGACACGCTGTTTCCCATGGGCATCGCCTCGCCGTGCGGGTCGATTTTGTCGGCAGTCATCTGTGTTGTCGCGTTTACCGTGCTCAACCGGCGCGGGGCTTTTGACAAGTTAGCAGCGTAGCGGGGCAACGCGAGCCTGGCACCCCTCCCCGACCCTATTGAAAGGAGCGGTCCTGTGATCGACATGCCAAGTGAACATACCGAGGGCCTGCTCCGCATTGGCGAGGTGGCGCACCTGTTTAACCTGAGCGTGGGCACGTTGCGTCATTACGAGCAGATGGGCCTACTGGACCCGGCGCGCATCGATCCGGCGAGCGGGTACCGCTACTACGGATCGCGGCAGCTCTCCACCCTCAACACCATCAGTCACCTGCGTGTTCTCGACTTGCCGCTCGCACAAATCCGCGAGTTTGTGACCACGCGCGATGTGGACCTCATGCAGCGGCAGCTGGCGCAGCAACAGGAGCTCATCGAGCGAAAGCGCCGCGAGTTGGAGCGCGTGTCGCGCAAGATCGATAACCGGCTTGCTCTGCTGCACAATGCCTTGAACACCGAGCTCGATACCATTTTCACAATCGATACGCCCGGGCTCCGCTGCGCCGTGCTGCGTGAACGCGTCAACCCTACCGACGCCTATGCGCTGGAGTGGCAAATTCGTCAGCTGCAGAAGGGCCAGCACGAGACCTTTGTCTTCCTGGGCAACCTGGGCGTTGGGATTGGCGCCGAGCGCCTGGCCGCCGGCGACTTTGACGGCTACGACGAAGTCTTTCTGCTGCTCGATGACACCGATGACTACGTGGGCGACGTCGAGACGCGACCCGCCGCGCGCTGCCTGACCATAAGCTTCCGCGGCACACATGGGCAAGCAGCCCCACGCTATGAGCAGCTGCTCGGCTATATGCGCGAGCACAACCTGGCGCCTGCCGGGACTTCGCGCGAAATCGCCCTCATTGACGACATCATCAGCGACGACCCCGCGACCTACGTGACGCAGATCACGGTGCCGGTTACTGTGCTCGATTAAGAACCTCTCGGAAAGCTATGAGGTGCGGCTCAACTAACGAGCGTCGGCTACAGGAGGGCTATCACGCCGCGGGCAGTCCCCGGTGTGGCGGTTTTACTCCTCCGGGATCGGAAACACACGGATGAACTCTGCGGGCGAGAAGGTCTTGATGGTCGAGCGCACAAAAGCGGCGCGATCGCGCGTGATGATAAAGTCCACGCCGGCACGCTCGGCCATCGCACGGATACAGCCGTCCTCGAAGTCCGGCTCATCGGAATAGGCGGAGGTAAAACAAGCTTCTTGGTCGAGAGGCTCTGCCGAGTAGCTCTTAAGGCAGTCGCGCACTACCTCGCGGGCGCGCGCCTCGCCGGCCTGTTTAGTGAGAATGTAATACGCGTCCTTGAGAGAGCAGGCCGAAACAACGCCCTCGATAAGCCCCACGTCAACAAGCCCCTTGATGGTTTGCGCCGCCCCATGCTCCGGCCGACCCGGAAGCACGCAATCGAGCAGAAAATTGGTATCGAGAAATGCCCTCATAGGTAGCGCTCCCTCGCGATGCGCTTTTCATCTTCAACCGTCATCATATCGAGCGGCGTTCCCTTGGGCATTTTGGCTACGATTTCGAGATACTCCTGATAGCCCTCATCCTCCGCGAGCATCTCGCGAATCTCCTTCCAGGTGATCTTGGGATGCCACATCGTACCCACGTCGCGCTTGGGCTTGTCCGTGCCGCACGCCGGCTTTGCGCCCCCACGCTCCTGAGCAGCGTCATATTCCACCGCAACTGGGCCTTGATAGTCGAGTGGCACAATCTTGAACAACGGCTTGCTCCGCTTGAAGACCACAACCTCCTCGCCCTCATTGGCAACCTTTTCGGCCACCTGCGTAAGGTTCTGGCGCAGCTCCGAAAACGCGACGGTAACCATAGCGGCTCCTCTCAACATATATCTTCACTGTTGAGTATACACGTTATTGTTAATGTTTATGTATATAAAAGTCGTCGTGAAAGTACTTAGTACCTTTACGACGACTTTTAATCAACCGTTCGACCTCAAAAGCTCTGCCGCGATATATAGGCTAGGCAGGCGTCTTGCTTAAAGATTCTTATCCTTATACAGATTTAGCCAGGCCTTTGCATAAGGATTAGTCCAAGTAGTGCCATCAGAATAGGTAACCGACGAAACGCACGCCTTAAATTGAACCATTCGGTCGGTATAGTTTGAATCTATCGGCCATCCAACTTGATGCTCAGAGCAGTTATATGTTTCATTCGGACCAATATTAATATCTTCCATAGAAAGCGTTGGGGCCGAAGCTCGCGCGCTAAACTGAACACCAACCGTAACCGGTAGCCCGCTCTCATCCCACGCGCATACTATGACATCTGCATTTCGAACGATTTTGTTTGAATGATTGGTTACGACGACCTCGATATTATCTGGATATAGCGCCTTATAGCCACTCCCGCTATCTTCCTTATAAACAGAATCAACGGTCATTTTTTGAGAAGCTAATTCCAGATCAAGCTGTTCACGAGTAAGCGCTTTCACCTCGAGAACCGCATTGCATTTGGCACATCGTTGAGTCAGCTGTTTTCCATCGTCGCTCAGCTTCCATGAACCCGGAGTGTGACCGGTAGCGGGCTCGCCGCTATCTTTGCTATAGCTCTTCCCGCATCGGCCGCAGGTATATACCTTCTTTCCCGCTTCCGTGCAGGTGACGCATAATTTCTTTCGCAAATTGACAACCGCATAGCGGAACACGGCCCGCGCCCCGTCATATGATTTCTAGCGACTAAACAACAAATCACCAACGAAGGGGGCACG
>NZ_JBQKLJ010000024.1:0-14478 GCF_052116285.1 Collinsella sp. Sow4_E3
TGATTAACCATTAAATAAATACATCTGTAGCGAATATAGATTATTAAAGAGGACCCTGAAGAATATTATTATTCTGGCTCTGTGTCAAATGGTGTTGATTAATAGTTTTTATCTTTTGAACGGTCCACTCTTCGGAGTGGGCTTTTTGTTATTGAACCGAAAAACTCCGTTGTAAGAGGTCGTTAAACGGGCGTATATGAAAAAGTGGCGCAACCCTCTAACATAAGGATTGCGCCACTGCTGTACTCGAATTATTTATTCGTGGCAGATCTCCTGCACTTTCGGTGACCAGGGTAAATAGTCCTGTAGGACCGTCAAGTCCCCGGGCACCGGCAAATTAGGTAATGCGGTTCTGTTGCGAAGTTTGAAAATCAAACGCGTTCTCTCTGAACTCCAAATATCTTAGGCTGGTATTCCCATTAATACCTTGATTTCAGTAGACACCGAAAAGCCGAAGAGCGTTCCATTTCTTCGGTTCTTTTTATATATTCCTCGAAGGGTCTCCATGCCCTTAATCGTGGAAGAGGCTGTACGGAGACTTTGATAAAACTTATTTCGTCGTTTAATAGGTCGATGGTCTTGTTCTATTAAATTGTTAAGATACTTCACAGTTCGGTGCTCTGTCTTAGTATATAAACCCACACTCTGTAACTTTCTAAAGGCGGAGCCAAGAGAAGGTGCTTTATCGGTCACAATTGCTTTCGGCTCACCAAACTGTTTATGGAGTCGTTTAAAGAAAGCATAAGCAGACTGAGTATTTCTCTTTCGTCTTAGCCAAATATCCAGTGTCATGCCTTCTGAGTCGATTGCACGATAGAGATAATGCCACTTCCCTTTAATTTTAATATAAGTTTCGTCCATTTTCCACGAATAAAAGGACTGTCTATTTTTCTTTTTCCAAAGATAATAGAGGACTTTGCTGTACTCTTGCACCCAACGATAAATCGTAGTATGACAAACATTTATTCCACGATCATATAACAATTCCTGAACTTCACGATAGCTTAGATTGTAACGCAGGTAGTAACCAACAGCGACAATAATGACGTCTTTTTTGAATTGTTTGCCTTTAAAATGATTCATTACTCTGTCCTCTCTGTCTTTTTTCTCAATCTTTACACTAAAATAGATTTTTTGGAAAACTTTGCAACAGAACCGCTTAACCAATGATATCTTTCTTTTTTTATCATACAAGTTTCCCATATTTTATACTCCCAGATTCCAATAAAGACCATATACTTTCGTGGGAACAAAAAAAGCCGTTTTATATCATTAATTGACATAAAACGACTGATTGATTCTTTTTTATTCACTATAATTTATGCAGCATTTTCTACTTGAGAACTGGCTTGGATTCCTCCTAAAACAAATCGAGAAATCGGCCCCACAATTAATAATTGGTAAGGTAGAGCTACTATGAAGTTCATCCCCCACGTATGTAGGTAAGTAGCTCCCAGATTAGCTGGGATACCTCCTTCGATTAAAATTCCAAACATGGACATAAAGCTGACCATACCAATAATCATTAGACATGAAATTGTCACGATTAATTGTAGTTTACTTTGTTTATTGATTGGTAATTTAAAGGCGATCTTCTTCGCAACAACACCTACGACAAATGAATCTACGATAAAAGCTACTATGAATCCAGGAACCAATCCTGTTAGCAAGGAAACTAATGATAAATCATTATATAAAAGTTGATTGTAGATACTCATTCCTAAAACCATTAAAAAGCACATCAGTGTTGTGAAGATAATTCCTTCTTTTTTATTTGTTGGCAAAATAAAACTCCTCTCTTTCGGTTGCATTCTAGCACCGAAGATTACCATATCACAAATAAAATTTCTTCGTAAGCAAAAATTTTCAAAATTTCAGAAAACTGTTCTTTCATTCCTGAAGTATTGCCTCACCGGTTCTGTTGCAAAGTTTGAAAATGGGGAAGTTTCACTTTCCCATTTTATAAAAATAAAATGGGAAAAAGATCTTTCTTTTTGTCATACAAAAAGAAGAAAAAATTTCTCGTATTTTGTTTGTTCATCCACTAAAAATATGCGAACAGTATGGCTTCATTCAATCCTGTTCTTACAAGTCAAAAGCATCGAATCGTCCTCGTACGATTCAACAAAAAAATTAGTCGTTTTTGGACGACTACTAAGTTCTAAACATTCATTACCCAAAATCAATTTGGTCTAACATCGTTTCTCGACTAGCTTGATCTAATCCAAGATACGTTAAGGTCATGGCTTCACTTGAATGGTTTAATAAATGCATCACTAAGCCAATATTATAGTTTGACTGGGTATAGACCCGATAAGCGCCTGTTTTACGCATAGTATGCGTTCCTAGATAGTTAATTCCTAAAAGATCACCAACTCGTGCCATAATCTTATAAAATTGCTTCTCGGTGATGTGACGGTCTGGGTGAGAAGTTGAAGGAAATAACCACTCTGAATTCATGTTTTGTTGGATGAGCCATGCATGATAAAGCATTAAATCTTGTTGGACAGGTTTTAAATATAACGTATTTCCCTTACCTGTTTTTTGATCATGAATAAATGCAGTTTGTTTGACTGTTCCATCAAGATTAAAGACATCTGTTTTCTTTAATTTCATGACATCACTTACTCTTAACAAGGTCGCTTTCCCAACTTGGAAAATTGTATAGTTGCGACGACCAGCACGAAAACTATCAAGTAGTGTATCCTGCACCATTTTTAAGATATTTGAATCTTTGATAGGTAAAACAATCTGTTGAACCATATATCATATATTCCTTTCTAAAAAATAAGTAAATAATTAAATTATTTATTTATTTATTTTCTTGTCGGTGTCTCATTTCTGCACTTCCGCTTGTAGCAAGGGTTTCATCTGTTATTTTTTTGAAAACAACTTTTTAATTGCTCCCAATTTACGATAAGAAAACAAACAGGGATAAAAATGAACATGATTGCTAGTAAAAGCATGCCTACCATCCCAAATAATCCCTCCATCTTTGGTTCTATTATATCAAAAAAACATAAAAACAACCCCTATTACCTGTCCAATAGATAACGGGGGCTGTTTTAATAGCGTTGTATAGGGGTTATTATCTAAAAATACCCCCTATAAAAACAGATTTCTAGATAGAATTAAGAATATTTCCTATTTCAGTTTTCCATTTTTTATCATGTATAATTCTATATTTATATAAATTATCATCAATTATTTGTTTTTTAGTTAATTGAGATATTTCCTCCCAATTACCACCAAAAATATACGTAGCATTTCCATACAAGATAGAATCTAGAACATAGATATTTTTACTTGAAAAAGCAAAAGCTATATATCCTGAATATCCAGCAGTACCTTGATACTCAATATCTGGATTGAATTCTTCTAAATATTTAAATCTTTCTTCGATTAATATTTTAGCACTTTTTGATACTTGATTAGAATTAGCTACATCTTTAAAAGCATTCCAAATTCTAATCCCTTGGGGAAGAATTTCCCAAGGAACACTTTGTCTAACTGGTTTTAGCATATCTGTGTCTACGTCTAGTATAAAAGTTTCAGCTTTATTGAATAATTCTAACGTGAGATTGATGGCTGATTTTATTTTGTCATATTCAGATTTTTTTTTATTGAATTGCTTATTAATTACTAAATACTGTTTATCATTAAGTAAAATGAAGTTGAGGCCGAAGGGGTCTATAAAAATTTTTGGATATCTTTTATAAGGTACTTCACTAGTTCCAGAATGAATATTTCCTCCCCAATCTTTTAGAGACCAACTCTGAGCGCGATAGGCAGTTTCTTTGGGTTTACTTTTGTCAGATAAAAACTCTCCCACGGTATTACGTTGAGCCATTATTCCATTATAGGGTTTTGGAATAAACATCAATCCATTTTCGTCAGTTTTGTTGAATTTTTCTGATAGTATTTTTTGGATTTTGTTCAGTTCAATTTTAATTCCGATAAAGAATTTTTGGTTGTCTGAAATGTCTGATAGATATTTTTCAACATTATTAATTCTTTTTTTTAATATTTCCATTACTAAGGCCTTCTTTCTTATTCGGTTACTTCAAATGGTGGCAATTCATCAATTAATTCGAGTGTACGCATACTTACTGTAATAACAGATAGTAGGAGGTTCAAAATATACTTAGGATCATCACTAAAATCATTAGGATCATCTGTGATACCAGATTTTTTATCTGTTTTAACTTGATATTGATCAATAATCCATTCAATAGCAGGTCGACCATTAACAATATATTCATAGGCTTTTTCTGGAATATTTTTAATCGTGATACTATCGTTAAAAATAATAGTATCTAATATACCTTTTTTAGGATGTTTCATCTTCTTAACAAGATAATTTGGTTTAGAAATTTCAACTTCAACACCTTCCCAGATAGGCTGATCTTCATAATTCAAATGTAAATCAGCAAGCTTAGATCCAATTTCAAGATACTTTTCTTTATTTTTAAGCAATGGAATACGAGGTAAAGCTTTTTGTAGATCATTAGCATATTTTTTGCGGTATTCAGAAGAATGAAGGACACCATATATATAAAAGAAAATCTCTTCCTCGGTCAATCCATAATGCGAATTTATATTTATTTCGGAAGTGCCAAAAAATCCATTTCGTCCATTGTTCGAATAATAAAATCCTCGACCTTTTTCAATATACTTATATTCAGGTATAGCACTAGTCATTATCACAGAAAAATCTCTTTTTACTCCAGGACCACTAACATAAATTACTTTATTATTTTCCCCAAGAAAATCTTTAAAACGTCCAGGCATTTCAACTATGTCAGTATCATAATATAACCATTTATAAGTATATGGTCTATAGGAACTTTTAACAATCTTACGCTCGTCATGGTTTATGGATATGTTAGAAGATAATTTCGTTTTAGTTTTCCTACTCCAACTCATATATGTTGAATCAGTGTTAATATAATCTAGTTTTTGTTTAGGCAAGTAATTACTTAATCTCTCACGTTCATTATTATAATTCCTAACTAATTTAGCCGAATTATCAAAAACATGTTTCTTCCCGAAATTATAAACCCAACTATCTCTACTCGTTGTAACACCAATTGCTGAATCTTTAAACATTGTATCCGTATAATTAGTAGAGGAGTCATTTCCCATAGGGACATAGTTTAAATAGTTTTTATCTCTCTTATTTATCCAATCACCATTTTCATCAGGAGATATTATTAACCAATCTACATTAACCATAGAATACGTTTTTTCAAGATAATCAAACTTGTCTTTTCTTGTTAAATAATCTCCAATATCATAATAATAAATATCATGATTTTGGCTACCATCTTTAATTAAAATAGTAATTGCTACTCCCGTCATAATGTCAAAGACATTTTGACCTTCTTTTTTGGCTAACTCACCTAAACGCTCTTTTATTGCTCCACGTAGGTTTAAGACATATACGTAATTGAACTCATTTTCAAAGCTTCTCCGAACACCATTCATCGTTTTAAAATCAACAAAAGAACTATTTGTTATAAATCCAATCACACCATTACTAGCTAACCTATCAGTAGCCCATCTGAATGCTTTTAAATAAGAATCATAAACAGAAACTACTCTTCTAGCATCTGTTAATCTAACATAACTATTAGTAATAGCATCCGTTAATTTAAAATAGCTAGTTGAATTATTAATTTCATTTTCATCAACTTGCCCCATGGAGTAAGGTGGATTTCCAATAATTGCAGTAATTGGAACTTCTTGTTGTCGTTTCAAACGTTCATCGTTAGTACCAAAGTAATCATCATCTAATGTATCTTCTGTCTCTGTACTTTCAAAGGTATCTGTTAAGACGATTCCTTCAAAAGGAATATACCCTTCTTCATCACCATTTATTTCATCAAAGGTTGATTCAATGTTAATGGCCGCAATGTAATAGCTTAACAAGACAATTTCATTCGCATGTAATTCTTTCATGAACTTACGTGTGATATCAGCTAACGATATTTCTCCAGCATCCATTTGTTCTTTTAGGTAAGTCAATGTTCGAACAATAAACGTCCCCGTACCTGTAAACGGATCTAAAATATGCACATCTTTACTCGCTAAAGCTTTTCCAAAGTGTTTTTTTAGAACATCATCAACGGAATGAACAATGAAATCGACCACTTCAATTGGGGTAAAGACAATCCCTAATCTTTCAGTCGTTGCTT
Source organism: Collinsella sp. Sow4_E3 (assembly GCF_052116285.1). NCBI lineage: Bacteria > Bacillati > Actinomycetota > Coriobacteriia > Coriobacteriales > Coriobacteriaceae > Collinsella > Collinsella sp. Sow4_E3. The sequence continues at coordinate 6,198 of NZ_JBQKLJ010000024.1, forward strand.
TAAAAGCAGTTTTGAAGAATTTATCATACAAAGTAACAATAATTTTTTGTTTGTGCTCTGCTTTTTCAACACCTTCAGCTCGCATTCTGACAGATTCATATAAAGGCTCTAGGTTTTCTTGTTCTTTGGCAAAACCAGCTTTTTCTAGCTCTGATACAATCGATTCCATCGCTTGGGAGACAGGGTTTTGATTTACAAAACTATATTCCGAAAATAGTGCCTCAAATATAGGTTTTGTAATTAAATGCTGTGAGAGCATTTCCGCAGCTTGATTTTCATCAATACTTTCGTTGATATTATGTTGTAATGATGAAACGAACTTTTTAAATTCTAAACTAATCGGATCTTTTTTATCTGATAACTTATTTTTAATCCAGTTAATTTGACGTTCTGCTATTTTAGCAACATCTTTCGACCAATTCTCAAGATATTTACGATCTCCAACTTTTTGAACAATTTTACCAAAAATAGCACCTTCAAATTTATCCCACTCAAACTCAAGTTCCGTTTGGAAAGGAGCATTTTCAGTAGTTTTATCTTGATCATTCACTTGATCTGGAGCACTTCCTACACCGATGACTTTTAGCTGTTTAGGTTTAGACATATTTAATTTATCAATCATTGCTTCAAATCGCTCATCGACAGAACGTAAAGCATTAATCACTTGCCACACCGTTTCGTAATTCTTGTTATTATCTAATATTGTTTCTGGTTTTTCTCCAGTTGGAATAACGATTGGTAAGATAATATATCCATAGTCTTTACCTTCAGCCTTACGCATGATACGACCAACAGCTTGAACAATATCAACTTGAGATTTCTTAGGAGATAGAAATATAACTGCATCAAGCGTCGGAATATCGATCCCTTCCGTTAAGAAGCGGACATTAGAAACAATTCGAGCCTCATCGGCTGGTTTATTAGGATTGGCTAACCAATCTAAAACCTCTCCTTTTTGGAGTGCATTCATTTGACCATCCGCATGACGCATTGATAAATGGATAGATTCGTCTTCAATAGCTTCGCTGATATACTCATTGACTACTTCTTCAAATTGACTCGATACTTTTTTAGATTCTTCAATCGTTCTTGTAAAAGCAATCGCTCGCTCTAAAGGAGCTCCATCATACGGACTATTTTTAATAGGGTTCTTATAGCCATTACGACGCATCATTCCGTTCCAAACCCCCACAATACGACCAACATCATCAATATTTAATCCATTTTCTGGATCAGCGAGCGTCCGTTGCATATCTTTTTGAATTGCTGCTTCATCAACTGCTAAAACCATCACTTTATAATCTGTTAAAATATCACGTGAGACTGCCTGACCAAATCCCATACGGAAGAACACTTCTCCGTATTTACTTTCATCATCCATTGATGAAAGTAAGATACTCTTATCTTTGGCATTTTTTTTCGCACTTTCCCCATATATCTTTGGTGTAGCCGTTTGGTACATTCTTTTAAGTCCTTTTACATTGTTATTGCTGTGAACTTTAGAGAATGCACTAGCCTCTTTAGCTGCTTCATGAGCACCTGTGGTTCTATGAGCTTCATCAGAAATAATAAAATCAAACTCTGGAAACCCTTCTTTTTGTGCTTCACCTATGACTTCTATACTCTGATACGTACTAAAAACAACGAGCATATCGGTTGGTTTTTGCAATCCTTCAAAAGCATGCCAGTTTTGCAATATTTTTTTACTAGAAGTTGTTGCTGGATAGCCAATATCAGACGCTTTTATATCCTCGGTTCCGTCAGTACCACGTGATGCATCACGGTCAGAAGTAACGGCCATACTTGTCATTGTTAGTTCACTATCATTATTCCAACCACGCAATGTTTGCGTCAATAATTGAATACTAGGAACAAGATACAACACTTTAAAAGGACCATCTTTATCTTTAGATAGAGCTTCAGATATTTTAAGACTAGTAAATGTTTTTCCTGTACCTGGTGCCATAATTAGTTGTCCACGATCATTTTCTTTAAAATGAGCAAGGGCATTTTCTTTAGCTGTTTGTTGGTAATCCCTTAATTTTTTAGGTTTTTTAACAACAACATTTTCTGGACGTTCAAAATTAAATTGAGACCAGTCAATTTGAGAGTTCCTAAGGTCTGATAATCCAATGATTTCAATTCCTTTTTCATTCTGATCAATCGTTTCACGTGCATTGGAATTCCAATCATCCATCGTAGATACAATAAGTCCTCGTTGATAGTAACTTTTACCTAACTCAGCAACAAAGGAATTAATTTCAGACTTACCAACCTTATTTGTATAAAATTTGGCTTGTATTGCAACCAAATCACCATTTTTTTGTTCAGCAACTAAGTCAACACCTGTATCTTTTTTTGGAATACCATAAGATTCAGGAACTTCTGACAATAACCATACATTTTGATACAAGGCTTTGTAAGTTGGTTCATTTTTTAAATAAGCCAACGTTAGTTTCTCAAAAAGCGTCCCACGTTCTCTTTGTACATCTTTAGAAACAGTATTAATCTGATTAATTAAATCATCAAAAGTTTGTTTAGTCATTTTACATTCCTTCCAAAATGCCACCATTTTTTATTTTTTGTATGAAGTTCTTCTTTTGTATTATCTATGTCTTTAGATTTTTGTACCATAGGATCTTTATCATCTTTTCGTACTGGTACCATCAAAGATTTTAATTCCTTAATTTCTGCTTTGTATTCTTCTAACAACTTTTTATCTTGTAAGGCTAGGCGTTGTTGCTGGTCTAATAGCTTATGAAGCTCTTTTTTTTCTGATTGGAGTTCGGAAACTAGATTCCTTAAAAATAAAATCTCTTCATTCCCCTCTGGATTGCCATCAACTGAATTATTCACGTTGTCGTCAACAAAAACTTTTTGTTGACGTTTTGTTGTTGACGTTTTGTTAAAAAAAGCACTCTTAATAGCTTTTTGACCATCAACGTCAACGTAAACGGTATTTCCTTTTTTTGACGTAAATTGACGTAAATCTATTGACGATTCTTTTTTTATTTTTTGCCATACAGCTTGCTTTGAAACACCTATTTCATCCGCAATTTCTTTTATGGTTTTTAAATCTTCACTCATGCTTTACCCTCTATTTTTTTCAATAGGTCTGCCATATTTTCTATCTCACTTCCTCTAACTGTTGGGAGGTATTGTTCAATCGCTTTTTTAAGGTATTTAGCAATGTTCCCTTTTGAATAAGGTTCTTGCTTCTCACGAACGTATGAGAGGTGCTTTTTGACCCCCTCAAGTCCTCGTAATGTTTTGAGTTCGTCATACTTTGGATAAACATTTTTTTGCAAGCCAGCCATAAGTGATGTATCTGTCATTTCATAAGGCGATAAAAGGAAATTTTCAAGCAATAACCTTGTATATCTACTTTCTAACGCTTTACCTGCAAGCGTTTGGTTTGATAATTCTTTTTCAGCTTTCGCTTCTTTGTAGTTCTTATCCTCCAACTTGTAGCTATTATCATCTGCTCGGCGTTTTTTCGTTATATGAAAGACAATAGAATCAATCGAACGCCCTTTCTTAATCTTGTCATAAGTCACGTTAAAGGAGGTGTGTGCATTGATCTCTTTTAAAGAGTTTTTTAAAATATAACTTTCAAATCTATCAAATCTTTGATACTCACTAATTGTATCGGTCATTTCTCGCAATTCTCGGATTGAAATGGTGGGGTTGCGGTAGGCTGCCACTTGTTCTTCTCGGCGCCCGCCCTTATAACTATAATGCTCGTACTGGTTATAATTCATGGATAACCAGCGATATAAGATAATACTATACTTACTATTCAGTTCTGCTATATCAGACAAGGCATGTTGCGTAAAATTCTGTTTTAAATTGATTAAATAAGGCATAATTTCACGATGAAATTCAATTTTTACTTCATCATGATAATCCGTCCATTCCACATAGGGAATGGGGACAATATTTCTAAATTTAAAGCCTTTTCCCACTTCTTCTTTGATTTGAAAAAAAGCTTGTTTCTGCATATTCTCAACTGCCTGTTTAAAACGTGTGTGTTTATCATTATCAGATACCTTAAAAAAGGCAAATAATTCTGCTTTTGACAAATAAACTGTATGATCTTTTGGTGGTTCTTCCGTGTTAATGCAAGATACTGCTAACTCAAACATTTTGAGTGGGGTTTTATCCATTTTGGCAATGCTTGTAATTAAAGAATTATGCTCCACTACTTTTCGTTTTGATAATTCGTTCAAGATTTGCACCTGCTTCTGATTTTGTTCATTTTTTGGTATACTAGTCATAGAAAACTGCTCCTTTGTGAGTGATTTTAGATAGGCATGAAGAAAATCTGACCAAAGAATTGTTCTTCATGCTTTTATTATATCACAATACCCCACAACTAAAAGATTTTTTTGTGGGGTATACACAGTTTTTTTGTGGGGTATACACAGTTTTTTTGTGGGGTATACACAGTTTTTTTGTGGGGTTTTAATCTCTAAACCCCTGAAAACACTCACTTTTTTTTGACGCAAAAGATATAAAAGATTAAAATATATAAGATAAATATATAATAGGCTTCGCCTTTTTTATTTTTTTCAAAAATTTAAAATCAAAGGTCAAAATCATCCAAAAAAAGAAACAGACTACTCAAGTTTTATATTGAGCAGTCTGTTTCTTTAAATCGTGTTTATACGTGTTTATAGATCTTCTGTTTTAATTTCGTAATAGCCCTCGTAATAATAACTCGCATCAATTCCTTTAAAGAATTGTTCTTTTCCTAAATCATCGGTTAAAGCCTTTTGAATCAAATATTTTAATTCATTGGTGCTGACTGTACTACGGATCATGGCATTTAAATAGTCATCCTTATCAATTTGATTCCAATCGACGATTTTGTGTAGTTTATTTTTAAGAATTAAATCCAACCAGATACGAGTGGCTCGTCCATTGCCTTCTCTAAAAGGATGCGCCACATTCATATCCGAGTACTTATCAATAATTTCATCAAATGTTTCTTGAGGTAATTTATCAATATATTCAAGTGTTTGCGCTAAAAAAATACGTGGCGCAAATTGAAAGTTTCCTTTCGCAATATTCACTTCTCGAATTTTTCCTGCAAAGTCGTAAATATCTTGGAATAAAAACTGATGAATATCAGATAAGCCTTGAAACGTCCCAATTTCAAGATCCTCTATTTTGCCAGACTCAAACAATTCTTTGGCTCTTTTTTTCGTTAATAACTCTTCTTGTTTAGCTAATTCTGCTGAATTGGTTAACCCTAATTTATTGTCTAAAACCACAGGATTACCTCACTCTCTATTTTTTCGGAAAGATTCTTTTAAAGATTTTTGGACGTTTATCTAACCAAGTCGTTGAAGCTTCATACATCAATCGAAAACTGCCATAGATGCCAGCACCGATTAAACCAAAACCACCTAATCCAAGAATGACTGCCCCATAAGGATGTTTAGGCTGTATTTCCATCACTGTGTCATACAAAATATGCAAACCCCAACCATCCCAGATACCTTTATAAATCCATCGTCCGATGAGAATACCGACAACTAAGAAACAGAACAGGCAGACAATGTTCGCAATCAGAATACCGTAACGTTCGACAATCTCACGTTTGCGATCTGCTTTTATCTGCTCTTTTTGTTCATTCAGTTCTTTTTTCAAAGCGAGTAATGCTTGTTTTTCAACTTGAATGTCTTTCAGTATATCCGCTTTTAAGTTTTCTGCCTCTAAACGATGGAGTTGTTCTTGAATGGCAGATTCCATTTTTTGATTCGCAACCGCTTCTATTTTTTCTTGGTAGTCCCGAAACTCTTTATTGACCTCTTGACGGACTAAGGTTTCTAGTTCTGGAACGTTACTGAAATCAATTTTGCCATTTTTATAAGCATTTAATACTTGAACAACGAGTTGTTCATCTTTATTCATCGACTCATCCCCCTATCATGATCTTTTGTTGGTTTCTTTTCGGACTGTACGTCTCTATTTGCTTGTTTTTCTAGGCTTTTCTGTTGTTCTTGCTCGTCATTTTTCATGTCCTTTGAAAAGCGACGTTCAAAATCATCGAGGATTTTCTCTTTTGTTTGCTTTAATTTTCTTGTAACGCGTTGAGTAAGTTCTGGTACTCGTCCTGCAAACTGTTTGATTGTGTCAATAAATCGATTAGTTGTTGATTTTCGTTTGAGAGCTTCTGATTTTCTTGGTTCAATTGCTTGTTCAAGGCTAACAATTTCTGATTCTCTTTGTTGAGTGTCTCGCTCAAGCGGAGTAATCGCTGGTTCTCGTTGTTCAACAGCTCTAAATTCGTTTTGTCTTGTTCTCTTTTCCAACTCATGTAAAATGGTCTCCCTTCCAAAATCAGAACCCAATCGGGTCTCTCGTGCTCGTCTTTGCTTATTATTGGCGTCTAAAAAGGCGTATGAGAACGTTTGGCCTCTTTCTGATAGAATTACACCATTATCGGATAAACGCTCTTTAAACGTCTCATATGAGCTCACAGAGACATCTTGAAGCGATTTATTGATTCTTTCTCTCAAATCATCCATGTAAGAATACTCATTTTTGGCGATTAGTTCTTTTTCTGTCTCTGTTTGGCGCTCTTTTGGTGGCTCTAAAATGTGCCAGTTTTCTCGAGAAGCGAGTCGATCATTCATTTCTCGTGCTCGTTGAACGCTTTCTCCTTTTTGTTCTCTTAATTTCTTTCCTGTCTCTAAATTGACCTTATTGACAATGATGTGGTTGTGTAAGACGTGATTTTTCCCGTCTAAATGCGTATACACAGCACTTTGATGGTTAGGATAGAGATTTTCTGCTAACTCAACGCCTAAATCATTGGCTTTTTGCCAGTCCTTTTGTACTTTCGGATTCAGTTCATCTAAGGCGAAAGATTGGGTAATACGCAAGACTTGATTGGATTCTTTCGTTTGGTTATGAAGTTGTCGAATGACATCGAATTGTTCTTTGGCGATAAAGGGATCAATCCCGTTGGTTCCACCCACGGCAACTGCCCGACAATTTGTCAGCTCCACAGGACGTTCCAATTGATGGTCTTGTAGCCACTGTTCAGTTTTTTCATGCATGGGTCTGTCTTGTCCTAAAGCATAATTAAGGGCGCTCGCTGCACTTGCGCCATTGCTTATTTTTGCAATTGTTGCCATAACTCTTGATACCCCTTTTGAGCTTGAGCGAGTACTCCGTATGTATAGCGTAAAGCCTCGATCAGCTCTTTATCTTGGTTGTCCATTCGATCGAATTGATTCAGTTTCTTGGCGATTTGATTTAAATTGGTTCCTTGTTTTGAGAGTTCTAGCAATAAAGCTTTCGCTTGGTCATGTTCGAGATAAGGTTTTTTTAAATGAGATTTTTGTGCTAATTTTTTCGCATAGAGATTCGGAGAGAGTCCATATGTTTCTCCTGAAATTTTCAGCTTATTGTATTGTTCTTCAGATAATCTAAATTGAATGTACTTTGTTTGATTTTGTGATACTTCTTTCTGATCCATAAATAGCCTCCTCAAAGATAAAATGCCCCAGCGCTCATTCCTCAATCGCCCTTTGTCATTGATTTTGTAATAAGCATTGCGCCCTGTTCGGTTACAATCATTATAACAAAATAGCAACTATAAAACCATAAATACTGCAAGCTATCACATTGTAATACAAATCACTTCGTTCTTGTATTACAATGTGGCTTGAAAAGGGGGCAGTTTCACTTTCCCCTTTTATCCCCTTTGGATTGTGTCGATTTGCTTTACGCAAACGCCACCTACCCATTTTATAAAAATAAAATGGGCAAAAGATCTTTCTTTTTGTCATACAAAAAGAAGAAAAAAAGAGACGAATTTCGTCTTCTGAAATCATCCCTCTTTTTTCTAAAATCATGGATGAACAAAAAATCTTTCAATTTTTTTGTTCATCCACTAAAAATATAAGAATTTTATCGTACGGATCAAAAAAAGGTTCTGTTGCAAAGTTTGAAAATCAAACGAGCCCTCTCTGAACTCCAAATATCTTAGGCTGTTATTCCCATTAATACCTTGATTTCAGTAGACACCGAAAAGCCGAAGAGCGTTCCATTTCTTCGGTTCTTTTTGTATATGCCTCTCAATGCTTCTATGCCCTTAATCGTAGTTGATGCAGTACGAAGACTTTGATAAAGTTTATTTCGACGTTTAACAGGTCTATGATCTTGCTCAATTAAGTTATTGAGATACTTGACTGTCCGGTGCTCAGTTTCGCTGTGTAGCCCCTGCTTTTGTAACTTCCTAAAAGCACTAGCAATTGATGGTGCT
>NZ_JBQKLJ010000025.1:0-13336 GCF_052116285.1 Collinsella sp. Sow4_E3
GGGCACGCCCGGTCCCGTTCCGAACCCGGAAGCTAAGCCCCATCGCGCCGAGAGTACTGCGGGGCCAGCCCGTGGGAGGCCAGGGCGCCGCTGACCGGTGGACGGCACCGAACCGTGCGATTGGACTGAGAAGGGGGAGGCCTCGCGGCCTCCCCCTTTTTCGTTTCTCAGGCAATTTGTCTCACATAGTAGCTGTGTTTTATAACCCTCGTTTGTCGCATCTTCTTTGAACGGGCTACAATATCGTAGTCTGTGTAGCATGGAGGTGAACATGGCTGAAGCTGGTATCGGCGTTGATATCGTCGAGATTTCCCGAATGAAATCAATCCTTGAGAAAACTCCGTCGTTTGCCCGGCGCGTGTTTACCGATGAAGAGCGTGCGTATTGCGATGCGTCGTCTCGCCCTGCCGCTCATTATGCCAGCCGCTTTGCCTCTCGCGAAGCGGTACTTAAGGCACTTGGAACGGGGTTTAGTCAGGGCGTTGGACGTAAGGACGTTTCCGTAACACGCGATAGGCTCGGCAAGCCAAAGGCTCTGCTTTCTGGTCGCGCTCTCGAAATCGCCCAGGATTTGGGTGTTATCGAGGTTGCTCTTTCTATTACCCTTACGGGTGACTTGGCTGTCGCTAATGCCATTGCGATCACCGAGGATGCTCGACCTAAGCCTAAGGAAGAAAAAATGAGCACCAAGGAGCGCGTTGCCCAGACATTTAAAGAGGCTCGTTCTGTATTGGATGAGCTTGAACAGCTGCAACAATCTGCTTTGTCGGAGCATTTGATCGATGATCCGCAAGATACGCAAGGAGCATAGATGAAACCGGTTTTGAGTACCGAGGAAGTCGTTCGCCTCGAGGATATCATCGAGCGCGAGGGCACCTCGAAGGCCGAGCTCATGGAGTTGGCAGGTGAATTTGCCGCCAACGAAATTTTAAAGCTCAACCCTGATCGCGTTCTTGTGCTGGTCGGCTTTGGCAATAACGGCGGTGATGGTTGGGTCGCTGCGGATATCCTGACCCATAAGGGCGTTGATGTTGATATCGTTTCTCCAGTTGAGCCGGATGAGATTCCTGCTGCCCTTGCTCGTCACGTTGCCCGTCGCACCGCCGGTCGCGACGTTCATGTGTGCGTTGGGCCTTCGCGAGACGAGCTAGAGGTTCTCATTAACAAAGCGGATGTCGTGGTCGATGCTATTTTTGGTACCGGTTTTCACGGCAACCTTCGTGCGCCGTTTTCTATTTGGATTCCTACGGTTAACGAGTGCGCCGATTACGTTGTTTCTATCGATGTTCCCTCGGGCCTGAATGCCGAGACGGGCGTTGTGGATGACGACTGCATCCGTGCCGAGCGTACCGTGACGATGATTGCCCCTAAGATCGGCCTCTACAGCGCTGACGGTCCGGAGTATGCTGGCGATCTGGTGTGTGGCGGTCTGTACGACCGCCTCGACGAAGTCATCGATGATGTCGATCATGCTGCCGAGATCGTTGAGCCCGGTGATCTGGTGGACTACTTTGCCCCGCTGCCCACGAATATCGATAAGTATTCGCGCGGCTCCGCGCTCATCGTTGCCGGGTCGGCACAATATCCTGGTGCCGCCATCATGGCCGCAAAGTCTGCCGCTCGTGCTGGTGCCGGTTATGTGGCCGTTGCGACGCCCGATGCGTGCGCCAACCTTATTCGTATGGCGCTCCCGTCGATTCCCGTTTTCGCCATTCCGTCTGATTCCCGTGGATCTTTTGGTGCCGCTGCGCGTATGACAGTGTGCGAGATTGCTAAGAAGTACAGCTGCGTTGTGTGCGGGCCTGGCATGACGACGTCTGCCGGATCGATGCAAGTCGTTTCGGGCCTGCTTGAGCTCGATGTGCCGCTTATCCTAGATGCAGATGCGCTCAACTGCCTTGCCAAGATTGCAATCGACGGCATCGACAGTAATCCCGAGATGTACCGTCGCGAGCAGCCGCTCGTTATGACGCCGCATTATCGCGAGCTATCGCGTCTCGTTGCCGGCGAAGAGGTCAATGATCTTGGCACTGCGATTGCCGCTGCTCAAAAGATTGTCTGGGCTGCCGGTTCCCATAATCTCGTTGTTATCGCTAAGGGCCCGACGACGGCCATTTGCGGCGTCGAGCGCGTGCTGCTGCCGCTTTCGGGCCCAGCGTCGTTGGCGACCGCTGGCTCGGGTGATGTCCTCGCAGGTATCCTTGCAGGAACGCTTGCGACCATGCGTGACGAGATGGACCGTTGGGAGCTGCTGTACTCGTATGCCGTCGCACTCCACAGCTATGCCGGCTTTGCTGCGGCGACGGAGTATGGCGAGAAGAGCGTTATCGCGACCGATCTTATCGACTTGATCGGTCCCGCCATGGAATTGGCGGCAAAGGATGCGCTCGATGATCTGGGAATCATGGACGAAGGGTCGGATGACTAATCATGAATAAAGCCGATTTGACGCGTTGGTCCTGGGTCGAGATCGACCGCGGGGCGCTCCGCCGCAATACGAGGGCCTATAAGAACTTGCTAGATCCGCGTCAGCGCCTGTGCTGCGTGGTTAAAGCCGATGCTTATGGTCATGGAGCCGTCGAGTGCGCCAAGATCATGTATTCGGCCGGTGCCGACATGTTTGCCGTGGCGACGGTCAGCGAGGGTATTGAGTTGCGCCAGGGCGGAATCACCAAACCCATCCTGATTCTAAGCGAGCCTCCCATCGAGGCTATTCCTTCATTGCTCGAGTTCGATATCATGCCCTCGGTCTATACGTCCGATTTTGCTCTTGCGTATGGTGAATGTGCCGTCGCGGCGGGCAAGGTGGGCAAGTATCATCTTGCCATCGAGACGGGTATGAACCGCATCGGCGTTCACTACACGCAGGTGCTCGACTTTGTCCGCGGTATTAATTTCCATCGCGGTATTCAGTGCGACGGCGTATTTACGCACTTTGCCACGGCCGACGAACCATCGGGTTGGGACTACAAGCTGCAGTGCCAGCGCTTTACCGAGGCCGTTCAGGCCATTAAGGATGCGGGTTTTGAGTGCGGTATCGTGCACTGTGCCAACACGCCGTCCTCGATGCTCGACCCCTCGATGCATTTTGATATGATTCGCGCTGGCGTTGGCTTGTATGGCATGCAGCCGTGCGAGCTGAGCGGCCGCGTGATGCGGCTTGATCCCGTTATGAGCGTTCATGCGCGCGTGACGCGCGTGGCGCATCCTGCGATGGGCGAGGGCGTAGGCTACGGTTTTACCTACCGCGTACCGCGCACACGCGTTCAGATCTGCACGCTGCCGATCGGATATGCCGACGGCCTTTCGCGCACGCTTTCCAATCGTATGGACGTGCTGTATCGCGGTGAGCGCGTGCGTCAGGTCGGAAATATCTGCATGGATCAGTTTATGGTTGCCATTCAGTCCAACCCGGCTCACGAGATTCCCGAGGCCGAACATGGCGACGAGATGATAATTATCGGTCGCGATGGCGATGCCGAGATTACCATGGATGAGATGGCGCGCCTGCGCGGCACGATTAACTACGAGGTCGCCTGCGGCTTTGGCATGCGTCTCGACAAGGTCTACGTGTAGGAGCCGCTATGGGCGTTATGCACATCCCCGGCCATAGCCATCAGGCGCCGCGCGAAGTTGCACTCGAGGAGATCGAGGCCGTCCTGGGTGATTGCCACCTTTGCCAGCTTTACCAGTCGCGCCACAATATCGTGTTTGGGGTGGGAAACCCCCGCGCTCGCGTGATGTTTATTGGTGAAGCGCCGGGCCGTAACGAGGATTTACAGGGCGAGCCCTTTGTGGGGGCGGCGGGTGAAGACCTCAACGGCATTCTGTCCCTGGCGGGCCTTAAGCGTGAAGATGTCTATATCGCCAATGTGCTTAAATGTCGCCCGCCGGGAAACCGCAATCCGCGTCCCGAAGAAGTGCTTGCTTGCTCACCGTTTTTGCGCGAGCAGATTCGAAGCATCTGGCCCGATATCATCGTGACGCTCGGTAATCCCGCAACGCACTTTGTGCTCAAGACCGAGATTGGCATTACCAAGCTGCGCGGCAGGTTCCATCAGATGGGGCACTTTGTGGTGATGCCGACGTTTCATCCCGCGGCGGCGCTGCGCAATCCGGCGTGGCAGGAGTTGCTGGAGGAAGACTTTAAGATGCTGGGCGACTATCTGGTGCGACACCCCGCGCCAGAGGGCGCCTCGGAATAATAAGGAGCGTATATGTCCCTGGAGCGCCTGGGGCTAGGTACCTACAAAACGGCTCGTACTGCCGATACGGAGCATTTTGGCGAGTTGGTCGCACCGTGTCTAGAAAATGGCGATGTGCTGATACTGACCGGCGGCTTGGGCGTGGGAAAGACCCACTTTACCAAGGGCGTCTCGCGCGGCTTGGGCGATGAGCATATGGTCACGAGTCCTACGTTCGCGCTCATGGCCGTTCACGACCAGGGGCGTATTCCGCTGTTCCATTTTGATCTGTACCGCTTGGAGCATGCCTACGAGCTCGAGGATACGGGCATTTTTGACGTGCTCGGCTATGAGGGCGCTTGCCTGTTGGAATGGGGCGAGCAGTTTCAGGACGAGCTGACGGATGAGTATCTCTCGGTGACGCTTAGGCGCGATGAGGACGATAGCGACGTGCGAACGATCGCGCTCGAGGCGCACGGCGAGCGCGCGACGGAGCTTTTCGATTTGATTGATAAGGCTGTACAAGATGAGCTTGCATAACGACAACGCGCTGGTAGTGGCGCTCGATACTTCGACCGACATGCTTGCCTGCGCGGCAAGCTGGATTGATGAGCAGACGGGCGAGGCGAAGCTGGTGAGCGGGGACCATCTGTGTCGTCGCCATGCCAACGTGGAACTTGTGAATACCGTCGATGGCGTGTTGGCGCAGGCCGGGCTGAATCGCGGCGATGTCGGCTGTTATGTGGTTGGACGCGGCCCGGGTTCGTTTACGGGCGTTCGCATTGGCATCTCGACCGCCAAGGGTCTGGCGCGCGGTGCCAACGTGCCGTTGCTGGGCGTGTCGACACTTGACGCTTGCGCCTGGACGGCGTGGAAGGCTGGCGTGCGCGGCAAGCTTGGTGTTCTTGCCGACGCCATGCGTGGCGAGGTGTATCCGGCTCTGTACGTGCTGGGGGACGAAGGCCCCGAGCGTCTGTTTGAGCGCGAACACGTGGTCAAAGCCGCCGTGGCGCTTGATGAGTGGCGCCAGGCCGCGGACTGGGGCCAGGTTAAGCTGACTGGTGACGGTCTCGTACGTTATGGCAAGCTGCTGAGTGAGGACGAGACTGCGCGCTGCGTGGAACGAGACCTGTGGTGGCCCTCGGGCGAAGGCCTTCTGATGGCGCACGCCGCGGGCGACGGTAATCCGGCTCGCGTTTTGCCGATCTACACGCGTCTTTCGGATGCCGAGGAAAATGAGCGTAAGCGCCTTGGGCTTGCCGAGAGCGCCCAGAGCGAGATTACGGGTGTTGCCGACGAGCTCGCCGGCCGCCATCTGCAGTTCCGTCCCATGGGCGCGGCGGATGCCGAGGGCGCGAGCGCATTGGAGGCCGCCTGCTTTGAAGGCGCCGGACACGAGGCGTGGACGCCGGGCATGTTCCTGTCCGAGCTGGGCGAGGGCGTTGCCGCTCCGCGTAGCTGGTGGGTGGCGCACGACGACGGTCAGCTGCTGGGACTTGCCGGCGGCATGGTCGTCGACGGTGACGTTCAGATTATGGACGTCGCGGTTGATCCTGCTCATCGTCGCGAGGGCATTGCCCGCAAGCTGCTGTCGCACGTGAGCTATGACGCCCAGATGCTCGGCTGCACCACTGCTTCGCTTGAGGTTGAGGACGGCAACGAGGGTGCGATTGCGCTCTATAGCGCCTTGGGCTTTACCGAGGCGGGTCGTCGCCGTGGCTACTACGGCGTCGGCAAGGATGCCATCGTCATGACGGCGTCGCTGCCCCTGGTGCTTCCTCTCGACAATGCCTCGCCCGAGCCAACGGCTGCCGAGCAGCGCGTCTGGCCGCTGCCTGAGCCCGAGCGCACCGCCGAGGAGCGTGCCGAAATCGAGCGCCGTCGCCTAGTTCTTGCCATCGAGAGCTCTTGCGACGAGACGGCTGTGGCGATTATCGATGCGGACGGCAATATGCTGGCCAACCAGGTGTCGACGCAGATTGATTTTCATGCTCGCTTTGGCGGCGTGGTGCCCGAGATCGCCTCGCGCAAGCATGTCGAGGTGATTGTAAGTGTCGTAGATGCGGCGCTTGAAGATGCCGCGGTATCGCTTGGGCTTGAGGGTGGAGCGATTGCGCCAAGTGAGCTTGCCGCCGTGGGTGTGACGCAAGGCCCGGGCCTGGTGGGTGCCCTGGTGGTGGGCGTCGCCTTTGCCAAGGGCTTTGCGTATGCTGCCGGTAAACCGCTCGTGTGCGTCAATCATCTGGAGGGTCACCTGTTCGCCAACCTGCTGGCGCAGCCCGACCTTAAGCCGCCGTTTATCTTTACGCTTGTCTCGGGTGGGCACACCATGCTCGTGCACGTAAAGGCATGGGGCGACTACGAGGTGCTTGGCGAGACGCTGGACGACGCCGTGGGCGAAGCCTTCGACAAGGTTGCCAAGGCGCTGGGCCTGGGCTATCCCGGCGGTCCCATCATCTCCAAGCTCGCCGAGACGGGCAATCCCCGCGCGATCGATTTTCCCCGTGCGCTTAACAGCAGGGGAGACTATCGATTCTCGCTTTCGGGCCTCAAGACGGCGGTGACGCTCTATATTGAGCAGGAGACCAAGGCTGGGCGTACGATTCACCTGCCCGACCTTGCGGCCTCGTTTGAGGCGGCGGTCTTTGACGTGCAGTACAAGAAGGCCAAGAACGCCCTGCACGCCACCGGGTGCAAGGAGTATTGCATCGGCGGCGGCGTCTCGGCCAACCCGCATCTGCGCGAGATGATGATTAAGAAACTCGGGCGTCAGGGGATTCGCGTAACGGTGCCGCCTCTCTCGGCCTGTACTGACAACGCCGCTATGATTGCGGAGGTCGCTCGCCGCAAATTCGACCGAGGTGAAATCTCGCCGTTCGACGTCGACGCCGATCCAAACATGACGCTGTAGTCGTATGGGCGCGGTTCCCGACGCTGCCCGGGCGCCAGCGGCCGCATATGAACTTTCCTGCTCTACAGTCCTGCTCACGACGGAGGCCACATTAAGTGGCCTCCTGTTCGTGCGGAACTCGCGATAAAGTTCATATGCGGCCGCTGGCGCCCGGGCAGCGTCGGGAACCTTTCTGTATCTATGCAGCTACTGAGCTGGATCGGCGTCGACAACGTCCGGCAAGGTTAACAGGTCAGCGTCAAATTTCCGGCGTGCTTTAGCTGAGAGAAACCTACCTGATAATCGACTCAATATCTCGGCTTTTATATAGCAGTCGGCGGACTTCCATGACGTCGTCGATGACGACATAAAAAACCATGTAGTTGCCAACGTAGAAGCGGTAATACGGGTGCGACCGTCTTCTTGTCGAAGGGTATGTTGGTGACATGGTTGGATTCTTGAGATGCTCGAGTATGCCTTCTTCAACATTGTCGACAAGCCTATTTGCTGCAGCGGGGTTATTGAGATCAAAGGCGATATATGACGCTGCTTGGCTGAGGTCCTCCCAAAATAGGGGAAGATAGCGGAGCTTATAGTGCCTGTTCATCGAGACCGCCGTCGAGCATTTTTCTGACAGAGCCAAAGACATCGTCGTGTGTATAGCGAAGTTGCATGCTGGCAGCCTGACGATCAGCGGCATCAAGTGCGCTCTCGATTGTATTGCTCAGTGACTTGTACTGCTCAAAGCTCATGACGACCATAGAGCCCCGCCCGTTTTTAGTTAGAAAAACCGGACCCTCCTGTTCGACTTCGCGTTCAACATCCGGGTAGTGATTTCTAAGATCTGAGACTGGCCTAATATTCACAGCTACCTCCTGAGCTATCAGGATATTATCGTAATTATGATAACAGAGTTGAGATTTGGGATGGGAACTCCTCGGGGGCGGGGCGGGCGCCTGCCGCCATATATGAACTTTATCGCGAGTTCCGCACGAACAGGAGGCCACTTAATGTGGCCTCCGTCGTGAGCAGGACTGTCCGAGCAGGAAAGTTCATATATGGCGGCAGGCGCCCGCCCCGCCCCCGAGGAGCATCTCTCAAGCAAAAACTGTCGTGGGGTAAAGTCCGAGGTCAGTGACGTTTTATACCGAGAAATTCAAAAAAAGTTGAAAATTCATTACATATTTGCGTTGACTTTAGGCAACTAAAGTTTCATACTCCTTTTCATTCACTGGGGGATGTGAACACGCACGGATCGTTCGCATCATGATTGAAGAGGATTTCTTAGACATGTTCACGCATCAGCTAAACATTATCAGCGTAGTAATTATCTGATGCGGGTTAGCACATACAGCTAGCCCGTACGATAACGGGCGGCTGATGAAGATGAGGGCCGTCGAGCGCAACCGACGGCCCTCATTTTTTATGTCTAGGAGGTTCTTTTTAGAGGAGGAAATGTAATGAACGGAGTTTTGCTCATGGTTGTGGCCGCGGCGGTGCTCGCCTGCGGCTATCTGGGTTACGGCCGCTGGCTGGCTAACAAGTGGGGCGTTGATAAAGAGGCCCTCACGCCTGCCAAGCGCATGAAGGACGGCAAGAGCTTCTCGCCCGTCTCCGCCTTCACCGCGTTCTCGCATCAGTTCAGCTCGATCTGCGGTGCTGGCCCTGTTACGGGTACGATCGTTGCCATGGCCTTCGGCTGGCTGCCCGTTGTGCTCTGGGTCCTCGTCGGCGGCATTTTCTTTGGCGCCGTTCACGACTTTGGCGCCCTGTACGCTTCGATGAAGAACAACGGCAAGTCCTTGGCTCAGCTCATCGAGAAGTACATCGGCAAGACCGGCCGTCGCCTGTTCCTGCTGTTCTGCTGGCTGTTCTGCATCATCGTCATCGCCGCTTTTACCGACATGGTCTGCAAGACGTTCATGTTCACCCCGGCCGTTGACGCCTCTGGCGCTGCCACCGGTGCCATCGACTTCACCAAGTCCTATGCCGCTGGCTGCGCTGGCACCATCTCCATCCTGTTCACCTTCGTCGCCATGGCCTTTGGTTGGGCTCAGAAGAAGTTCAACCTCACCGGCGCTGCCGAGTTCGTCACCGGCGTGGTGCTCATGGTCCTCATGTTCGCCGTCGGTATGCAGTTCCCGGTTTACCTGGACAAGTTCCAGTGGTTCGCCGTCGTCATGGTCTACCTGGTCTTTGCCGGTGCCATGCCCATCCAGATGCTCAAGACCCCTCGCGACTACCTCACTTCCATCATGATGATCGTCATGATTGTCTGTGCTGTCCTCGGCATCGTCGTCCTGGGCGTTAACGGCCAGGCCACCATCACCGCTCCGGTTTTCACCGGCTTTAGCAATGCCTCGGGCATGATGTTCCCGGTCCTGTTTGTCTCCGTTGCCTGCGGCGCTCTCTCCGGTTTCCACAGCCTCGTTTCTTCGGGCACCTCTTCCAAGCAGGTCGAGAAGGAGCAGGACGCCGTCAAGGTCGGTTATGGCGCCATGATCGTCGAGTCCTTCGTCGGCATCCTCGCCATCATCGTCGCCGGCATCATGTTCTCCGACATGAACACTGCCGGTACCGGCGCCCTCAACGCCGGCGTCGCTTCCACCCCGTTCCAGATCTTCGCTGCTGGCATCTCCCGCGGTATGCAGGCCTTCGGCGTTGACGGCACGCTTGCTACCGTCTTTATGACCATGAACGTCTCCGCTCTGGCCCTGACCTCGCTCGACGCCGTCGCCCGCATCGCCCGCACCTCGTTCTCCGAGTTCTTTGCCCAGACCAACGACGCCCTGGCCATCGAGTCCAAGGCCGGTTACATGAAGGTCCTCGGCAACCCCTGGTTCGCCACGGTTGTCACCCTGCTCCCCGGCCTCGCCCTCGCCTTTGGCGGCTATGCCAACATCTGGCCGCTCTTTGGTGCTTCCAACCAGCTGCTCGGCGGTATGACCATGATCACCCTTGCCGTGTTCTGCAAGTGCACCGGTCGCAAGGGCTGGATGCTCTACGTGCCCGTCGCCTTCCTGCTCTGCTGCACCTTCACCTCGCTGGTCCAGAGCGCTATGGGCTGCATGACCGCCGTCCAGGCCTACGGCTTCTTCGGTACCATCCCGGCTACCGCCACCACGGCCGCCGTCTCCGTCGCCGCCACCAAGGGCCTGCAGCTCGTCTTTGCCGTCCTGCTGATGGTCCTGGGCCTCATCGTTGCCGTCAACTGCCTCAAGGAGTTCTTCGGCAAGGAGGCTGGTTCCATGCCCGACGAGGAGCCCGAGTGGTCCGAGATGGGCAAGGCCGAGTATGGTCGCGCTGCTGCTGCCGAGGCTCCCGCAGGCGCCGAGGCCGCCAAGGCCTAATCGACCTAAGGGATTGAACGTCACATCTATATGACTCGGAAAGGCCGGGTCCGCAACTGCGCGGACTCGGCCTTTTTCCATGCAAAAGCTAGTGTGCCCGGGTGTTCTCGCAGATGTTTTGCGTGGATAGGGGCGTGCGTTGTACCATATAGACGTGTATGTGTATATATGAAAGGGGCCCCGTGGCCAAGACGGTATATTCCGATAACCAAAACAACGTCGATGCCCTGGCTGAGCGTCTGAGCAGCCAGACGTCGCTTTCTGCCGAGCGTGCCAAGCTGGTTGCCTACGACCTGCTCTGTCGCAAGGCGCTCAAGATCAAGTCGAGCGCGCTGGCACAGATTTTCCGTTCCGTCGATAAGGAATGTGACACCAAGGCGATGCGCGATGAGCTTATCGCGGCAAAGATCGTTACCAAGATCGAGGGCAGCGGCGTTAACGGGCGCCCAGCGTTCTATACCATTAATGCCGAGATTCGCGATGTCCAGGAGCAGCCTGCCGAGGCTGCCGAAGAGGCCGTCGAGGACGTTGTCGAGGCGCCTGTTGCGGTGGAAACGGCTCCGCGCGAGAACGTCGACACCGATGAGCTGCTTGACGAGAGCGTCGTTCGCGCCTTTACGGCCAAGGCGGGCCGCGGCGGTTTTGGCGGGGGCGGTAAACGCGATGCGCAGCGCCGTGCCCAGCAGGAGCGCTTCCGTCGCGCCGTGGCTCAAAAGGATGCGACGGATGTCGAGCCCGTCGAGGATGAGGCTGTTACCGAGCCGCAGTGCGCCGCTGAGGTCCAGGAGCCCAAGCGTCGCCGCGGTGCTCACTTTAAGGCCGAGCAGGGAGGTGTTGTGCGCGACGTTCAGGAGTCCGTCGAGGCTGCTGGTGCACCCGAGGAGCCCGTCAAGAAGGCTCCGGGTTCATGCCGTCCCGGACGCGGCTTTATGGGTCGTGCGTATCCCGCAAGGCGTCAAGAAAAGACCGACCAGGCTCCCGCTGCACCAGCGGAGAAGGCTGAGAAGGCTGCCGAGCCGATGGTCCGTGAGCAGAAGCCTGTTGAGCCGCGGCCTGCGGGCGATGTCGAGCCCCGAGGCCAGCAGTCTGCGGGCGAGAAAGCGGGGGAGAGCGCTTCGAGCAAGCCTCGCCGTCGTCGTCATCGTGGCGGCCGTGGCTCAAATGCCGAATCCGTGGCCGAGCAGGCAGCGGGGCAAAACAAGGATGCGAAGACTGAGATCCCGGCGGAGCAGTCCAAGCGCCAGCCAGTAAAGGGGGGCAAGCCTGAGCGTTCGCAAAATGGCTCGTCCGCGCCAAAGCAAGAGCGCAATACTCGGACAGATTCCAAGTGCAAATCCCAGACGCAGCCCAAACCGACTGCAAACGATGCGACCGCCCAGCAGCCTGAGCCTCCCGCTCATGGCGAGGTTTCGGCGTTTGCTCTGGCCCGTGTCCTGGGCAGGCAGCTGCTCAAGGTCGTTCCCACACCTGCTGCACTCTCCAAGATTAAGGAGCAACAGACTCAAATCGTTAAGGTTGAGGGCAAGGACGGCAAAAAGGTTTCGCAGCGCACTCAGCACAACGAGATGTCCAACCGCAAGATTGCCGAGGAGATTGCGATTATCCAGGCTTGGATTGAGCAGAATCGCGGTGCCGACACGCCGGTCGCTTCGCGTCGCCAGCGCGCCTACCAGATTTTTAACGATGAGAAGGCCTTTGACGGTAAACACGGCGAGCGCTTGATTCGGCGTATGACCGAAAAGGGCATCAGCATGCAGGCGATTAAGGTCGCCCCCAACCGCCCCGTGCACTTTACGGGCTTCTTTACGCTGGGCGCCGACAAGCCGTTCATTATGGTCGAGAACCTAGACACCTATGACGAGATCGTCAAGCTCTTGCGCGGCCGCAAGCACGCTAAGCTTTTTGGCACCAAGGTGGGTGGCGTGATCTTTGGCGGTGGCTGCAAGGCGAGCGTCTCGCACGCACTGGATGATTATCTGGCCGAGATCGGCTATCGCTTTAACTATGTCTACTACGTGGGCGATATCGACCGAGAGGGTGCGCGCATCGTCGAGCAGGCCCGCAATGCCAATGTGGTTGAGATTCGCTTGCATGCCGGCATGTATCGTGCCATGCTCGCCGAGCACAAGCGTCGCGTGAAAGCTGGCGGCGAGTGCGAGCCTGCGGCTGCCAATCAGGGTGTGCCGCAGAATTTGGCGGCGACGATCAAGGATCTGCCTATGGTCACGCGCGTGCAGTTCCGCAATGTGCTGCGCGAGGGAGGTCGCATTCCGCAGGAGATTCTGATGACCGCCGACTATCGGGATGGCGACTCGGGAAGCTTCGACCGCATGCTGAACAGCTAAATTCCGCCGTTCTACCGAACGGCGGTCTTCTTGACGCTGCGAGGGGCCCTGGCACGGCAATCTGACGTTCAACTTCGGCGGCGCGACCAGAAGGTCAGCGCCGCCTTGTTTCACGTCACCTTGCCATACCAGGACCCCTCTCGCTGTCACGTCCAAAACATCGAGGTCATGTGGCCTTCTTTGCGTGCGGAACTCGCGACAAACTTAATGCCCGGCCCGCCGGGGCCACGCGCCATTTTGTAGATGACGGCTCGCTTTTCGGAGCGGGGCTGATATTTTCTAGATGTAAGGCGCTCTTGGTCCTTTCGGGCTTGGGGCGTCTGTCTTTTGAGGGTGGATGAGCCGGCACTTGGTGGCGTTCCTTTAGTGCCGGCACTTTGGGAACGTCCCCAAGTGCCGGTTGAGATACGGAGAGCCCGTTGTTGATATGAGACGGAGGGATTCCGCGTCCGCCTTCCGGCGGCCGCGCCCCGCTGCGTCGCTCCGCTCCTTGCGTGCTGCGCTGGAAAACGCTTCGCGTTTCCTCAGCTCCGCACCCTTGCGGGTTCGAATCCCTCCGCATGCCCA
>NZ_JBQKLJ010000026.1:0-12912 GCF_052116285.1 Collinsella sp. Sow4_E3
CCAGCGGAGCCAGTATCATCAGCGTCTCCTCACCGTCGATGCCGACCGACGGCCAGCCATCTCGATCCGCGCATCCACCAGCCGCTCCACACCCGAGGTCGGGTCCACCATCACAATCCGGGCACCGGCCAGGCCAGCAGCGACCGCAGCCGCGACGCCCGAGGTGTCGAGCGACAGTCGGGCCGAGGTGGGTGTCGGGACGGTCACCGACGGCCTCGTTCCTGGCTGGCCGCCCGAGGCATACCCCATCGCCGCGAACACTTCGCGCGGAATCTGCCTCGAGTTGAGCGCGTACATGGCGCGCACGCCGTAATGGTCGACCGCCGAGGCGTTGTGGATGAACTCCCGCGTCGACACGCGGGCGAGAATCGAGTCCGACGTCGGCGTGCCGGGTCCGCTGATCAGACCGGACGACAGCCTGCGCGGCTGACCACCTGTCGCGAACCCTGCGACCAGGCCGGGCATTTTGCCCGGCTTGTAGTTGACCTGCACCGACACCGATTTGCCGCTGATGCTGCGGACGAACGAGTAGTATTGCCGCTCAGCCTGCCCGGTCTGCACGCTGACCGAGGTGGTCAGGTTGTAGTTGCGCACGATGTCCTGCAGTGTGGTCTTGCCCGCCGCCAGCTCGCGTGCCAGCCTGCTGGCCGCCGCCCTACCGTGCCTGCGTGCGACCTCCTGCAGGATGGGACCGGCGTCGCTGAGGTTCATGGCGAAGTTGTCGCCGGCCTCCTTTCCGGAGGAGGCGAACAGGCGTTCGAGGCGCTGCAGCTCTGAGTCCGATGCTGTGGTCAGCTGCTTCACCAGCGGTGCGCCCTCGGGGCCGAGACGCGCCAGCTCGTCGATCATGCCCTGCGACACGCGCGACGAGAGCGTCAGCATGTTCGTCTGCCAATCACGCTGGGCGGTGACCTGCTCCTCGAGCGCTTTGATCCAGTCACGGGTCTTGACGGTCACGCCGTCGTAGAAGGCCGTCCAGGAGTCCGTGGTCGACTTCGTAGCGTCAGCGGATTTCTCGGCCAGCTCCTTGTTCTTGTCGATGACGGACTGATAGGCGCCCCTGATCGACACGAACGAGGTCGACGCCGCTGACACCATCTCCAGCCATTTCGCGGCCAGCTTCGACGCTGCCTCGGCCGCCTTCTTGGCGGCCGGGTCCATCTCCTCAAGTGCTTCGGTGCCCTCTTTGGTTGCCGACGCGGCGGCCCTGATCGCCACCGGCACCTCGCCGCCCATCCAGTCGGCGTAGTCCTGCGCCGTGAGAGCGGTGATGCCGAGCTGGGTGGCCTGATCTTCCAGCTTCCGCTTGTACTCGGGGAACAGGGCGATGAGACGCTCGGTGCTGACGCCAGCCTCGCGAGCCTGCTTCACGACGTCAGCCATGACGGTCGCCGCCTTGCTCGCATCCATGCCAGAGACTGCGGCGTCCAAGTTCTTGAACGACTGCCCAACACGGTCCATCTGGGACTCGAGACCAAACAGGCCCGCTACGGCGTTCTCTCCCGCGTACCCGAGTTTTGCGCCCCACGAGTGATCGATCCCGTTGACGAACTTGAACGCGGACGCAACGTCGCGGACACCGCCTGCCAGTTCGCGGGCCGGGTCGTCGGCGTCGCGGAAGATGCGCCCCAGATCACCCACGCCGTTCGCGGCCCGCTCCACCTCCTCGGCGGCCTTCGCGGCATCCAACGCGTGCGCGGTGAACTGGCTGAGGATGGTGCCAGCGATCTGCACCGCAGCGAACGCCGCCGCCGCGATTCCGACACCCTTCGCCACTTTGAGGAAACCGCCGTACACGCCGGCCAGCGGGCCGGTGCGCATCGCATCGAGCGCTGCCTTCGTCTCCACAATCCTGGGGATTAGCACCAGTAGCGACCCGCCCAGCACCACAGCCCCAGACCCCATGGTCGACAACAAGCCGCCGACCTGCAGGATGGGGGCAGGTAGCTTCTGGACGAGGCGCAGGAAGTCAGCGAGGCCGTTGGTAGCATCCACGAGCAGGCCGCCGCCATTCTTCCCGACCAGAGGCTCCGTCATCAGCGACGCCATGTCACGCCATGCCGCCTTCACGCGGTCCGTCGCGCCGGTCATCGTATTCTTGACGTTCGCGGACGCGCCGGCGAACCGCTCCGACATGCCAGCGGCGAGCGCATCGAGCGCCTGCCCAGCATCGAGCGTGCCGTTGGTGATCTCGCCCCTGATCTCGGCACCCGTCTTGCCCATCTGGGAGCCGATCAGGGTCGCAGCATCCACACCGCGCTGACCGAACTGCATCAGGTCCGTGGCGGTGATCTTCGCCGCCGCCTTCACCTGGGAGAAAATGCGCGTCAGCTCGGAAATGTCCTCGTTCGAGCCGCCCGTCGCCGCCACCGCATCGTTGATCGCCGACAGGTATGGGATGACCTTCTGCGCCTCGATGCCGAAGCCGAGCATCTGCTGCTGGGCCGAGATAAACACCGCTTTGGAGAACGGCGAGGTGCGGGCGAACTCGTCCAGCTTGTCCATCTGGTCGTTCGCCTCACGGGCACCACCCATGAGGGTGCGCATCGCTGCCCGCGACTTCTGCTGCAAAGTGTTGTACTCGATGCCGGTCTTGGCGATCGCCGCGTTGAACGCGAGCACGGGCGCGCCAGCGGCGATCATCGCCTGCCCAGTGCCCGTCCACGCCTCCCGCTGCAGCTTGGCCGACTGGACGATCTGCCCCATCGTCGTGGTCGCTTTTTTGTCGAACTGCTTCGACTCATCGATCAGGGTCGACAGCGACTTGGAGGCGCTGCCGATCTGGGCGTTGAAGTCCGAGACCTCGGCCCTCAGCCGGACGACGATGCTGCGATCAGCCATCGAGTCACCCCCTGTCGGCGTAGATTGGTGTCATGCGTCGTGCACTACTGCTGTTGCTGCCTCTGCTCGCGGTGGGTTGCTCACCCCCGGCGACTGAGACTCAAGCCCCTGCGGCCGAGACCGTGACCGTGACAACCACCCCAACGCCCAGCCCCACCAAGCCAGCCGACCCCGACATGTTCCGGACGATGATCACGGTCACCGGCGCCAAGGTCGGAAAGATCACAGACAATCAGTTGCTGATGGCAGGTTGGGCGGCATGCAGGGCGCTCGACGACGGCGGCGGGTATGAGGCTGGATGGAAAGCGGCCGCACTTTTGCTCATGCGATGGGGAGGGGGCGGCGACCCCGACCCAGACCTCGCGGCGGCGATCACCCTGTCAGCGGCCCAGAATCTGTGCCCGACTCATCGCGAGCGGGTCTTTGCGGACGCGCAGAGCTAGTCGACCCGCACTGCGTAGGACAGTTCGCCCGGCTGCGTCGGCTCCTGCTTCTCGGCCTCCGCTTTCGCCGCGCACGCATCACAGCGGATGCGGCGCTCCTCATGCCAGCCATCCATCTCGCTGGTCTCGTCCAGATAGTGGCCGCAGCCACCCGGACACAGCGACGCATCCCGGATCGTCAAAGCCTGGGCGAGGTATCGGTCAACCTCCGACCATGGTACGCGGGTGGGGATGCCCAGCATGACGCTGGGACGCACCCCCCACTCGCGTGCCGACGTGAGCGCGTCCAGCGCCCACGCGTTGCCTGTCAGTCGGAGGCAGAGGGCAAAAAACGCGGCGCGATCTGGCTGCGCGGCTTCGTGTCGAGCTGGAGCGCCAATGTCGCCAGCTCATCCACCTCGGGGGCGTGCGTCTCGCGCATGGCCCGCAGCACATCGGCGGTCATGCCTGCCGGGGATGCGATGTGCGCCGCCAGGAACTCGAGATTGGTTTGCTCGGCGTCCTCGTCCTTCTCGTGGGTGGCGATGAACTCGTCCCGCCACGTCTGAGTGCGGGCCTGCATCACGATCTCGCAGCCCTCGAGGTTATAGTGCGCCTTCGCCGGCGCGAGACCTTCCAGCCATGCGGCGAGGTCGAACCCGGCAGGGTCGAGGGTGTCGTCGGTCACCGCTTGCGGGGTGGTTTCGCCAAGCGCTTCGTCATTCTTCTTGGTCATGGGGTGTCCTTCCAGTAGGTGCGACTGCCCGGCCCCGGGGGAAGGACAGCTCGGGGCCGGACAGTCGCGGATGGGGGGGGGTTAGCCGCTGGCGGCGACCGTCTTGTCGAGCGCGGCGGCCTGCACCTGCACTGGGATAGTGCGCTTCACGTAGCCGCCGCCGTCCGACTTCTGCGGGTTATCAGAGACGCCCACGTAGGCGTCGTAGCGGTCGTCCTGCGCCCACGCCACCGCCGACTTCGGCCCCTCGCGGAACACGTAGGTCAGGGTCGCGCCCTTGGCGCGTGCCGCCTCGTAGACCGCGTTGTCCTCGAGGACGTACTTGCCGTCCTTGTCGAGGTACCAGAACGGGGCGAGCGTGCCCTCGTAGTTCGAGGCGCCCAGCGCAGCCGAGTTACCCTCGTTGCACAGGGGGGCGTCTTGCTCTGTATCCGACGCCGACGGCGAGAACTTCGTACCGCTCTTGGCGACCTTGCAGGACGCCTCGATGCCGGCCTGCAACTCCGTCAGCGTGATCGCGTCGAGGTTCGCGGGGCGGGTGATGAGGATAGTCAGCTTCGTGTTTCCATCGGCAAGGGTGCGTACTCCTCCGGCCATGGCTTACTCCTTCGTTTCAGCGGCCTTGCCGCGCTTTGTGGTTGGGGTGTTGTCCTTGATGGGTTCGCCCTCCGGCTCGACCGGGGTTGCGTCCTCGACGGGGGCCAGATGCTTACCCAGCAGCGGGTGATCCAGCCAGTGCTCAGGCACCAGATCAGGCAGGACCTTCCCGGTGCGGGTATCGATAGCGGCGATGAGGCTCATGAGATCTCCTGGGTGTAGACGGTGAACATGACGACCGTGTAGGCCGGGTTCGTGTTGGATTCGGGCAGCACCACAGCCCTGTCGACATCAACCGGCGTCGACTCTTCGTAAGTGATGAGAAACCGCGCCACCGATGACGGCAGCAGCGCGGGCATCAAGTCAGGGGTTAGGGCCTGCTTCCCATCGGACGCCATGCGGAGCGCAGTCCGCGGCAGACGGGCCGTGAACGTCACGCCCACAGGTGCGGACCACTGCCCGCACGAGCCAGCAGCCGACTCGTCGGCCTGCCGATCCTCTGTCCCGGACCACACCACCACGAACGGCGGCGTCGAGCCCGTGCCGTCACCGATCAGCACCGGCACCGACAGCACCGACTCGAGGCGGGCTTTCATCGCGTCCAGAGCGTCGACGACGGTGCTCACGAGAACACCGACTCGACCGCGGCGTCCGCGAGTTGGCGCATGAACTCGGCTGTCTCGGCCTCCAGCGCCACACGCGGGTCAGGCAGCGTCCCACCGCCACCCCGCGAGCCCCCGAAGTAGGCGATGTTCGCAAGGTTGCCCGCACCCACCTTCACCGGCCCGATCTGCGAGCCGTACTCGTCAGAGTCAAGCTCGTAGTTGATGTGGGTGGACAGCTTGAAGTGCCGCGACTTCTCAGCCTCGGCACGCAGTTGATTCTTGATGTTCAGGGAGCCTTTGGCGACGATCAGCCTGACCTTCGCGAGCACTCGGACAGGCACCTGCGACATGTCAGCGACCGCTTCGCGGACCTCGGTTACGTCGATCGATGCACCAGCCATCAGGCCCCTTTCACGATCTCGTCCACGGATACCCGGTAGGCGGTCGCGAAGTCCTTGACCGGCCACGTTTGCGCGACACGGAACCTGCGCCCCACAAGCCCTGGATCGCAGGCGTGCATGCATGTCGCTATGTCGCCGAGTTGCGGCTTGTAGCGGCTAACCGGGAGATGGAGCTGCATCCGCTGCACGACAGCCGACGATGGGCCGATGGTGGTTGACTGCTCGTAGCCCTCGTAGGTTTGGAGCTTGCCTCGCCCCTCATAGACGACCTCTCGCATAGCCTGGTCGCTGTAGCCGGACTCGGACATCTCACCCGTGTCCCGCTCAATGCGCCATTGTGAGGTCATCAGCGATTCGGCCTGCGCCCTCAGTCCGGGCAGCTCGGCCCGCACGTCATCGAGCAACATGGCGGCCAGGTTCCCCGTATGGCGACACTGAGAACGCTCCGGTCTCGACCACTCCGAGGGCTTCCCACCATTCGGGGCGGATCTCGATCAGGCCGGTCGATGCTGCATAGCTGCGCATCACCGACGCGTCATCGACACGCACACTGACCTGCGTCACCGGATCGGGACGCCGCAGTCGCGCTGACACGGACTCTACGAGCACCATGCGCAACATGTCTTGGTCTAGTTGGTCGAGGCCACCCGTGCGTCTCGCGATGGTCGCCTCAGCCCACTCAGTCCACAGCTCGGCCTGACGCGCTTCGGCATCGGTGAGGGGGCGGCCCAAATTCGCCTCCAGATCGCTCTGCGAGTAGCGCCTCGCCACCCCCTCACTCATTGAGTCACCCCTTCGGTACGGCGCTCGTCGCGCCCGTGTCATAGTTGTGGGTGACGGTGAACTCCTTGCCGGTCTGATCGAACGCTGAATACGTTTCCGACCGGTTGCCGCCAGCAGGTGTCGGGATAGAGGCAACCGGCTTGATCGCATTCACCGTCATGTGACCAGCAGCCGCAGCAGCGGCCTTGTCGGCCGGCGCTGAGCTGGCACGCTCCGCCGGGTCGAACGTGTCGGCGGGCGCGTCGCCTGCTGCGGTGGTCTGCGGCTTGTTTTGCGTCTGGTCATCCGCGATGCGGGTTGTTTTGGGTCGAGTAGCCATGATCCAGTTCCTCTCAGGCCTTCTGGACGCCACGCAGGCGAGCCGCGGCGCGGCCACCCTGCACGACAAGGCCGGGGTAGTAGTCGATGCGTGCACGGTAGGCAGGCTTCTCTTGCAACTCGCCGACCGTGTAGCAGTCGAGCGGGCCGTTCTGGATGCCCATCACACCAACCGAGCCGGTGTTCCAGGCGAACTTGATCGCGTACAGGTCGCCGCCGCCGACAGGCAGAATCTTGCGCCCCGACCAGTGGTTGCCGGGGTCGATGAACGGCACGCCGTTCCAGGTCCATTCACGCTTGCCGGTCATCTCCGAGACGACGTACTCGGAGCCGCCGAGCTTGCGCGCAAGCGACTTGTACTTGCCGAGCAGATCACTCGACGTGTACACCACATCGGGGCCGCCGTCGACAGCCGCGAACAGGCTGTCGAGGTCGTCCAGAGCGGCGTCGCTAGTGAGGGCCGTAGTTGAGTCGATGACCTGCGACCCGACGAGCCGCTTCTTGAGACCATCGAACGACTTCGGATCAACCGCAGTGTCGCCGTTGAACATGGCGTCCACGTAGGTGGCCTGCGCCGACTCCAGCTTCATCCTGATCTGGTCAGCCAACAGCACGCCGCGAGCCGAACGCATAGTGCGCTCGATGTAGCGGTCAACATCGGCGTCGCCACCCAGAATCACCAGATTCTCAGTGGCCTGATTGATGACACCGGTCGACTCGACGTACGCCTCATTGACGGTGCGGAACGCGGTGCCGGGAAGCACCTTGTCCTTGTCGTATGCGTAGGCGTTGCCCTCGATGTCCTCGAACGGCATCCTGTCCCACACCCACGACACTTGCGACGCGGTTTCGATGGCACCCCGGCGAACGGGGTCGGCCACCAACGTGGCGGCCTGTGCGAAAGTAACAGCCATAGCTGTTCACTCCTTTTCTGGTTTCGCTCGCCGGGGGTGGCGAGACGGCTTATTTCTTCCCCAGCGCCGCTTCGATGCCAGCAACCAGACGGTCGCGGCCCGGCAGCGGCTCAGGTTTGGGGGGCGCACCCTTGGAGCCTTGCGAGGCATCCGGTTTGGGGCGCGGGAAAACGGTGGCGTCGTCAGGCTCTTCACCCTTCTCGGCACCCTTCTGGGGTGCGAGGCGGGCAGCGAGCTTGGCTCGGGCCTGCGAATCAGTGACGGCCGCCAGCGCAGCACAATCGTCCTCATCAGTGATGCCGTGACGACGCGCCAACTCCGACACGTCGAGGCGGGTCGTCAAGTCGGCCACCTTCTCCGACAGGTCGGCATCCTTGCTGGCCTTCTGGTCGACTCCGAGCGCGGCCGCCAGCTTGTTGAAACGATCCTCCAGCGCCTTGCGCTTGTCGCGCTCCTTGGCCAGATCGGCGAGCACAGCGTTTTTCGAGTCGTCGTTTTTGAAATCGCCGCCAGAGTCTGGGGGGTGCGGCTGGTTGGTCGCTTCGACCTGCTCATCAGGCACGGCATTGCTTGCGGGGTTGGACATCTCGTCTCCCTCATGTTTTGTCCGGCGCATCTCGCCCCGGGTGGTCATGTGTAAATCTGGCCGCTTGTCGCAAACCAACGCTGATATGCCTTCTCCGCGGCGGCGATCTCGGAGGAATCGCCGCTCTTGCGAGCCGCATTCAGCCTCACCTTGGCGTCGTGCATGCGACGCTCCGCCGCAGTCATCGTGTACCTGTCGCCAGCCCTGACTCCGGCCGCATTTGCCTGCTCGACCGCATTCCGTGCTGCGACCCTCTTGCCGCCGCGACCGAATTGTCCGTACCCGGCAGCGCCGCCTCTCCCGAGCGGCACATTGGGGAGGATGTATCCGTGCTCCACCAGGAGGCGCACCGCCTCCTCCCGCGATTCCGCGATGCGGAAAATGCCGTCTGGGGTAAGCCTCTTCCCCGATCTACCCAAGGCGTTCCTCGCGGTTCCGTGCTTCGACATCCCCTCAGTAGTCAGCAGGTATGATTCGCGACTCTTCGAGCTTCTGCGATAAGCGTTGATCACCTGATTGACGTCCGCACCCTCATCTATCGCCCTGCGCTGCGCCTCAGTCAGGTCGTGAATCTGGCTAGGTGCGATCGATGACGAATAATCGGGCGGCGGCGCACTCAGCGCCGGACGATGCACACAGTCGCACAGTGGATGCCGCCGGAAACCCTCATTCCATCGGAACCACTTCCCAGCCAGCACTGCACACCTCTGGCAACACGGGGGCCGCACCAGACGCACCCACCCAGCTCGCGGCGTTGCCGCAATCGTCGCCTGCGTCGCAGCCCGACCAGCGTCAGCCACCATGGTCTTCGCGAGGCCCGCCATCCACTGACCACCAGCCGCCATACGCTCAGCCATCGGCCCCGATGCCGAACGCGCACGCACCACACCCGAGTACAGCAGCCCATCCAGCGAGCGGCCATCGGAGGCGAGACCGGCGAAGCTGCGCGGGTTGATCAGCGAGTCCACGCCCAGAGCGTCAGCCGCGAACTGGCCAGCACGCTCAGCAGCCCTCACCTGACCGGCAGCAACCGTCACTGACAGTCGCCGCGACACATCCGGCCAATCCTCAGGACGCCGCATGCCGTTACGCCAAATCCGCGACACCAGCACCTCGACGCCGCGCCCGGTCGCGATCTGCGCCAGATGGAAACTGTCAGCCGGTCCCACGTATCAGCTCCGATGCGAGCTGCATTTCAGGGTCGAGGTTCGCCTCGTTACGGAAATATCCCTCTTCGCGACGCTTTCGGGCGGGCGACCACCCCAACTCATCCCAAGCGCCTTCTCGGGACACGATGCCGGACTGCTTGGCCTTCACGACCGCGTCCATGCGCTGCGCCACCGTCGGGGTCGCCGGATTGTGCCAATCCACCCGCACCCTGTTGCCGGGGAGTTGCGTCTTAGTCGCGATCTGATAGGCGAGCGCAGCGGCCCATCCGACAGTCATACCCACCTCGGAGTTCTCCGCCTCACAGGTACGCACAAGCCGTTTCTCTTCGCCCACGATCGCGCCCTCAGCCGGAGGATTCGCTGTCGAGAGCCCGAAATACGAGATCGGGAAGCCCGTCGCCGCCGACATCTCGATCGCATACGCCTCCTGGGCGGCGCGGAAGTTCTTCAAATCGGAGGCGGTGAGTTGTCCGACCTTCGCCTGCGGGTTTGTGATTGTGTGAATCGCGTTGTAGTAGGCGGCCCATACCGGCAACGGCTCACCAGTCTTCGGGTCAACAAAATCGCCCTTCACGACCCCAGTCATGAAGATGCGGGGGATGCCATGCGACTCGACCGCGAACTGCAGGTTCGTCAGATTCCGGCACGAGCTGTCGATGATCGACCGCAGGCCCCTGGTCAGCGCCGTCCTCCCAACCCATGACCCTGAAACCCTCTTGTTGAGGTGCATGAACACTGGGACGACACCCATCCGGTGCTGGTCGCGGTCGACCTCGACCCACTTGCCGGTACGCGGCGACCACTCAACCCACACCGTTTCATCAGGCAGATACAGCGTCGCGAAACAAGGGGTGCGTCGAGTCACGGCATCCACGCCGTAGAACCGTGCAGCCGCCGTCACCATCTCGTGACGCTCATCAACAAGGCCAGCCATCTCACGCGGAGATTCGGCACGGATCAACGGCAGATCCGGATTCTTGTTATTGCCGCCCACCGTCAGGAACGCCCGACCAAACAGTCTGCGATCCCGATTGAACATCGCGAGCTGCACGTCGCCGTTCGACGCATCCCAGATAGCGCGCAACCGGTCATCGGCCTTCTCTTCGCCGGGGAGCACGAGGGCGCGCATCTGCTGGCGATCAACCACAGAGTCCACCACCACAGCCGCCCCCGACGTGATCACGTCATACTCGCGGCGATACTCAGGCGGCAACGCCAACCCGATATGCGTGAAGGCATGCTCCGTGTCGTAGTAGGACAGCAGCATGTCGTCAGAATCACGATGGGAACGTAGGTCGAGGTACAGCCGGTCAAGAGTTTGCAGCTCGTCAACACTCAGCACACGCAGCCACCCCTTTCGCGACTCATAGGAAGAAAATCGTTTCCTTGGCTTCGGTCGACCAACCGGCCGCCGCCATATCCGCGGCAGCCTCGTGCGCCAGCACGTCAGCCATCACCACATCGATCTTCAAATGCTCAGCCGGTTTGCCGAGAATGAACTTGTCGCCCGGTTTCGCGACCATCCGGGCCGCCAACGCCTGAGCCTTGAACACCTCATCCGGGGCGTGCGTCGTCAACCCCTCGGCCATGTCCTCCCGGTACCTGACCAGTGCTGGAAACATGCGCGCAATCGAGTTCGTCGGCCACTGCAGCACCACATCGTCACCGAACCTCGACGCCCACGCATCGGCCTGCGTTTCCCAGTGCCGCGGGTCGCAGTAGATGCGCCCCACCCTGTAGCGGCGCATCACCTCATCCACGGCGGCATCAACCTCGCCGCGAGGGATACGACCCTCCGGCCACTCCCTTGGGTTCCATACCGCTGGACGCTGATCTGGCCCATACGTTGGCGTGAACCGATGCCCGTCAATCGTCTGCAATCGCAGCGCCGTCCAGTCGCTCGACCGTGACCCGTCAAACCCGCCACACACCGCCGCGCCGTCCGGCACGTCGACCGCAAGCTCAGCAGCCTCCACCACAGCCTCAGGCAGGAACGCGCCCAAGCCTTGCACCAGCATGTTCCCAAAGAACCGCTTCGCCTGCGCCGGGTCGGTGTGCATCAACTCGGCGCACTCGGCCTCGATTGCCTCCAGATCAGCCCACGGCGACCCGCGATACACAAACCGCAGAATCTTCGCCCGCTCAGATTTCAGCTCAAACCTCAGGTCAGTGGGCGGCCTGCGGTAGAACCGGAAAATATCCTTCGATGATGACTCAAACGTCTGCTGAGCCGCCGAGTTCTCCATCGGGTCCCACGGGTTCGTCACCTCCAGGCCACGACCACCCATACCCGCCAAGCCGCGGCGCATATGCTGCCATACCTTGATCAGCTTGCCCGTGTACAGGCCTGACTCATCCGCCACCGCGAAATGGATGGGAGCGCCCACCTTCGAGTTCGGTGCAGCCGTGATCGGCAACACCTCGCCATTGTTCGGCGTGCGGATGAAATCCTCACGAACCCGCATCAGCTCCTGCAACGGGCCGCGCCTGATCATCTCTTGGAGCGGCGCGTAAATGTTGTCGGTCTGATCCTCAGCCGTCGCCAACAGTTGGATGCGGGACACCGGCCGCGGAATACCCATCGGCTCACCCGCATCGTAGGCGTAGACGAACCCGCAACCGCAGCCATGATCGACACACCGATACCGCTCGCCACCAACAGCCCAGCCAGCGAAAATGCACGGCCCGACAGCCTCGAACGGGATCAGCGACGCAGCCCACGGCGACTTCCCCGTCTTCTGCGGCCCCACCACCTGCGAACGGCGATACTGGAACGCTGGCGCACCCACCGGGCGGGCCTGGTTAAACACCGCCTTCGGCTTCACCCTGTAATGGTTGAGTGTGCACCACAACTGCCAGCCGTCATGCACAAACGGCTCACCCATCGACCAGCCGTCAGCGACCAGGCAGTGGGCCTCGATCCAGTCAGCAGACAGATACCCCAGAGTTGGCCACGCAACCGACCAGTCATCGTCAGGAAGCGAGGCCGCCATTGATCGCTCTCAGCTTCGAGCCGCGAGACCGCTTCGGCGTCGCAGCCTCAGCCTCGACTGACGAGGCGGTGCGGGTTGTGATCTTCCACCCCAGAGCTGCCAAACCAGCAGGCGTCAAGCCGATGTGCTCAGCGAAACGATGCAACTGCCCCAGCACCGGGGCCGACACGGTGGCGTCCTCACACCGGACAGACAGCCGAGTCCACATCGCCACCGAACGCACCAGCCACCCCGACACGTCCATCGACCACGCGCACGCCTGCGGAGTCCGCCACGCCCACTCCCATACCTCAGACTCACGATCAGTCACGTTGGGCAGTGGAAAGTCGGGCACCGGGCCGTCATAGCCGGACGCTGGCAAATCCTCCAGCCTGTAGCCGCGAGCATCAGACCGTGCAGAGTTCTCGTCCGGCATAGGCCCAGAGCGGATACGAGCACCTTTCGCCATGATTCTGGAGCCTCCTTTGCCGCATCTCACGGCAGAGAACGAGAGCGCGGCATCTCACCGCGCTTGGGAAAAATTTGAACCCGCCGGACTGTTTTGTGC
>NZ_JBQKLJ010000027.1:0-12840 GCF_052116285.1 Collinsella sp. Sow4_E3
GAATTGCAGTATTGCTAATCGTATTCGGATTAGGACTGCTAGTAGGCGGAGATTTTAATCCGATTATCCAAAATGTATATATCGGCTTATTCATCATTTGGACACTGTTTTATGATCTGGCACTTGAAGATAGAGAGGTAAATAAATGACAAGGAAAGAAAAATTACAGCAAACGAAAAAACTTGCTGATTTATGGTACCAGCAACAAAAAAATCAGATATACATTGCGCAACAAAAAGAGCGCAGAGGTGTTGCATGACGACAAAAAAGCGACTACGCCGCCAAGCAAATAGTCGCATACAAAAATATACTAAGAAAATTATATCACAGAAATGAGGTCTTGTGAATGAATCGTAGTGAAGCAGATGCGCTAGATCAATTTTTAACAGAGTCGTCAGAAGAATTACAGAAAATCGAACCAGAATGGGAATATGACGAGGAGGAAGATATCCGTGGCAACACTTTATGAACTTAGCAACGATTATTTAAAAGTTTTGTCATTAGCTGAAGAGCTTGATGATGGAACATTAAAAGATACGTTAGATAGTATTAGCGATTCAATCGATTTAAAAGTAGAAAACACAGCAAAAGTAGTTAAAGAACTTGAGAGCAACATATCTATTGTTGAAAAAGAAATCAAACGGCTACAGTCACGAAAAACAACGCTTTCTAACAATGTAAAGAACCTAAAAGGATATCTGCAAGATGAAATGGAAAAGGTCGGCAAAACGAAAATCAAGGGCGAATTATTCAATGTAGGAATTCAAAACAATCCAGTTTCCGTGAATATTATAGACGAAAAATTAATTCCTATTGGCTTTTTAATTCCTCAACCTCCAAAAGTTGATAAAACAGCTTTGAAAGAAGAACTGAAACATGGGGAAATCAAAGGTGCGGAATTAGTTCAAACTAAGAGTTTGAGAATTAGATAGGAGGTTTCAATATGGAAATAAAAAAGGCTAAACGTGAAAAAATAAAAGTTCCTATCATGATAACTGGCGCAAGTGGTAGTGGAAAAACAGTAAGTGCGTTGTTTATTGCTAAAGGAATTATTGAAAAAATGCATTCAGACTTATCAGAACAAGAACAATGGGAAAAAATAGGTGTCATTGACACTGAGCACAAACGATCGTTGTTATATGCTGATTCAACTATTGGGAATGTCGACATAGGGGAATTTTTGCATATTGATTTTGAAGCACCATTTACTGTACAGCGATATATACAGGCTTTTAATTTATTCAAACAAGCTGGGGTTGAGGTGGTGATAGTCGATTCTCTAACACATGCTTGGAGTGGTGAAGGTGGCATTTTAGAACAAGTAGAAAACCATCAGAGAGGCAACTCTAAAAATCAAATGTTGGCTTGGAATAAAGTAAAACCATTAGAGAAAGAATTTCTTAAGTTAGTAACAGGAAATTCAATGTATGTGATTGGAACGTCTAGAAGTAAGCAAGCCTACGACATGGAAAAAAATGAACAAGGTAAAACACAAGTAGTAAAACTAGGGTTGAAACCTGATCAAAAAGATAGTTTGGAATATGAATTTGCTATCGCTTTACGTATTGATCAGGACCACATAGCGGAAGCTACAAAAGATAACTCAAATATGTTTAATATGCCTTTTAAAATAACAAAAGAAGTAGGCGAAAAAATATATGAATGGAGTAGCGAAGGAATAGATTTAGAAAAATTAAAAGATGAATTAATTAGTAGTATTACAGAACTTGCTACACAATCTGAAAATCATGAAATATGTTTAAAGAGTTGCACAGCAAGATTAACAACGTACCTTTAAAAAACGTAAAAACTAAAGTTCTTGAGCGTATGAAAGAAATGTTAGAAAAGATTGAAGTTCCTACTGTAGAACAACAAAGTGAAAACGAACTCGATGAAGAACAAACAGAATTATTTGACGAGGCAAATCCTCCGATTGCAAATGATTTTGAAAAGAAGTGATTGAATGATTGGGAAAATCATAAAACATAAAGGGAATATGTTGGCCATCGAATTTGAGGATGAAATAAATTCAAATTTTCTCGAACTTCTGGCTAATAACGATGATAATTTAGCGAAAGTTGAATTCTTAGATAATCGACAGATGTCTCAAAAACAGAATGCACTTTCTCACGTTCTAATAGCCGATGTGGCACGTTGGAGCTATGACGAACCTAAATGGATTGAAAGTGTCTTGAAATACTACTACGAGGCTAAGAGTGGTGTTTATTTTGAACATAGTCGAGCTACCAAGAATGAAGCGACGGAGTGGATCGGTTTCTTGATTGAGTTCATTTTGAAAAACGATATACCACTGGAAAAAAGATACCAATACTTGCTTGAAAATAACAAATGGTTTTATTACTGCCTGAAATATCGCAAGTGCTGTATTTGCGGTAAGCATGCTGACGTTTGCCATATTGAAGTTGTTGGTATGGGGCGTAATCGCAAAAAGATTAATCATGAGACATTCACATTTTATGCAGGATGTCGTCAGCACCATCAAGAGGAGCACCAAATAGGTACTAAGAACTTCTTGAATAAGTATCAAATAAAACCAGTCAAACTAAATATTGAGGAACGCAAGAAATTAAATATAGGAGGATAACCAATGAATGAACATAGAGGCTTTTATGCTATCATTCCAGCCATTGTCCGCTACGATAACCAATTAAATGGGAATGCAAAGCTATTATATGGAGAGCTGACAGCATTAGCAAATGAAAGAGGCTACTGCTGGGCAACAAATCAATACTTTGCCAGACTATACAACGTTAGCAAACGGACGATCATATCATGGATGAAGCAATTAGAAAAACGAAAATATATAAAGATACAAGTCTTTTACAAACCAGATAGCAAAATTGTAGATCGTAGACATATTTATATATTGCCTTTTCCAACTGATACAGAATTCTACACCCCTAGTGAAGAAAATTTCATCACCTATGGAAAAAATCATCACGAGGGTGGTGAAGAAAATTTCACTACCCCTGGTGAAGAAAACTTCACAGAGAATAATACATTAATTAATAATACAAAGAATAATACATTGAATAAAAAGAATAGTGTTGAGCCAAGCTCAACCATGTCCGAATTATTCGAAAAAGTTTGGAAAACTTATCCAAAGAAAACCAACAAGAAAAAAGCTAGAGAACAATTTTTAAAGAAGTTCAAGACGGAAGAAGATTTAGAGTCGTTTAAAAAAGGATATAAAGACTATCTTGCGTATATTAAATTAAACGATTGGTACCATCCACAAGAATTGTTTCGTTGGATCCGTGATGATCGTTATAACGATGAATATGATTTATCTCAAACAAATAAACTGCCAGCCTATTCTAAGGTGCCAATGAGACAAGAAAAGTTACCTGAATGGGCTAACAATCAGAAGCAAGAAGAAGAGAAACTTTCGTCAGAGGAACAAGCTGAGCTTGATAGACAAATAAAAGAATACTTGGAGGGTAAATGATGAATGAATTAGTTAAATTAATTGAGAAATGGGCAAGAGAAAAAAATCTAGATATCGCAGAGCCTGAGAAACAAATGCTAAAAGTGGTTGAAGAAGTCGGAGAAGTCGCAGCAGCATTAGCAAGAAATAATAAAAATGATTTAAGGGATGGTATCGGTGATGTTGTTGTGACACTAGTTATTCTTGCTATGCAAAATGATATGGATTTATACGAATGTCTGAACCAAGCGTATAACGAGATTAAAGATCGTAAGGGAAAAAATGTCAATGGTGTGTTCGTTAAGGAGAGTGATTTGAATGATAAATAATGTGGTATTAGTCGGAAGATTGACAAAAGATCTTGATTTACGCTACACCGCAAGTGGTTCTGCAGTTGGAAGCTTTACTCTTGCTGTGAACCGTAACTTTACAAACCAAAACGGCGAACGAGAAGCGGATTTTATCAACTGTGTAATTTGGCGTAAGCCTGCTGAAACAATGGCTAATTATGCTCGCAAAGGAACATTATTAGGAGTTGTTGGCAGAATTCAAACTCGTAATTATGACAACCAACAAGGCCAACGTGTCTATGTGACTGAAGTTATTTGCGAGAGTTTCCAATTATTAGAGCCAAAAAGCGCCAATGAGAATAGAAATAGCATTCAGACGTCACAGAATGACGGTACAAGCGTTCAAAACAATTTCGAGGGGAATTATGCTACAAATCAAAATAAAGGCTTAAATCAGCAAAATAACAGCCAACAAATGTCGTTTGGTGGAGATGTAGATCCGTTCGCAGGCGCAGGTAATTCAATCGACATTAGCGATGATGATTTGCCGTTCTAGGAGGTTAAAGTATGAACAGTGTAATTTTTGAAGATATAGCACGTATTCAAGCTGAAAAAAAGCAAAAGCGGAAAGAAATGCTCAAGCTAATGAATGAGAATCCGGACTGGTATAAACATCCAAAAAGCATGGTCTATCGTCAAATTAAATTGCTTGGTAAGGATATTGGTGAGCAAACAATGGATAAATCTAAACCAATCAGCTCAATTGATAAAGACAAGTTCACCATTCAAGAATATTTGTATTTGCAGTGGGTTGGTTATTCAGTGAATGCAATCATAGAAGCGTTAGGAATGCCTAGAAACAAATTCTGGGAATATAAAGCTGAACATTTAAATTTTAAATTAGATTTATGAAATGAAAGTGAGTGTTCATTTTGCTGGAGATTTATTACACGCCAACATCCGCACTAATAGCGGATGCATTGGCTAAAACATATGAAATCGTTTCTTTAGAAACAGCTAGAAATATTTCCAAGAAATTTAAGGCTAGTTTAAAGCAGAAAACGGACCTTTATGTGATTGAGGGAATTTTGATTGATGCTGGTTATAAAAAAGAGCCAGTGAATTTGTGAGAAAGGAGTGGAGGTTTGGTCGACCACAAAGAATTCTTTACTCCTTTGAAATTATGCAGAGAGAAACGAAAATACAATTATTTAACGATCATTTTCAAAATTATAAACGGTATGGCATACCGAAAGCGCAATTAGTTATTGCAGACATTCCTTATAACTTAGGTAAAAATGCATACGCATCAAGTTCTGCATGGTATGAAGGCGGAAAAATTGAAAATGGAGAATCGAATAAAGCGAATAAAAGCTTTTTTGACACCGATGAGAATTTTAGAATATCAGAATTTATGCATTTTTGCTCAAAAATGTTAAAGAAAGAACCTAAAGAAGTTGGAAAAGCGCCAGCTATGATAGTATTTTGCGCCTTTCAACAGCTTCAAATGGTGATTGACTATGGTAAAAAGTACGGCTTTAACAATCACATTCCACTAGTTTTTATTAAGAAGTCCAGTCCTCAAGTATTAAAAGCGAATATGAAAGTTGTGGGAGCTACAGAATATGCGCTCGTTCTTTATAGAGAAAAACTTCCGAAATTCAATAACGACGGCCGTATGGTTCTAAATTGGTTTGAATGGGAAACGGATAACAGCTATCCAAAAATACATCCGACCCAGAAACCAATACCTGTTATTAAACGATTAATTGAAATTTTTACAGATTATGGAGATGTTGTAATTGATCCATGTGCTGGCAGTGGTTCTACGCTTAGAGCGGCTGCAGAACTTAATAGAAATGCTTATGGTTTTGAAATAAAGAAAGAGATGTATGAAGCTTCTCAGGAAAAAATGTTGTCAAATATCCCAATGGGGCTATTTATATGAACTGAAGAACAGCTGTCATTATTTTAGAAAGCGAGTGAAGAAGATGATTCCAAAGTTTAGAGCGTGGGATAAGCGAGAAAACACAATGAGAGATGTAGCTGTCTTACATTTTACTAAAGGTGGTAAGGTCAACAGTATCGAATATTGGAAGACACCTTCCGAATTGAAATCATATCATGTACGAAATTTAGTCCTCATGCAATCAACTGGATTGAGAGACAAGAACGGCGTTGAAATTTTTGAGGGTGATATTGTTTCAGTAAGAAACCATCCATTTCAGAAAACAGAAAGCAGCGTTGGGATTGAAATAGATGGTGATTATAAAGTGTCTTGGAATGAATATGATTTAACTTGGTGTGCTGGAAATCTTTTGTTAGCAAGAATAAAGCCTTATGTAACTGTTATTGGAAATGTTTATGAGGATGGTGATCTTTTAAATGACAGTGAAGATACAAAAAGAAATTAAATTCAAAAACAAGTGTAGCTGCCTAGTCGATGAAGAAGAGTTATCGAATGCAATTCTGTGGTATCAAAAATCACCAACTTTAGGAAATAAGACCATTTATTTACACGGGAAATATCCAGCAGTTTCTATTGGAGACGAAAAAATTCATGTCCATAGGTTGTTAATGCAGTATTGGCTGAAAATAAGATTACCCTTTCATGCTAGTGTACATCACTTAAATGAAAATAAACTAGATGCAAGAAAATCGAATCTCAGCGTGATGATAAACAGCGGACATAACAGCAAGCATAATAAAGGAAAAGTTCTTTCTCAATCAACAAAGGCAAAAATATCAGCAGCCAATAAAAAAAGAAAAGGAATGAAATTCAAGAAAAGAAGAAATATTCCAGCAAATGAGTTGAAAGATTTATTGAAATTCGGGTTTTCTAAAAATTATATTGCTAATCTTTACCAAGTAGATTGGACGACAATCAGAGCTAGAATCCACGAGAACCCAGATTTATTGGAGGTCAAATAAATGGCAATTAAAGGAAGAAGCAAGTTTGACTTTGAAGTGTTTAATGGAGATTTCAATAATTGGATGGGCTTCAATAAACAAAAATATACCAGGGAACAAGCAATAGAGGAATGGCGGTCAGAACTAATGCTTGAGGAAAACACACCTTACATTGTTGAAGATGCATTTGTTAGATATCGTTTCGGAGTAGACGAAGACAATGAGAACCGTAGTTGCTGGTGGTTAGAATGGCGAGATTGTGGTCATAGGTCTGTGCCTGTTTGGTCCATTAGAACGCCTTTTCCGTGGGAATTGGAGGGAGCAGAATGAGCTTTAAAGAAGCTTTCAAGGATGAATATGTTGAAATTGACATAAGCAATAACGAAGAAGCAAAAGCTTTCTTTGAAGAAAATGTATATAAAAGGGAAAGAGAAATATTAAAGAAGTCAGAGGGCTTGCTTAAATGTATTGAGGAGAAAGCGGAATGAGTTATGAAAATTACAAAAATTGTGTTGAAGAGGTAAAAGACAAGAACGGTAAAGTAATTAAATATCATGACGTTGTTCGAACGTTACGAGGTGAAATTTTATTAGTCGGTTTTGGAGTAAATCACCATCATAAAACAAAAGGTTTGAATGCCTTTAATAATTTTATTGGTGCTCATGATTGGTTAGATGTTTACCCAGATGGAGAATTAGAAATCCTAGGAAATGTTGACTTTTTTGGGAGGGGCAGCGATGAATAAACAAGAATTTATTGAAACGTTAGAAAGTTTAGAACGTGATTCATTCAACGAAAATTACAACGAAGGATATGATCAAGCAGTTCGTGACTGTTTAGCTGTAGCAAAACAACTAGACGAACCGAAAAAAGTCGTGGTACCGAAGTTCATGGCGGATTTTATAGAAGACGGCAACAATTACGATAAAATAGCGTTCTTAGTACATCAGAAGTATTTAGGTATCAACTCGCTCATGAGAGAATGTCCTGTTAAAGACTGGCTTATGTCTGTTGACTATGAAACTGTATTAAGTTTAGTCAACGGCTACGAAGTCGAGAAAGAGCAATTGTATTATGTTTTATTGCCAGAGATGGGAGAATATGAATCGAAATACTTTTTAGATCAAGACGGTGAACTGAGTGTAGATAATCAACTTTGTGAATATTATAAATTAACTGAACAAGAAATCAAATCAATTGACGAGCGCTATTGGCCGTTTGCTGTGAAGGTGGAGTAAGAATAGATGAAAGATAAGAAATTTTCACCTCTAACAATTATTTGTGTGATTATAGGCATATGCTGGATTGTTTCAATTGTGGGAATCGGATATTTTATTTCACATCCAGAAATAATTGGACACTGGTTTAGTCGTTTAATAAGTGGGTTTAAATAGTTTTGAAACCAATGTATTTTAGTTTTTACAATCGATAGTATAAAAAACTACCTAGTTTCCGCTAGGTAGTTCTGTAAGAAATAATATTAAGTTTATTTTTTATAGTATTTTTATACCAAACCCATTATAAAAAATCAAGTATAAAAAAGCCAACCGACCACTGGTTGACTAAGAAGAATATTTTACCAGAAAAGTGGTAGCTTGTGATATGTGAGGTTACTTTGCCCCAAACATTGGTCACAATAAAAATATTTTATCATAAATAGAAAAACTCAACTAGTTTTTTCTAGTCGAGTTTTCCAGATGACATCACTCAAGATGAATTGAGTTGTCTATATTATATCATGATGAAATAAGAAATTTCAATAAAAGTAAATAAAAAAAGCCGGATTGCTCCGACTGTGAGTAATATTTTCGACATAGTTATTATACCACAAAAGGAGCGATTTCACTTGATTCAATTGCTAAAAGAAGTAGATTTTCGACAAACAAAAGCGAATGCCAGAAATGTGTTGAAGAATTTTAGACGTTTAGAGCGAATAGCTGGTCGCTCTTTGATAGATTTAAAATCACCAATTATTACAGATATGCCTAAAAGCCAAAGTCACGGGAACAAAGCAGAAGATGCACTGGTACAATTAGCAGATGCAGAAGCAGAAAGAGATGCAATTTTATCTGCGCTTATGGCATTAAGCCTAACTAGCAGACAAATTTTACATTATAGTTTTTGTGTGCAGGACCGTTACTCTAATTACAAGATAGCTAGGGAAGTTGGCTATTCTGAAAGAAGTATTCAACGAATGAAATCAGAGGCTTTAATTGAATTTGCCGAAGCGTATCGAAATGGAAAAATAATTGCATATAAATAAAATTTTTGGCGGTTTTTTGGCGGAAAGTTGGCGGTTTTTATCAATATTTAGATGTTATTATGGTAATGTCGAAAGATAAGGAGACGAGGTAAGGCATGCATTACCTATCTTAGCTCCGTTTCGCTTATCTTTGGAGGCTACCTATAAAAATAAAGAATAAGGATGTGGAAAGTCCAGTTCTTTCTGTCTCGTTTAGTCTAGGTAGCAAATATTGCAATAAACTTGGCATAAAGCTTACACGTAGACGTACGCCGAAAGCACTTGTCAAGATAGCGCTATGTAGTTTGCAATGATCACTCACAAATCATACGTTCTCAAAAATAAAGGAATGGAGGGAATTCCTCTC
This sequence comes from Collinsella sp. Sow4_E3, assembly GCF_052116285.1. NCBI lineage: Bacteria > Bacillati > Actinomycetota > Coriobacteriia > Coriobacteriales > Coriobacteriaceae > Collinsella > Collinsella sp. Sow4_E3. The sequence continues at coordinate 9,258 of NZ_JBQKLJ010000027.1, forward strand.
TCTTTTTTCTACAGGTTTGTGAGTGATTACTATTAAAAATTGAAAAATCAATAGATTTAAACCTAGTGAAGAGCATTTGAACAATGTGCTAGGGTAGTATGGGATAAGTCGATAACTAAAATGAATTGGGATACTGATTGATTTTAGTGGTGGATTTTACAGCAATGTAAAAAGGACTAATAGTAAAAGCTATTAATCGCAAAGTACTACGTGGAATTTGCGCAGGTGTAAGGTACGAAACTTTCGGGCGTGACAATAGACGCTCCAGTGGAGAATAATCTAAGTTAGGTGGAAGTGTGAGAAGCTTGGCAGACCTTAGAAATCTCAAACCAAGCGCTTTGCAGAGAAACTGAGAAATCAGTGTTTAACGAAAGAAGTCGGTACGAGTAGCTTAATGCAGCAATTTATTTACAGATGACAAATAATAAAAATGGGACTCTTATGTAAATGCTGAATGTTCAAGTGAAAGTTATTAGCCAGTAGAGCTAGATCATACAGAAAAAGCAAAGAGAAGCTATTGGGTAGCGCCTGATAGTTCAGCCTCTTTGGGTATGTGACTGAATAACACTGTAAACAAAGGAAGCAGGAAGAAAAGCCTAAATCTGTTGATTTTTGAGTTTTTAATGAGGCATATTGTCTAGTTAATTATTATGAAAGGACTGAGTGAAATTGAAAACATGTAAAGAAAAATTGCAAGAACTTTTGGGAAATAAAGATTTAACTTTTGTAGAATGGTCGCAAATGAATGAAGAAAAGGGCGATGGTTTTACAGAAGTTGAGGTAACTTTTAAGTATAAAGTAAAAACTCCTGTTAAAGAATAACAGGAGCTGAAATTTTAGAATTTAGGCAAACTCAATAAATTATCTTTTATAGTATGGTTTGCTTTTGTTCTAATATAAGGTGGAAATCATCCAAATGGCGGAAAGGAGTTAAACATAATGTTAAAACAAAATTATGACGGATTTAGTAAAGATGAATTAATTAAACTTATTGAACATCAGCATTTGGAATTAATACAAAAAGAAGCTGTATGTAGGGAATATAAAAAGCATCTCGAAGAAGTAATTGAGCATCACTCGGTAGAAAAATATCAATCGATTGTTCAAAAAAATAGAGAAGCAGTAGAAACTGCTCCTCAGGTCATTTAGCCTTTGTGACATGAATAACAACAATAAAAACAACCATCAAAATTTTTGGACGGATGCTCGTTACTTGCTCTTGCAATAGCATCTTTACAATTGTCTTCGACACCAATATAAGTTCTGTTTAAAACATCTGGAAGAAATGAACAATCTACTGTATGAACTTCATGGCGATTGTTTTCGTCAACATTATTGTTAAAATAATATAGTGGCATATGTATCACCTCCTTGATTATATTATATCGAATGTGTATAATTTCACAATATGAAAAATTATCGCTGTGGCGGAATAGGTAGACGCTCGTACGTGAGATTAGACATTGGAACAACGTATAAGTTCGTATGTAGGGCTTTGGGCCATCGGGTAAATCTAATCATGCAAGGTGCAAATCCTTGCCAGCGATATTGAGATTACGGTAGACAATCTCAAAAAATGGCATAATGTAATTGATACTTTCGGTTGGCGTGAAGCATCTGGGATGCAACGAGCATATAGCGAGATAAGAGGCAGGTTCGATTCCTGTCACGCCAATAGGTAGCTTTGCTACTTAAATAAAAGAATCGTCAATAGATGTTTCTGCTACATTCACGATGAGGCACTAGCTTAAAAGTGCCTCTTTTTGTTTGGAGGTATTGTTATGTTTAAGTTATTTGAAATCATTAAGCAGGAAGATTCAAGAAAATTAAATCATTTGAAAAAAGAATTAAAGCAGACTACTCAACGTAAATGAGTGGTCTTTTTATTATTTGCATAATCAGTTATCCTGTATATATAAATTTATAAAGGAGATAACTATTATGGGAGAGAAAGCAAATGCAGTTAAAAATTTTTTGTTTGAAAATATTTTGTCAATAGTAACTGAACATGGAAAAGATTTTCTAAAAGAAAATGCTCTACCTTTATTGACAAATGAAATTGCGAAGCAAGGGGGTGATCTATTGATTGATTACGGAGCTAGTTTGATACCTGGTATTGGGGGAGCTATAACTGAGTTTAGGACGAATAAGAAAATAAGAAACTTAGAGGTTATGGCTCAAGCGATTAATAGAAGAAACGAAGAACTGAAGGAAAAATTTGAAAAACAGTCTTTAGACAATAAGGAAGTTTTAGACGAAATATTCGAAATGGTCATGAAGAAAATTGAATCTACTAATCAAGCAGAAAAAATTGAATTTATGATTAATGGCTACTCAGAGTTTTTGAATTTGGAGAATCCATCTTTTGATGTAGCTTATTTATATTTTGATACGCTTGATAAATTGACTATTTTAGATATTTCAGTTCTTAAATTGTCATATAAAACTAATACATTTAATGATATCGATGGATTCAATAACTATACAGAGTTATTAGAAGCATTTGACATCAATTATGATCAATATGTTGCAGTTAGAGAAAACTTATATCGGTTAGGCTTAATGCAAAATGAATACGATGATAAGCTTGCAAAAGACATAAAAAAAATGCAAATTGCCATTGAGGAAATTAGAAATTCTACAGAGAGCATATTAAATTCTTTGTCTGGGAAAAGAAAAATAAAATTGAAAAGTCTAACTAATAAAAGTAAGATAAGTCTTAAAGCAAAGGATAGATTGAAAATATCAAAATTTGGAAAAGATTTTATACGCTTTTTTGTTATCAATAATCAAGAAAAATAGATCACTTATTTAGTGGTCTTTTTTTGTACATAAAAAAGCCACTAGACTATGGGATCTAGTGGCTAGGTAGCAAAAACTCATGTTACTTCTGGGGAAGAATCATAAGTAGGTTTTTAATATACATTTAGGGGTGATATGCTACCCGAGTAAAGTATACCAGATATTTGTATTACAGGGAATGATTATTTTGTACAAAAAACCGCTAGAACAAAGGTTCTAACGGCTGGGCAGGTATATAAAGACTGTTGAAAGAATTTTAAACCGCAAAATCTAAATTCAAAGCAAGGAGTCGCTACCCACTTAAAGTATAGCAAATACAACTAGAAATGAACAGAGATTGCATTGTTTTAAATGATTTAATATCTTTATTTTTATTTAGTTTATTTTAGATTGGAGGGGATTTTTTGAAACTTAATAAAAAGCATCAAAAAGCAATAGAATTACTGTTTGAAGGTTCTTTAAAGCGTAGAGAAATCGCCGAAGAACTAAATATAAGCGAACAGACGTTGTACAATTGGCTGAAAGATGAAAAATTTACCAACGCATATGATGAGTATGTAAAGATGATAATGGGTAAATCTTCTGGTAAAGCACTTCACACTATGCTTAAGCTAATGAGCGCTAGATCTGAGATGGTACGCTTTAATGCAGCTAAGGACATCCTAGATAGAAGTGGTTATACCCCAGTGAATAAACAGCAAGTGGAAATTTCGGAAACACCATTGTTTGTTGATGATATCGGTGATGATGATGGTTAAGAAAAAACTATCAGAATTATTAC
>NZ_JBQKLJ010000028.1:0-12066 GCF_052116285.1 Collinsella sp. Sow4_E3
TGTTGTTGGAGATCCGCCCGGACGGGATCAGCGCAACCACACGGCCAGGGCCCACCGGCCTCACCGTCAGCGGATACTCAGACCCGCCACGCGCCAGCCACCCCACGCCAGCGACCATCGCCCAGGCCCTGGCGTTGACCGGCATCGACCACACCCACGCCGCCGACCCGACATGGGTGGTCGAGCCTCGCCCCATCGACACCGAGGCGTGCACCAGACGCCCCACCTGCATCCAGCGACCCTCCAGCGTGCCGTTTCCGATCGAGAGGGTGGTGCCGTCGCTCTGCGACCACGCCACGGCGTATGACGACCATGCTGGGGTCACCGCACCCACCATCGTGTCGATGTCGGTCGCCAGGCTGTTGAGGTGCTCCCACAGCCTGGTGTGGTCCTGCTCAGTGAATCGGGTAGCCGGCATCAGACGCCCTCGCTCTCTGTCGTCAGGGTCAGTGTCATCCCCGCATCGGACACCACGAGCGCCATGTAGGGTGCCGCCGAGTCGATCTGGCACCCGATGCCACCCGCGGCACCGGACGCCATCTGGGCAACCCATGCCGCCGGCAGATCCCAGGTCGTCGACGCACCAGCCGCCAGGGCAGGCCCAGCCTGACTCGCCAGTACCGTGGGGGCCCCCGAGGGCCTGGACGTGCCTGCCAGCAGCGTCAGCGTCGGCGTCGCGGCCGCACCCATCCCCGCCGCCCGCCTACGACGCAGCAGCACCGACCCGGACCTGATCCGGGACGGCAGCGGACCCCACCACGCCCCGCCACGGTTGAGGCCACGGCCCGTCCAGTCGCCCTGATACAGGTCGCTGGTGTCGCTGCGCCACCCCGAACCGCGCCAGGTCCCCGACACCGTCGGCCTCAGCGTCACCACCTCAATCACCGGGGCCGGGGCAGGCGTCGCCCCATCCTCAGGCTGAGGAGGCGGCGGCGGGGGGGCCACCGTGCCCAAAACTCCGACCATCCACGCCTGACCGTCTGAGAGCGAGATCACCGCCAGGTCTGTCGCGTTGGCTGAGGTGACGTGCCGCAGCATCACCACATCTCCCGGGATCCCCTCGACCCGGGCCACACGCCCCGAGATCGAGGTGATCCGAGCCACCGTCATCGTCACCACGTCGCCCCTCCGATTCGTCCACGTAGCACTGTCAGCCCGATCTGGCCGGGTTCCTTCCCGGGGGTGAGCGCGTGAGTCAGCTCCGTCACCCGCCCGACCACGTCCACATCATCAGCGAGGACACGGACCACATCATCAAGCTCTAAACGTGGGTCCGTGACGGCCTGCACCGTGAGGTCGACCGTTTCCCGCTGGATCCGGTCGAGCCGGGTCCGAGCGGCGGCCAAGCACTGCTGCGGGGTCGTGAGCAGCGGCGAGCTGAAAAACGTTGGCACCTGTCCGTAGGCACCGCCCCACCGATACGGCCCCTGCTCGATGGTCGCCAGCTTGCTCACCGGCGCTTCGTCAGCCCCACCAGGCGACGTTGACGCGACCACCGCGTTCGGCCGCCCATCCGATGAGCCCACCTCGACCCGCCGCACCGTCCCACCCACACCATCATGAAGCGACATCGAGGGAGCGGCGGTGCTGGTGGGTGTCGGCTCGACCACCAACCGACCATCCCTCATCCGGAGCACACACCCCCAGCTATCCAGCACCTCGACGAGAGACTCGCGCCGGCTCCTACCCTGCTCCCACACCCGAGCCGCCGAGGTCCGATCGGCAGCACGCACATCGACGCTGCACACCCCAGCCGCAATCGCACGCACCTGCGCAGCGAACGAGCCGGCGGTGCGGGTCGCGATCACCCAGCGCGCCAGATCCAGCCGGCAATCGACTGAATCGGCCTCAACCTTGACCCAGCCGCCGTCCTCCTGCGCTGACGAGATGCGGTACCGACCCACCAGGCACCATCCGACGTCCTCACCCGAGGGCAGCCGGAACCCACGCCGCACCACGAGCTCTTGCCCGGCAGCGGCGAGGGGGTGCCCCGGATCGGTGGGCGCCCAGTCACTCGACACGGTCAGCTCACACGACCCCAAAAGGTTTCCGACACTCGACTCCTTCACCTCGCCCTGGGTCACCTCGACCTGGCCCAGGTACCGGGATCCGAGCCACGACGTCACTTCACACACCGGCTCGATACGGGCCTCGGTGAGGATCTGGGTGACGTCTGGTGCAGCTCTCATGATGCGAGGTCCTCGTAGGCGATGTCGATCATCTGGGGCCAGCGGGCAGCGATCGCAGCCAGGGTTGTCGGGACTGCGAGGGCCAGGTCCCTGAGGGTGTTGCCCTGGGCTGTGGTGTCGGGGGCGGGCTGACCGATGTGCTGCACACTGATCTGGTCGACCGTCGCCGACCCCGGAGCGTGCGAGAACAGCGACCGCTTCCGGGCCCCACACGACACCCAGGCGGTCGGCAGATACGGGCACGTGGGGCGGATCTGCACGAGGGACTGGTCCTGCAGCAAATCGGCCAGCGCCGCGGCCCCACCGGCGGTGTGGATCAGGGTGATCGTCGACGTCGGGAGCATCTCCACGGCGTCGAGGATGATCGGGTCCCTGCGACGAGCCACAGTGAGCGAGATTTGGTTCCGGTCATGCGCCCACTCATCCCACGACCCGATCGTCACGGGAATGTGTCGGCCACGGATCGGGTCGGTGATCACCGGCAGCGCGCTCGGGACAGTCACCGTTGCGGACGCGGCGATGCGCCCGCTGATGACGACGTCGTACCGGGTCGGGTGAGACAACGACGCCTCGTGGTCGATCGCGACCAGAGACGCCGGCGCGGGACGTGGCCGCGACCAGCCACGCACCGGCCGCTCGACGTCGGCTGCGGTCGCCATCACAGTGATCGGCAACCCGACCTTGTCGGCGTCGACGTCGACCCGGAACCGGACCGTCCAGCCAGTGATCGTGGTGGAGATACTCACCATGCGGGGGCCCCTTTCCGGGTGTGGCGTCGCAGTTTGGCCTCGACAACGCGGGTGATGTCGCCCTCGTCGATCCCGACCGACACCACTGGGGTAAGGGCGCGAGCGAGGACGGTAGCGAGTCGGTCCACCAGGGAGTCGACGTCGACCGCGGCCGCGGCCGGTTCGGTCCGCACGATCGAGGCGATATCGAGCCTGCCGGCGTTGAGTGCGTCGAGGACCTGCGGGCCACCGATCCGGGACACCGCCTGCCCGGTGAGGACACCCTCACCACCCATCACCATCGCGAGCCGCTCCCGACGCCCTGGGATCATGCCGCCGCTGTGGAACGACGGGATGTGAGGCACCTGCGGCAGACCCAAGTTTCCAATGACGTTGTTCACCGGCGAGATGACGTTGCTGTTGAGCCAGCTGATCATGTTGCGGATCGGGCCCTTGATCGCGCCGATGGTGGGGGGGGCGGCCCCCCCCCCCCGCACTGTGGACACCATGCCGTCCCAGATCCCCACGACCCCATTTTTCATGTCCCGGAACCGGTCAGTGATGAACGACAGACCTACCTTGACTACGCCTTTCACCGCATCGATTCCGCCAGAGAACACGGCTTTGATTGTTTGCCACACACCCGAGACGATCTGCTTGACCCCGTCGAGCGCGCCCCGCCAGTCGCCCTTGAGGATCGACAGAAAAGTTTTGACGATGCCCTGGATCACGCGGAGCACCCCCCCGATCACCCGCATGATTGTGTTGAACACGGTCGAGACGACACTCAAAATCTGCGACCCGTAGGACTGCCAGAACCCACGGATCACGCCGAGAACTCGGGACACCACTGCCGCGATCACGCTCATCACCCGGCTGACCACCATCATGATCGCCTGCATGATCCCGGTCAGGATCTCACGCGCCTGCCCGAGGTAGAGCTGGATCGTCGGCCCCCACTCAGCCCACTTCGAGGCAACAAACGCGGTGATCTGGGTGATGATCGGCATCACGGTGTCGCGTGCCTGCTGGATCACGCCCCAGAACTGCGCCATGGCCGGTTGAATGTAGGTCGCCACCGCGGCCTGCACCGAGGCCCCGAAATCGGCCCAAGCCTGCTTGAGGGTGTCGAAGATTCCGCCGACCTGGGCACCGGCGTCAATGACGGCGTCCATCCACGGCAGGTCAACGTCGGCACCCTCACCGGTGATCGTGCCGATGAACAGCCTGACGGTGTCGGTAATCGGTGAGATCCACTGCGAGATCTGCTGCGCCGCGGCCGCGACCCCGGACCCCATCTGCCCCAGCCAGTCGACCACCTTGCCAGCGGCCGGGATCAAGGCATTGTTCATGAACCCCAGCCAGCGTTCCTGGATCGGGAGCAAACCGGCCCCGATCTTGGCCTTGAGATCGTCGACCTTCGCGGCGTTCACCCGCGACGCGGTCGCCGCACCATCCGAGGTATTCGCGAAATCGCCCTGCACTTTCGAGGTTTGCTTCATTACCAGCGACAGCCGAGCCTGCGCCTTTTCGTGTTCGGTGAGAGGGCGTTTGCCCTTGACGAGGCCCATCGACATCGCCTCAGCCTGCACCGCCGCATCCGACAAGAACACGTTGAATCGCTTGAGAGGCTCCGCTTCCCCGCGGAGCCCGGCCCCGATCGCCGCGATCGCCTCGGACGGCTCAGCGTTGAACGCTGACCCCATATCGGCCGACAGGGTCAGCAGCTTTTGGGACCAGTCGGCCGACTCCGAGTTGGCGAACCCCATGTTCTGCAACAGCCCGCCGACGCCGGCGGCTGCCTCCTGCGCGGCCGACTTCGACATACCCAGGCTCGATGCGGCACTGTCGAAAAACCCCTGCATGCCCGCGGCCGCGTCGCCCCACACGAGGCCCACCACGTTGGCAGATTCTTTGAGATCGGACGCCGCGGTGAGGGAGCCGCCCACGAAATCGACGATGGCGTCCTTGGCGGCACCGATCCCGGCCACGACCGCCCCACCAGCGATACCACCCAGGAATCCGGCGATCCCCGCCGAGGCCCCCTTCAGTTTCCCCGCGAAACCACCGACGGCCTGCTCGGCCTGCTTCGTGCCCTTCTCGAGGCCGCTCGATTCGCCCTCGAACTTCACGGTGAGTGTGCGGTCGTTAGCCATCCTGGCTCCACCCCTTCACGATTGTGTCGAGAGCGGCCAGCCACTCTGTGAGCATCCGCTCCTCATCGGCACGGAGAGTGGGCCACAGCCAGTAGCCGTGTCGGCCTCGGTGAGGCCGGAACTGGGCCGTGGTGGGGCGTGCCCCGCCCCCGAACTCGGCCCCAAAAAATGCTTGACCGGCCGAGGGGTGCCCCGAGACCGCGACCTTCCGCGACCCACCTGACACGATCGCCGGCACCCGATCTGATCGGGCTCTGACCGACACGGCCACGGCCCGCGACAGCGTGTCGTTCGCGGCTGCCCTGATCCGGTCAGCCTCGCGAGTAGCGATCGTTTTCGATGCCTTACGCACCTCGGCGTTCACCTCACGAGGCAGCTTGGAGAGCGTGCGCAGCAGCGGTTTGAGGCCCTCGACCTCGATGCCCTGCCTATAGCCACCGCTCATCGTTGCTCTCTCATCTCTCGTCGGCAGTCGAGGACCGTCGCGATCATCGTCAAGTCCTCAGCCGCCCATTGCGACGGCGTCCCCCCGAACGCCGCCGCCATCAGTGCGATCAGGCGGTGGTATCCGCCTCGGTAGGGTCCGGCAGCACCGGATCGGCATCGAGTTCACCGCGCTGGGTGGCCTCGTCACGGTCGTCGAGGGACTCCAGCGACTCGATCGACGTCAGCCACGTCGCGACGGTCTCGTCGTACAGGCCGAGGCGGGACGCAGCGGCCCACGCCACCCAGGCCATACGCGACAGCGGCATCGATCCATCTGAGCCGACGAACGCTGCCTTGTTGTTCTGCTCCCAGCGGAGCACGTCGGCGGCGATCACCTGCACGGTGAGTGGCTTGCCGTCGACGACGGCCCGGAACCGGCCGGTCGGGATGATGTGCTGGCTCATGAGAACACCGCCGAGCTGTTTTCGGCCGCCTCGGCCTCGGTGAGGGGCTCCGGTGCACCCTCGATCGCAAGCTTGACGCTCACCTTCGAAAATTCACCGACTTCGCCGCCGAGTTCGCCGGGCACGATCCTGACGCGACCCTTCCAGCCGCCCTTGTGGTCACCTGACCAGGGCCGGAAAGCGAACGGGGTGAGCTCACCCTCATGCTTGACGAGGTATTCCGACAGGGCGTTGCCGTCGGTCTCTGTGTCGCGGCCGACGAGGTAGCCGAGCTCGAGTTCCCACTGGGTGGGCTCCACCTCCGAGTACGACCCTTTGGGGCAGGCGGTCTTCTCTTTGACGATTTTGGCGTCGGGCGAGAGCTTGACGCTCTTCACTTGGCACTTCACTTGGGTGCCCGGGCTGGCGCCGAGCACGAGATCGATGTTCTTGAAGAACAGCGGCTGGAACATGATAGTTATCCTCCGTAGAGCTGAAGCGTGATGGTTTGGCAGGGCAACTGTTTGCCTTGGATGTCGACGGTGCCGAACTCGGCCTTAGTAACGGTCGCTGCTGCGCAGATCCCGCCGAGGGACTGATCGGCCTGGATCGCGAGCTGCAGAGCGACCACCACCTGCGGCCACAGAGCCTGCAACCGTTCGGCGGTGGCGGTGTCGTTGGTGCCGGGCCGGCCCACGACGACCAGGACCGGCCACTCCCACCGATCGAGACAGATCGAGTCGATCGGTTCCCGCCAGGACGGCATCCCGACGATCAGGAACTGCTCGGGTAGCGGTCCGTGTGGTGCGGCCGGGTAGGCCACGATCCCACTGACCACCGAGCCGAAGACCTCGACGATCCCGACCCGCACCCGCTCGAGGTTGATCATCCGAACACCAGCTTGCGATAAGGGGCGATGAGGGTCTCGATGTCGCGGTCGACCGATGCGATCCGGGCGGGGCCGAGCTCAGTCATCCCGATGAAACCGTCGGGTGAGTTGCGGCGGGCGAGGTGACGAGCGACGAACAGGCGCACGGCCTGGACCAGCGCGGCCGGCGCTGGGCCCTCTGCTGGCACGCGGCACCGGCTGGCGATCCAGGACTCGGCCGCGAGGCGGTATGTCTCGACGGTCGAGGGTGATTCGTCTGGGAACCATCCGGCGACCTGGCCGGCGCTCGTCACCTCACGGGTCATGAGGTCGCGACCTCCACCTTCGCGAACGCGGTCGCGTCGAGCACACCGAACGCGAAATATCCGCCGTAGGCGACCTCGACACCCAGGATCGACGGCTCCACGGCCTGCAGCAGACCGATGCGCTCCTCGTAGGCCTCAGCCTGCGACGAGCGACCAATAATCATCGTCCCTGCCGGCAAGCCGGGAGCCATCACCCGCTTGATGTCGAGAATGTCGCCGTCGAACGCGGTCGGGGACGACGCCCCAGCCTGTTGCAGCAGGGTGCGGTTCGCGGTGAGCATCGAGCCCAGCGACCCCCACATATCGACCGACGTCCAGATGGTGTTCGGCAGCCTGAGCGAGCTGGCGCGCTGGGTGCCGTTCGCGGTGACCGCCATCACAGCCGAGCTGTACAGGGCCTTGATCCAGGCCTTGAGGTCTTCCCCGGACGCCTTCGGGATCGTCGTCTTTTGGGTGATCGCGGCCGCGAACGCCTGCGCGGCCGCGTCCTCGGTCTCGACACCGTATACGTCCTGCAGATCCGTGACGATCGCGTTCCACGCGCTGGGGTCGGTCCAGTCGATGTCCTGACGCGAGATGTTGAGCGCACCGCCGTAGGTGTCCTTGCTGAAATCGATCGATCCGACCTTGAGCTGCCGGGACGGCAGCTCGGACTTCTCCGCCGCCTGCTTGCCCACCTGGGTGTGCTGGGTGATGACCGGGCGGGAGAACTTCTTGCCGCGCACGGTGCCGAGCGGCTTGATGCCGATCGACGTCAGGAACGGTCGGGCCGCGTCCAGATCGGACAGGATCTCACCGACGATGTCCGCCGGCAGCAGACCGGGGGTCTCAGCCGTGGTCTGCTTCGCGAGGGCGCGGGCCTCGGGCTCGATGGAGCGGCCGAGAGCCGACTCGGCACGCTGGCGCGCGTCGAGATCCGGTTCGGTCGACCGCGTGCCGCGGCCCGCGAGGTAGTCGACCAGGAAATGACCGGCCGAGGGGTACTTGTACTGCCGCTCCTGGACGCCGAGCGGGTGACGATCACCCTTGTCCTTGCGGGGGGCGGTCGGGATGGCCTGCGACACCGTCTCGGTGTGCGCGGCACGGGTGGCCTCGAACTCTTCGAGGGGCTTGATCTGGGCGTCGAGCTCCTCGACGCGCTGCCGAGCGGCGGTGATGTTGCTGCGCTCAGCGTCCACGAGGTCACGGTTCTCGGACTCGATCTGAGCGAGCAGCTGGTCGATGAACTCGAGCTGCTGCTGGCGCTGCGCGAGGAGACGAGCCAGGACGGGGTTCATGATGGGGGGTTCCTTTCGAGACGATCGATTGATGTTCGTCACGTGGTGGCCCGTCCCGACCTGTCGAGTGGTGGCCTGATGCTCCGGCCCGACCGGTCATCGTCTCCGGCATGACGACCTTGGAATCAGGTAACCACGTCCTCGGACAAAAACGAGACGCCCGGGCCGAGCTCAGGGACGGCGTGAGGCCAGCCAGTTGCGCAGCGCGGCGACCTCAGCCGACCTCCGCACCGGCTTCCCGCCACCATCAGGCAGCGGCTCACGCGACCGCACCAAAGACACCTTCGCGCCGGCATACGCCGGGGTCGGAGTGAGAGACACTTCCAGCAGCCGTGCCTCGATCCGCTTCACCCACATCAGCCCATCGTCGTCGAGCTCACGTTCATCCTCGATCGACGCGAACCCGACCGACAGGCCGGTGAGCATCCCATCACGGGCTTTCCGGGCGGCGGTCATCGCGAGATCGTCCTCGATGTCGAGTCGCCACACCACATCGAGACCATCGTCGGTCTCGGTCCACCGCTCCGACACACCCACCGGGAACGAGCGGTTGTCGTGCCACAGCAGCAGCGGGAGCTTCCGAGCGGCCTCGCGGATCGACTTGGCGAACGCCCTGGGCTGGATCTGCTCCATGTACCAGCCGACGTCCTGCCACTGCCCATACGGCACCGCACGGCCCTCGAGGTAGCGCAGCGACTCCGTCGCGTCGACGTCACGGAACTCGAGCCCGGCGAACGTGCGCACCTCCGGCGCTGACAGACATACCTGGTCACTCATGAGAGCCCTCCTAGCCCTAGCCACTGCTGCCCCTGCTCCACCGTCAGCAGACCGACCCCGATCGCCTTCTCGATCCACGCGACGTCGGTGGTCATGTCGTCCGCGAGGATCTCGCGGGTCGCGAAACGCAGCTCCTGCCCATAGGGCAGCCACGCCGCACCCCAGATCTGCTCGAAATCATCGGTGATCGGCCCCACCGTCTGCCGCACCAGCGACAGGAACATCGGCCCCACCGACTTGTAGGTCAGGCCAGCGGACTCACCACCCACCCAGAACGCATCGAGATTGAACATGTTGGCGACGTCCACCAGCGACAGTTTCCGGGCCTCGACCATCTGCGAGTCCTGCGGTGACCACGCCAACGGCGTGATCTTCGTCCCTGCCGGCAGAAACGCCGGCTTCCGCTCCTGAAATTTCTCCAACCACCGCTCAGACGCAGCGTCGGCCTCCTCCTGCGACAGATCCGGGTTCGGCGTCTCGATCGCCACAGACGGCACCGCCGACACGTCCAGCATGTCCGACTCGTACCGGCCCTGCCGCTCAATCCGCGCCCACGTCGTCAGATGCTGCTCAACCACACCCACCCCACGGGCGGGCTCCCACTCGTCACCACCACGCCGCACATGCACCACGTCCGCCGACGACACCCGACGGCCACGCACCCAGTAGGCCACCTCGCTGGTCTCCGGATCCCGAGTGATCGACACCCACGACGCAGGCACCCACGACGCCGCTAGCGGATACCCGTCCTGGCCCCGCACCGTGATCAGATGCACCGCGTTCCCGTGGACCAGGTAGTCCTGCACCTGCTGACCCACAAACCACGCCCGTGCCGTGTTCGGCGTCGGATCCGGGCACTGCAGGAACCGGGAGCGAGGCAACACCTGGGCCCCCCGGTACGCGTCGAGCGACATCTGACGGATCAGACCCACCGTCACCTGAGCACACCGCGCCACCGCCGGCACCGCCAACACCGACGCGAGCCCCACCTGCACCGCACCAGGAGCCGGGAACGTCAGCACGACGCCTCACAAAACCTGGAAACGACGCGGCTCGGCAGCGAGTGTCGGCAGATGATCCACACACCAACCAGCGAGCGTGTGAGACTCCAACGGCGCGATCGGGCCACGCTCAGCCACCCACACACCACGACCCCACTGAGCCGCCCCAACCGCTCGACGCAACGACCGCTCACCGAGATGGAAGACGGCCGGGTCCGGGCGCTGCTCGAGCCCGGAGCGGAGACGATGGCAGGCTGCTGCATAGTCCGATGCTGACACGCGCACCAGACACCGCTCGACGTCCATCTTCCGGTCCACCATCTCGGCCGCGATCGCGTCGCCGAGATCCCGATCCCCCTTCGTCGACCGCACCGCGACCGCCGACCCAGCCCACCGCTCCACCACATCGACGGCGGCCCGCACCACCCACCGCACCTGCTCACGTTCCTCGATCACCTCAGTGAGCAGCACCCCATCGGTGCGCCGCCACGCCGCCGAGACCGACGCCTGCCGCAACTCCGGATCAGCCGCCACACCAAACCCCACCCGCACCCGCTCAGGGATCCTCACCGCACGCTGCTCAGCCCTCCGCCACGCCGTCCCATCGATCACGAGCTCATCCTCAGACGAGTCCTCATCGATCCCGCCATACGCCCGCAGCCCCTTCGGCAGGCTCTTCGCGAGCTGCTGCTCGACGTAGGCAACGTCGAGACCGAACCCGGCCCGCGGATGCGCCGCCAGGATCTCCTCGAGCAGCCGGGCACGCGGCACCTTCTGCACCGGCACACCATCGATCTGGTCGTCGATCGCCCACTCGAAGTACGCGATCCTCGACCTCGGGTCGCGGGTCGCTTCCCGCCCCACATGCCGCGCCCACCGCAACGCCGTCGACCTCTCCGACCCCGCCGCCGTCATCAACCACGCCTGCCCAGGATGCACCGACCACGCCGGCTCATACCCGGCCTGCACCAACTCCAGCTGCGGCAGCGAAAACGACCACAACTCGTCCACGAACACGAGCGCCGGGTCCTCACCGTGCATCACATCCTCAGACGGAGCGAACGGCAGGAACGCCGACCCCCACGGCCACACGAGCTCCTCGAACGAGTGCGACACCTTCCGCCGCACCCCAGGCAGCGCCATTAGCGGCCGAGTCGCATCAAGCCACCGACGCCGAGCCGAATCCCGCTGCTGTGCCGTCAGCCACGCCACCGCCGGATCATCCTTCTGCCCACACACCCGAGCAGCCGCCGGCGGAATCAGCGTCGTCTTCCCCGCACGCCGCTGCACCACAACCATCACCGTCTGATACCAGGGGCCACCCGTCACCGGATCCACCTCACCCGCCACACCAGCGGTGTACCGCTGCCACGGAAACATCGGCTTCCCCAGCAGCGCCGAGATCTCCGCCATCGCCGCACCATGCGACGCACGCTCAGCCGATCTCGCCGTCGCCCACAACGGGGGCGCGCCCCACTGCTGCTGCCAGCCGATCCGCGACGCTGTCGCCCGATGCTGCTTGCTCAGCATCTGCACTCACCCCCTCACCCGACGAGGAGGGCAGTTTCGCGAGCAGCTGCTCCAACCGCTGCGACGCCCGCAGCCACAGCCCCGCATCCTGCATCCGCTTGGCCGAATCCACCAGGTCCGCCGCCGATCGCGCCAGTTCAGCCGTCATCGCTCCCGATCCGTCGAGATCTCCCAGCTCAGCGACGATTCGCTCGACCGCGGCCCGGGTCGGCCGGGTCGCCCCGATCTTGGCCCGCGGGGACCGGAACATGGCGGGTTTCGACGTCATGTCGGGTCCGAGAGAGAGAGAACGCTGTCTCTTATACACATCTGACGCTGCCGACGATCCTCGAGCTGTGTAGATCT
>NZ_JBQKLJ010000029.1:0-10497 GCF_052116285.1 Collinsella sp. Sow4_E3
GCATCTTCGAGCCATGCATCCCGGGTGAATGCGATGACCACGAGGTCAACCACGACCACATGGAGACCGACGGGGGCGAGTGGGTGCATGTCGATGAGCGCGTGGGATGGGTTTGCACGATCTGCCGCTACGACGATGGCGAGCCCTTCGATTGGCCATGCACCACGGTCCGTGTGATCACGGATGCGCTGGGGGTGGAATCGTGACCGACGTCAAGCCGGAGTGGACCGGCGACACCCCCAAGGCGAAAGCGCCTCGTGTCGTCACCCCGTGCCGGGCGGTCACTATCGACGGTGAGCTGATCGAGGGCGGTGCAGCATGACCCGCCGCATCGTGCTCGACATCATCTGGCCCATCGTCGTCACCCTCGCGTCCATCGGCATGATCTGCGCAGGCCTCTGGCTTGGGACGGAGCCGCTGCCATGAGAGCGCCATCCAGATTGCCGCTCACACAGCGAGGCCTCGACCTCGACGACCTCAACTTCTAAGGACACCTCATGAAACTGCCCGACCTCTTCACCAACGAGGACATCGATCGCTGGGTGCCCGCTCCGACCGAATGGCACCAGAGATGAGCGCCCGGGCCGATACGAGTCGGCAGCTCGCCCACGACGCCAGCCGGGCACGACGCAACTTCGCGGTCCGCGCAGATGGCATCACCCGCATGCTGATCGACAACCGCACCACCCTCGCCGAGGCTGTCGAGCACCTCGACGCATGGCTACCGGGCACACGGGGCACCGACCTTCTACACCGCCTGGCCCGCGCCGTCGACGACGCCGAGCGCGTCAAGGCCGAAGCCGACGAGGCGTGGCTCGCCTCCATCCTCCCCAGCGTCGACGATGCGATCGCCGAGGTGCCAGCATGATCCGATTCTTCGCAGAAGGTGTTCCCGCGCCACAAGGAAGTAAGCGCCACCTCGGGGGTGGCATCCTCGTTGAGTCGTCCAAGAGAGTGAAGCCGTGGCGCACGGATGTGCGCGCCGCCGCCCAGGATGCACGCGGTGACCTGGCCCCCCTCACCGGTCCCGTGCATGTCGAGATCGAGTTCCGTTTCCCCCGCCCGAAGGGGCATTTCGGCACCGGCCGCAACAGCGACAGGCTCCGACCAGCCGCCCCGCGAACGCACATCGGAAAGCCGGACCTCGACAAACTGGCCCGCGCCATCCTCGACGCCTGCACCGGTGTGCTGTGGGTCGACGACTCGCAGGTCATCACCCTCCTGACCCGCAAGCGCTACGTCGAGTCACCCGCCCTCCCCGGCGCACTGATCCTCGTGGACGGGGTCGGCGCATGATCACGATGACTGACTTCTTCTGCGGTGCCGGCGGATCATCCACCGGAGCCGTCTCCACCGGAGCCGTCGAGGTGACCTTGGCGTCCAACCACTGGACCAAAGCAATCGAGGTCCACGCCGCCAACCATCCACGCACCGACCACGCTTGCGTGGACCTGCAGGCCATCCGCCCGTCCTACTTCCCCACCACTGACCTGCTGTGGGCATCACCGGAGTGCACAAATCACTCCGTCGCCAAGGGACGCCGTGCCGCCGACCAGACTCCAGATCTATTCGGCGACACACTCCCGGCAGATGCCGCTGAGCGTTCCCGGGCCACGATGTTCACCGTCCCCGACTTCGCCGAACACCACCGGTATCGGGCGATCATCGTGGAGAACGTCGTGGACGTGCGCCGCTGGGTGCGCTGGCCCGCCTGGGTGATGGACATGCGCAACCTCGGCTACGAGATGGAGATCGTCTACCTCAACGCGATGCACGCACAACTGGCTGGGCTTCCCGCCCCACAGTCACGTGATCGCATCTACATCGTGCTGTGGCTCAAGGGCACGAGAAGACCCGACCTGGAGCGTGTCACTCGCCCGCAGGCCTGGTGCCCGTCGTGCGACCAGATCGTCGAAGCACGCCAGGTGTGGAAGAAGCCGGACCAGCCGTGGGGCCGCTACCGTGCCCAATACGTCTTCGTGTGCCCGGAGACATCGTGCCAGTCGCAGATCGTCGAACCGGCGTGGGTGCCGGCCTCTGCCGCGATCGACTGGTCACTCGAAGGGCAGCGCATCGGTGACCGGGCTAAGCCCCTGTCCCCGAAGACCATGGCACGGATCAAGGCTGGCCTGGCCCGATACGCGAACGAGATCATCGTCGAGGCCGCTGGTAACACCTATGACGCTGCGAGCCCTCGTCATCCGCGGTTCGGTTCGCCGGACGGCTACTACCGGGCATGGCCTGCCAGTGAGCCGCTGCGCACACTGCACACCACCACCTCGAAGGGGCTCCTCATCCCCACAGAGGGTCGCGAAGGGAAGCGTGCGTCCCTGACAGGTGAGCCGTTGCGCACGCAGACGACCCGCAACGAACTCGGCATCCTCACAACACTGCGCGGACACAACACGCCCGAACTCAGCCGAGACCCGCTCGACACCGTCACTGCGTCCGGGAATCATCACGGTCTGCTGGTGCCGTACTACTCGTCCTCACAGTCCGGACGGTCTACGTCGGAGCCGATGGGCACCCTGACCACCACCGACCGGTACGCGCTGATCATGCGCAACAACACTGCCCGCGGCGACGACGGGCAGATGTCGACCCCCTCATACGAACCGCTACGCACACTCACCACGAGTGGACATCAATCGGTCCTGGAACCCGCGTCGATCGATGTCAACGACTGCCGCTTCAGAATGTTGGAACCTCACGAGATCGCCGCGGGCATGGCGTTCCCTACCGACTACCAGTGGCAGGGGAACAAGCGGGAGCGCGTGAGGATGGCCGGGAATGCGGTGTGCCCGCCGGCCGCGCGTGACCTCGTGACCGTCGTGGCTGAGGCCCTGGAGCGTGCCGCATGAGCAAGCTCCCGTACCGCGTCGCAATCCAGCGGCGCCCTGAACCGGGCTGGACGTACATATGTCCCGGCTGCTGGAAAGCCTTCGGGTCAACGACATGGAGCCACGTCATGGCGATGAAGTTCGGAGTCTGGCACGCATCCCGATGCCCCCGTCTCCGCCGCCTCAACTTCGAGGCCCTCCGCTGCTGGAACTGCCGCGGCACTGGCCTCGTCTCCGGCGACCTGTGCCTCGTGTGCCTCGGCGCCCGCATCACCACCGAACCCGACCCCACGAAGGAGCGCCATGTCTGATTCCTGCCCTGCGCTGTGGATCCTCCGCGGCACCGTCTACCAAACCACCCCAAGCGGACGCCTCAAGCCCCGCGACCCCGAGCACCGCCTCGACGCTTCGGGGCGATGTGGTCACTGCCACACCACATTCACCACCAAGAAGGAGAGAAGGAATGGCTGAGCTCGTCGCGCTTCAATCCGGCACGCGCCCTCGGCACAACGACCCTGCCAAGACCATCGCGCAGCGCCTCTGGGACAAAGCGACCGAGAACGTCGAAGGTTGCTGGATTTGGACCGCCGCCATCAACTCGAAGGGGTACGGGACAACCACTGACGTCAAGCGAGGGCCGGGACGAGCGGCCCGTGTCTACGCGCACCGCCTCGCATGGTCGGTGATGCACGGCGAGATCCCTGCCGGGCTCTCCGTAGATCACGTCTGCCATGTCAGAAACTGCATAAACCCTGGGCATCTTCGACTCGTCACGCCGCGCCAGAATCAGGAAAACCGTGCCGGAGCCGCTCGGGACAGTCGTACCGGCCACCGCAACGTCTACCCCCTCCCGAACGGGCGGTTCGTCGTTCAGGTCCGGCACGTTCACGTCGGAATCTTCGATGACATGGAGACCGCCGCGGCGAAGGCGTCGGAGGTCAGGCGCAGAACAATGCCGTTCTCGGAGATGGATAAAGCCTCGTGACCCGCCCTGTCGCAGCTCGCCCTTGTAGCTGGTGCGGTCACCCGCTCCATCTCACCGGACCTTGCCCCGGCCACATCCAAACCGGCACCGACAAACAGCCCAAACCCCAACCCTGCCCATGCGCCAGACCAAAGGAGACCCCCCATGAGACCCCCCACCAGTGACCCACTGCGGATCGTCAGACTGACCGCCGAGAACGTCAAGCGTCTCAAGGCCGTCGAGATCACCCCCGACGGTGACCTGGTCACCATCACCGGCCGCAACGCGCAGGGCAAGTCGAGCGTCCTCGACGCGATCTGGCTCGCCCTCGGAGGCGGGGCTGCCTCCAAGGCGACCACGCGGCCCGTGCGCGACGGCGAAGACCACGCTCGCGTCACCCTCGACCTCGGGGAACTGACCGTGACCCGCGAGTGGAAGGGCGACCGCTCCACCCTCACCGTCGCATCCGCCGACGGAGCCACCTACAACAGCCCCCAGCGAGTCCTCGACGCCCTCGTCGGACGACTCAGTTTCGACCCCCTCGCGTTCACCCGACTGAGCGCCAGGGAACAGCGCGAGTCACTGCTGGATCTCGTCGACCTCGACGTGGATCTGCCCAGCCTCGACTCGCAACGTACGGCCCTCTACGACGAGCGCACCGAGGTGGGCCGACAGGGCAAGGCGATCGGCGACGTCCCACCGGTCGACGAGACGCTTCCGTCGGCCGAGCAGTCTGCCTTTGATCTGATCGCCCAGATCAGAGCTGCGGAGGAGCAGCGTCGCGACATCGACCGTGCCCGCGCCGATCTCGACCTTCTCGTCAAGCGTGGTACCGAGGTAACCGAGGCAATCGCACGGCTACAGGCCGAGCTGCACGATCTGGGCCAGCAGCACGCGGCCCAGCAGGCGCGCCTCGACGCGGCTCCGGCGCCCGCCGACACGTCCGCGCTCGAGCAGCAACTCGCCGATATCGAGCAGACGAACGCCAAGATCCGCGCCAACCAGGAGTCGGCCAAGCGGTCCCGCATCCAGTCGGAGCTCCATCACCAGTACGAGACCCTAACCGTCGAGATCGACGCCCTCGACAAGCAGAAGGCCGACGCGCTCGCCGCAGCCACCTTCCCCGTCGACGGCCTCGGCTTCGACGAGGGCGGCGTCACCTTCAACGGCGTGCCGTTCGGGCAGGCCTCGTCGGCTGAGCAGATCCGGGTCAGCCTCGCAATGGCTATGGCGCTCAACCCCACACTGCGCGTCATCCGCATCCTCGACGGCTCCCTCCTTGACGACGACTCCATGCAGATGGTCGCCGACGCAGCCAAGGAGGGCGGCTACCAGGTGTGGATCGAGCGGGTCTCCGACCCGTCCGAGTCCGCAATCGTCATCGAGGACGGGGAGGTCTCAGCATGAACGCCGCAGTCGAGACCATCGCCGAGGTGTTTCGGGATCGGTTCGGTCGCCCGCTGATCATCCCCCCGCACGGCGGCAAGCCGATCCCCTACACCCGGTGCACCACCTACGTCGGGGCGCTGGAAGACACATACAACCTTGGGCAGTGGCAGATGCGGATGGTCGCCGCCGGCGTCGCAGCAACCCCCGGGCTCCCCAGCCGCCTGGCCGCCCTCGGCCTCGAGCCGGCCAGCGACCCAGAGAAGAAGGCGTGGAAGTACAGCATCACCCCTCTCATCGAGGAAGCGATGGAGACCGCCAAGGCCAAGGACAAGGCCCGCCGGGGCACCGAGTTCCACCAGATCACCGAGCACTTCGAACGCACCGGAGACCTCACTGATGTGCCCGACGAATGGGCGCCGAACCTCGACGCATTCATCGAGGCCACCAAGGGCCTCAAGTCGATGGCGATCGAGCAGTTCCTCGTCAACGACGAGCACCAAGTCGGGGGCACGGCGGACCGCGTCTATCAGATCGCCGGGGTCGACGGGTACGTCATCGGTGACCTGAAGACAGGCAACACAAGCCCCGGGATCGGGAAGATCGCGATGCAGCTGTGCATGTACGCCCACTCCCAGATGTACGACCCCGCCACCGGTGTACGCACCCCGATCCCGGGGCTTCGCACCGACTTCGGCATCGTCATGGATCACGACATCCCATCAGCCACATGCCGACTGATCGAGGTCGACCTGCGCCCCGCATGGGACGCAATCCAGGTCGCGAAGCAGGTCCGGGCGTGGCGCTCCTTCGCGAAGCCGAAGAACCTCGTCAAGCCGTGGATCGCACCCCGGATCAACGCTATCGCCGCCTCCCTCGACGTCGCCATCGCCCAGGCCTCCTCCCGTGAGGACCTGTCCCGCCTGTGGTCCGAAGCGGCTGCTACCGGCACCTGGACCCCTGCCCATACCGCGGCGGCGCATCAGCGCCTCGCTGCCCTCGACGGGAATGCAGCATGATCGGCCAGCGCTTCGGGCGCCTGACCGTGACCGCCGTCGCCGCGCCGAAATACGGCGCCACCGCCTCGTCCTGGTCCTACGCGCACACCGACGCCAACGAGCTGACCTGCGGCACCCGCAAGAGCCCCTACAGCCTCGACCCGACCCACTACGAGCCGCGCTGCGCGTCCTGTCACAAGCGGTTCGACCTCGACCACCACAACCAGCTCGCGGCCATCCCGGCCGGAGCAACCAACTGATTCACGAAAGGAATCAACATCATGACCAACTACGACTGGGAAGACGTCGTCACCCCTGCAGGCTCCTACATCGGCTGGGGCGACCACCCCGGCCAGTTCGTCACCGGCAAGGTGCTGTCGTTCGACCCCACTGGCGCCACCGATTTCAACGACGACGTCTGCCCGCTGCTCACGCTCGAACTGATCGAGCCTGCGGCGAGCTTCAACAAGCAGGGCGAGCGCACCGACTACCCCGCTGGCGAGCTCGTCAACCTGACCTGCGGCCTGGTCTCCCTCAAGCGCGCCATCAGGGCCGCGGACCCGGCACCCGGCGACGTCGTCAAGATCACGCTGGCCGACCTGGTCAAGACCTCCCGCGGGACGGTGAAGGAGATGGCCATCAAGATCGCCCGCGGCGCCGCCCCCGAGGTCAGAAGGCAGTCCGCCCCGCAGCAGGGCTTCGGGCAGGCACCCGCGCAGCAGGGCTTCGGTCAGGCCCCGGCCGCAGCCCCGGCGGCGAACCCGTTCGCGCAGCCGTCGCAGCCCGCCAACCCGCCGTTCTGATCGTCGGCTGAGTCGCGTGGGTCATCCGACGCCAACTCTTAACTCTGAGTTACAAGTTGGCGGCGGGTGGCCCGCCCAATCCAGCCGAGCAACGACCTACGCGCCCAGGAGGACGCCTTGACCCTCGCACCACCCACCATCGCCGACCTCGAGCAGCAGCTCGCCGACGCAGTCCGCCTCGAGCGCTGGCCAGAGGCCGAGCAGATCGGCGCGCACCTCGACCGACTCTGCGCCGATCCGCCGCCGCCCGGCCTCGTCGACGCCGCGCTCTGGTACGCCGCCCTCGGCGTCCCCGTATTTCCCCTCGAGCCCGGCGGCAAGCGGCCCTATCGCGGCTCGCACGGATGCAAGGACGCCGTGACCGACCCAGCCCAGATACGCGCCTGGTGGACCGCCGCACCCGCCTCCAATATCGGCATCGCCACCGGGCATGTCGTCGACGTGATCGACCTCGACGGGGCCGCAGGCGTCAAGTCCTGGGCCGGTGACATGTGGGAGGCGCTGCCCCCGATCGTCGGCCGGGCGCGCACCCGCAGACCCGGCGGATGGCACCTCTACACGCCCGCCACCGGCATGGGCAACCGTGCCTCCATGTTCCCCGGCGTCGACTACCGAGGGCAGGGCGGCTATGTCGTCGCCCCTCCCAGCATCGTCGACGGAGTCACCTACCGCTGGACCGACCCCCTCGAGGTGGGACGGTGACCGCCACCGAAGACGCCACCGCCCGCTTCCTCGCCCTCGTCAACGCCAACCGCCCCGAGCCCAGGCCGACGCCCACCTTCCCCGCACTGCCCGCCTCCGGCGGTGGCAGCAGCTACGCCAACACCGCGCTGGCCCGCGAGCTCGACAACGTCCGCAACGCCTACGAAGGCAGCCGCAACCACACCCTCAACACCGCCGCGTTCAACATCGCCCAACTCGTCGCCTCCGGCCACCTCGACCAGGCCGACGTCGAGGCCCAGTTCAGGCAGGCAGCCCACGACGCGGGCCTCCCCGCAGCCGAAGCGCTGGCCACCATCCGCTCCGGACTTCGCGGCGGATCCCGACACCCGCGCCAAGTCGAGACGTCCACCTACGAGGCGCCGATGAGCGTCATCGAGACGACCCTCGACCAGATCCTCGGCCGCACACCGACTCCCGCCGTCGAGACCCAGGCCGACGACCCCGACGAGCCGCCCAGCCTCGACGCATCATCCTGGTACGCCCGCCCCGTCCTCGACCGGGCAGCGCAGCAGGCTGCAGCACCCGAGCCCGCACTCCTGGCCCGCACCGACGGCACCCACCTGCTCTACCCCGGCAAGATCAACGGCCTCGTGGGCGAGTCCGAATCAGGAAAAAGCTGGGTGGCCCTGCACGCCGTCGAGCAGCTCCTCAAGGAGGGCCGCCGCGCCGCGGTCCTCGACTTCGAGGACGCCGCCTCCACCTGGGTCTCTCGGCTACGCCTCCTCGGCATCACCGACGAGCAGCTCACCCTCCTGCGCTACGCCGATCCCGACGAGTCCCTCGACGTCGTCGGCCGCGCAGCACTGGCCGAGATGCTCGCCGACCACGACCCGGCCCTCATCGTCCTCGACGGCGCCAACGCCGCCATGACACTCCTCGGCCTGGAGCTCAACGACAACGCCGACGCCACCAAGTTCAACCGCCTCGTCCTCAAACCGCTGACCCAGCTCGGCGCCGCGGTCCTCACCATCGATCACGTCCCGAAAAACTCGGAACAGCGCGGCAAGGGCGCGATCGGCGCCCAGGCCAAACGAGCGATGATCGACGGCGCCCAGTTCATCGTCGAAGTCACCCAACCCTTCGGCGTCGGCCAACGCGGCGAACTCAAGCTACTCGTAGACAAGGACCGCGCCGGCTACGTGCGCGGCCAATCCGGAGGCGCCCGCTTCGCCGGCAAGGTCGTCATCGACTCCATCGCCGAGACCTCGACCAGCATGTGGGTCGAAGCCCCGCACGGGCAGGACCAGGGCGACGAGCCGTGGCGCCCGACCCATCTGATGGAGCAGGTCTCTAAGCTCCTCGAGGACGTCACCGACGGTCTCTCTGGGCGCAACATCCGCGAGGAAGTCAAGGGCCGCGTCGAGCACATCCGAACCGCCGTCGACGCTCTCGTCGAAGGCGGCTGGGCCGAACGGAGTACCAGGGCAGGTCGTGGCGGCGGCGTCATCTTCACCATCGCCCACCCTTACAGGGAGGGCGACAAGCCCCCGACGCGCGAAGTGGTTCCAAGTGGTTCCAACCGGTTCCGGGAACCACTTCCCGTAACTGGTTCCCAGTCCCACTCCCCCTACGGGGTGGGAACCAGTACGGAGCCGGTTCAGGACCACCTGCCAGGGCGAACTGGTTCCGGAACCACTTCCGAGACCAATGAGGCCGGGCGATGACCCAGGACGCACTCATCGACGTAAACCCCGAGACTGGCCCGAGGAAGCGGCGGGGCTTCGTCGGACCCCACGTCGCACAGTGGCTCGCAGACCAAACCCGTCATATCCAGGCAGAGCGATGCCGCCGATGCCGAGCCGACGTCCTCCGGGGCCTCGACGACATGTGGGCCGCCGGACCCATCGAGGTCGACCCCACGCCACTCAGTGCCCTCGGCGAAGCACTGGCCCTGCTCGCAGGACGACGCACCATCGCCTGCGAGCACT
This sequence comes from Collinsella sp. Sow4_E3, assembly GCF_052116285.1. Taxonomy (NCBI): domain Bacteria; kingdom Bacillati; phylum Actinomycetota; class Coriobacteriia; order Coriobacteriales; family Coriobacteriaceae; genus Collinsella; species Collinsella sp. Sow4_E3. The sequence goes on from NZ_JBQKLJ010000029.1 coordinate 9,643, forward strand.
GGCACGGGCTGCGCTTCACCCGCCGCGGACGCTGGCAAATCACCAGCCGCCCAGCAGGCACCTTCCGCGGCGACGTTTACGCCTCCCACCTGTGCGGCGCGCCGGCGCTGCCCTCGATCCCGTCCAACTTCGCCAAGCCGGTCGTCGACGACGACCTCCCCGGCGCCCCACCCCCGTTCTGAAGGAGACCCCGTTGATGCCCCTTGACCGAGACGCCCAGGACGGTGACCGCATGACCGACACCCGCAAACAACTCATCGACCTCGTCGACCTCGCAGCCCTCCTCCCCGCCCTCCTGACCAGAAACCGGTCCGGGCAGTGGACGACCGGCCTGGTGGATAGTCGCTGGAATGCCGCTCATTGCTCTCCCGTGGCGACACAGGACGGCCTCAAACCCCTAGACCCATACTCGGATACCCCCAACATCCTGAAAGGCCCGCAAAAATCATGAGCACCACCTACCGCACCCGAACCGTCACCATCGAAGCCGTGCGCTTCACCTCATGGACCCAGGCTCACGAGATCGCCCGCTGGTGCGGCGGGCAGGTGGAGAGCAACAGCGAGTCAACCGACCGCGCCGAGGTCGTCTACTGGGTGTGGGTGCCGTCACCCGATGGGTGTCTCCAGAAAACCCTCGTCGGCGACTACATCGTCCACTCCGAGGGCGGGTTCTACCCGCTCAGGCCCCACGCCTTCGACGCGCTGCTTGAGGTGGACCCGTCATGAGCGAGGAGCATGCACCAGACGCCCTGTGCGCCACGGAGAGCGACGAACAGGGGCAGACTGGTACCCATGGACCCCAAGCCACTGAAAGGCCCTCAGAATCGCGCATACGGCAGCTCGCCACCATCGAGG
>NZ_JBQKLJ010000030.1:0-6511 GCF_052116285.1 Collinsella sp. Sow4_E3
GAACCCGGGCCGACTGAAAAACCGCCGGGGTGTCCCGCAGAACCCGGGCCGACTGAAAAACCGCTCTGGCTGGCCCAGAATGGCCGCTAGGACGGCCGTAGAGCGGCTCCCGGTAGGTGTGTGTGGGTCGGCTTGTTTTGGTGGCTGTCATGGGGTTACCAGGTCCTTGATGGTGGTGGTTGGGTGCGGTCGTGGTTGCCGTTGGTGGCTCCTGCGCTGCGGTTGCAGGTGGCGTGTTCGGGTTGGGTGTGGTGGGGGTTGCCGCCTCGTGCGAGGTCGGTGGTGTGGCCGAGGTCCCAGGGGGTGTTGGGGGTGATGGGTTTGTTGCAGCGCCAGCAGGTGATGGGGATGTTGGCGTTGATGAGGTGTTGGTAGGCGGCTCGGGTTTGGCGGTGGGCTCGGGTGTAGGTCATGTCTGGTCCTCGGTGTAGTCATGGTTCTTCCTTTCGTGAAAGTTATCCACAGCCCCAGTCTGGCTACCGGATTGGGTGACCACGATTCATTACTTGTCTTCCAATGTCTTTCAAGACTCTTTATAGGAGGGGTCTGTGGTGACCCCCTAGAGGGGTCTGTGGTGACCCCCTAGAGGGGTCTGTGGTGACCCCCTAAGGGGGGTCTGTGGTGACCCCTCTGCCGTCGATATTGAGGGTGGCTGGTCGGAGTTATCCACAGGCAGTGCGGGCTTGTATCGACCACCCAAGACGATGATGAATGAAGCGGTCCTGTTCCACTCAGCATCTCTTCCTCGCTTGATCAGTCCGGCGTCGAGGAGTTCCTTGATGGCCCGCTTGGCCGCGAGCTTCCCGGCATTGTCGGGAGCTCCAGGGCGTCCGGTGATAGCGAACGCAATGCCGGCGTGTCCACCGTAATACTCGGCGGCGGCGCGGCCGGGTGCGGGTTTGTCGAAGGCGCTGTGGCACATCGTGATGAGTGCGAGGCGGGCCCGGTGGGTCAGGTGCTGGCCCAGCGTGGGGTCGATGGCGAGGTTCACGAGCTGGTAGCCCATCAGATGGTCTCGAATCGGTGTGCTAGATGGTGATGGCCGTGACGTCTCAGCCGGCGCGCGATCGAGGCCGGCCGGACGCCCAGACGTTCGGCGATGTTGAGTGGTGAGGTGCCGGCGTCGAGGAGATCGAGAACCTCATCAATGCCGGCGCGGGTGCGGGATTGGGTGTGGCGGATGCCGTGAGGTGTGGCGGTGGGGTCGTCGATGGTGTCGTCGTCCCACGCCGCCGGCGGGGCCCAACCCTGACGTTCGGCATAGTTCCTGACACGGGTTGACTGAGGACCGGTGCTCAGGCGAGTCACGGATTCGTAGAACGCGACCACGTCGGCGGCATGACTCGGTGGCTTGCGCCCCAGGTAGCCGGCGCGCAACTGGTCGATGGACGCTCGGGAGCAGCCGACCGCTGCGGCGATGTCAGCGGCCCGGTAGCCGAGTCGAGCAAGCGCTCGGAGGCGACGCGCGAGGCCGATCGGTGTGACAGTGCAAGGATCGCGGTACCCGAGGATCGCGTCGGAGTTCCGGCGTGTGATGAGCCGCGTCCTGCCTGCCCTGACCGTGTACAGCGTCGCGTGTGGTATGCCGATGGTGGCGGCGACGTGGGTCATGGGTGAGATGAGACTGGCGAGGTGGTTCCGGGCCGGCGTGGCATCGACCAGCTCGCGCGGGTCAGGGGTCCCCCACTGCTGGTAATACTTTCGGCGTACGCGGTCTCGGACGGCTGCTGCTGCTGCGTCGGTGCACGGCCGGCAGCGGCAGCCCCGTGTGTAGGTGTTGACGTACCCATGCGGTCGCGAATCAACCTTGCCCATCACAATCCGCCTAGGATTGTTGCTTGCCAGATGGTGAGGTGGCAGCCCGGTTGCGTGGCGGAGTCGGGGTGACCGACGTACAGTTTCCGGGCTCGCAGGTCGACGCACTGGGAGTCGTCGGTCCACAGTCCGGCATCGGTGAGGGCGTCGAGGATCATCCGTGAGAGTTTGTCGATGTCGCCTGAGCTGCGGGTGATGGGGTCGGCGTCGAGGCGTGCGCTTTTGGGTCGGGCGATGGTGAGGATGCAGCGGACACCGATAGGGCCGGTGAGTGTGCCGGAGCGTTGGGCGATGGCCCGGGCCGCTGCTGCGACCCGGGCCCGCCACCACTTCTTTTTGCCGGTTTTGTCATCCTCGATCAGCTGGTGTCGGCCGTGTCGGCCGACGCATTTGAGGGACCCTTTGGTTTGGGGGTCGCCGTACACGGTGACTGACCACACAGCGGCCTCACTCCATCAGGCTGGCGAGGTAGAGGGCTCGCCGTTCGAGGTGCCATCGTGCGCCGTTGTGATGCTGAGACCCGCGGATGGTGGTCATCTCGGCTCCGCCCCGGCAGTGTTTCCCGGTGGCGTAGCACACCGGGCAGGTGGGGTATGCGCCGGGGGTGCCGGCTGGGCAGCGGTGGAGGCGCTTGTGTTCCCGGGCGTCGGTGATGCACGCCACGTAGGGCTCGCTGGGGTACTGGTATTCGCAGACGGTGCAGTCGACCTGGAAGCCGCCGCGTGGGCCGGCGGTGATGGTGACGGCTCCGGCGGGCGGGTTCCAGTGTGGGCGGGGTGTCATGTCATCTCTTCCTCGCCGTAGACGTAGACCTCATCGGTCACATCAGTGCGGCCGTGATGCTCCTCGACGTCCCCGTGGGACGAGACCAGCGAATCGAACGGCAGCGGGTCACGGCCGGTGCGCTGCGCGTACAGCTCCGCCGCGAGCTCGGTGACGACCGGGGGCACTGTGTCGGCGGGGCCGATCGGCTCGATCCTGCGGAGCTCGACGGTGGGGATCCGTGCACCGGTGGCGAGGTCCTCGGTGATTTTGGTGGGGACGATCCAGGCGATGACGGCGATCACATGGTCGGGGTTGTGGAGCTGCTCGACGATGGAGTCAAGGCCGTTGATCTCCGGGTCGCCGGGTAGCTTGGCGGAAAGTTTGACGGAAGCGGACATAGGGATTCTCCTCAGGGATAGAAACGAGTTGGTCTTGCAGGTTGGGTGTGGGTTTGCGGTGCGGGTCCTTCTCGCACGTCGCGTGATGCGCCAGGAATCTCCGCGCACCTTGTTTCGCCGGCCGGTCGTGGCTGATCACGTAGCCCTCGAGGTCACCTCGGACGGACTCCCAGGCGCTCACGTTGCCGTGGGGGTCGTGGCCGGGGTTGCAGGGTAGGAGCCGTCCGGTGGCGGTCATGCGGATCCAGATGATGGGTCGCCAGCAGTGGCGGCACTTCCCCGCTTTCATGAGCATCGGGGTCGGAGGCGATCATCGCCGTCCCCCCCGTCGTCGCCGTCGTGGGCCTGCAGCAAGGCATCGAGCTCGTCCACGTTTTTCGAGCGCTCGAGGGTGGAGAGCAGCTGCCTGAGCTCGTCCTCGGTCAGCTTCGTCGTGGACTCCACCGGCCTGCCGACGACCGCCGACGTGTACACCAGCCGCTCGGTCCGCTCCTCAACACCGAGCCGCTTCCAGTGCGCCATCACAGCACCCAGCGCACGCGAGCTGCGTTTCGGTGCGACCTCGGCCGCCGGCTGCGGTTCCGGATCCGCCGGCAGGGCCTCGAGCTCCTCAACCTCCACAACATCGGCCTCGACCGGCTCTGGGGCGGGCTGTGCGGGCCGCTGACGGCCTCGCGTGACCGGGATAGGTTTCCGTACGGGGGCAGGCCCAGCAGGCGCAGGGGCGGGCGGCGGCGGCGGCGCGTCAGCCACCTTCCCGGACCTGCGGCCGATCGTGGCCCGAACCGGCTCCTGCTCCTGCTGCTGCTCGACCCGCACCACGGGCACCGCCACAGGCTCCTCGTCGAGGTCCTCCAGCTCCTCCACCGACGCCATCCCGTGGATCACGTCAGCGAAAACCATCCGCGCCAGCCGGGTCGTCGCCCTCGCCAGCAGCATCTCGGCCGGCCGCGTGGAGTACTGCGGGTTTTTTTTGGCGTCCCCCGCCTTGACCGCCTCGGCCATCGTGTATGTCGCCGTGGTCCACTCCTGCTCACCACGGCGTTTTCCCTTGACCTGGCAGCGGTCGGCTGACATGTCGGTGATCCGGATCTCGTGGCCGGCGCGGGCGATCATGGCCCGCATCAGCTCCGCCGAGATCCCTGCCTTGCCGTTGATGACGTGGATCGAGCCGAGTGCGGTCATCGGTGGGAGGTCGAGCTCGCGGCCGTACAGGATCGCCGCCGCGGTTTTCGGCACCGATCCCCGCAGCGAGACAGGGACGAACTCGGTGCTGGCGATCTTCTGAGCGAGCTCACCCACAGGCTCGAGCACCTGTGTCCATGAGTCGGTGTGGTCGTGTGATGGGGTGACCGGCACGAGCTCGGCCGGTTCCTCCCATGTCTGCATAGTCATGCTCGGTCCCTCCTGGGGTGGTTTTCGATGTAGATCGGGTCGGAGATGGGGTTGAGGTGGTCGTCGTCGTCGCGGGACGCCCACGACGTGGGCCGCGCCCACGTGTCATACACCTCGAGCAAGTGCAGGAACACGGCCCAGGTGTCCTGGTCGGCTTTGGCGAGCTGCAGGGTGCAGGAGTCCTCACGGACGTGGACGATCGCGCACACGTCGACCTCGGGCATCGAGATCTCGGTGTCGCTGGTCACCCGGCCACCGCGGGGCCCGACTGACTCGGTGGTGAGGATCCCGAGGTCTGCGTACCGGTAGGCGGCGAGCTGCAACGCCGTCTCCGCATAGACCCCCTTGGAGGTCTTGATGTCCAGCAGCACGCGCCCTAGCCGGGGGCTGGTGCCGATCGCGTCCAGGGTGCCGGCGTACCGGTACTCGCTGTGACACACCGGCATCTCGGTGTGCTCGATGTCGAGCTCCCAGTCGTCCAGGAGCCGGGCGTAGCCCTCGACGTAGGGGCGTTCGCCGGGGGCGATGTCGGCGGGGTCGATCTGCTCCCCCCGCGAGATCCGCTCCCCCAGGGCGTGGACCCGGTTCCCGGTGACGATCGCGCGCCGGTTCGTGGCGAACCGGGCTCGCTCGAGGCGTTTGATGCGGTCGGCTGAGCGGAGCTCCGACAGCTCGGCCCAGTGCTCGTCGGCGTAGGCGGCGGTTTCGGAGGCCGCCCATTGGACGAGGGCGGGTTTGTCTAGGGTGCCGATGACGGTGGTGACGCCGGGGATGCGGTAGCCGTCGAGGGTGTAGGAGTGGCCCTTGCCGTGGTTCCGTCGAGTGAATCTGGGCATCAGAACGCACCCGCCTCGAGGTCGAGCCGCTGCACATGCCAGCCACGCACACCACCCGCGATCGGGGTACCGGCCCGCTGACCCGTCGTGCGCACACACGACCGACCCGACGACCCACACTCCGGACACTCCGGATAGTGATGACGCCGAGGCTCACCCGACCGCCACGCTGGGGGGCGGGACTGGTGACGTGCCTGGGGAACGTGAGGGGAGTACAGAGCAGCGATCATCACGACGGTGATCGCGACGACGACGAGAGCGAGGAGCCACCATACGGTCATCGGAGATCACCCGCCTCGGTGATCGCGTACCAGCAGAGCACGGCGCCGATGGCGAGGAGGGCGAGGACGAATGCGCCGTTCATGACTCGCTCCCCTCGGGCACCTTGGCGCCGAGCAGGCGATCAATCTCGGACCGCGGAAACCGTCGGTGACCGCTCGGGAGCCGAACGGACCTGATGAGGGGCGGCTCGGCGTCCGCCCAGCGACGCAGCGTCTTGATGGAGACGCTCAGCGCGTCCGCGGCCTCAGCCGGAGCAAGCGCCTTCTGGGTATACCTATTCATGACCTGAACACTAGACATACATAGCCACGGAGGTCAAGGGATACCCAAACTTGCCCACACAGTTGGGTAGTTTTGGGTATATGTGCAGGTGGGTGATGATGCTCTCGTGGCTGCGGGGCTGATTTGGGGCGAGCTGGCCCGCCATGACGAGGCGGTGGAGCGGATGCTGGACGCTGAGGTGCCGATTGTTTTGTCTCGGCAGCCGGTGGGTGATCGGCCCCGTGGGTGGTGGGCTGCTGCTGCCGGGCGGGCGATGCTGGCTGACCCTGATGTGGCAGTGGAGTGGTGATAGGGGTCCCCTCTATACAAAAAGAAAACCCCACCCCCCGACGAGGGGTGGGGTACCACGTGGTCGGGCAGCGGTCAGGGGTGCTCCTCGACGGCGCGACGCGGCTCGACCGTGGTGTTGCTGGCAGCCGTCAGCCCGAGACCCGAGCTGACGAACGCGAACACGGCGAGGGCGACAGTCAGCCACGTGGGCTGATCGACAGACGCCGCCCCGTAGCCGATCTGCACAGCACCGAGGGTGAGGCCGACGAAAAACATGGCGTAGTACAGGATCGCTCGCACATGGGGCGGGAAAGCGACAGGGGTCATGGTAGGTCCTCTCGTGCAGGGGACGGCTCTGTGTCGTCCACCGGATCAGGGTCGAGCCACAGGCTCGGGTCGATATGGCCACGGATGCGGTGCGGGACGCGGGGCATCCGGCCCCAGTCAGGGCGGCGGAGCATCCCGACC
>NZ_JBQKLJ010000031.1:0-5263 GCF_052116285.1 Collinsella sp. Sow4_E3
TCACAGGATGTCCCCCGCGATCTGCTCAATCCGCTTCACGTAGGCGTCCTTCTTGGCTGCCAGCGCGGGCCCGAGGAACGGCTGCGGACCGTGCCGGGAGGTACCGAACTCCTGGAACACGCCGTGGCGCGCATCGGCGGCCACGACAGCGACGAGACCCTTGGCGTGGCTGACGATCGAGTTGGCGAGCGCACCGGATCGGCGCGGAGCGCGGCTCTTCGCCTCCGATGCCACCTCCCTGCCTGCGGCGGCGGTCGCCTTGATGACCTCTTGGGTGACCTTCGACGACGCCTTCCCGAGGTCGACGGCGAGCTTCGTCAACTCCGCATTCTCGGTCATGGCGTCTCGATCACCGATGCGGTGAAGCGGCGCTTGACGACGCCGAGACCGTTCTGGCGGACTGTCTCCACCGTGAACCGGGCGCCGTCGAGAGACGGGTCGCGGGGGCAGTGGTTGACGACCATGACGTGACCCTCCCTGAGCGCATCTACCCACCACGGCACCGAGCAGCGGTAGGCGCGGGACGTGACGGGCTGCTGACCCGTTGATGTCACCTGCCCGGCCATGGAGCCGGGATCGACAGCACCGACGCCGGCGTAGACCTCGGGGCCGAACATCTCCACCTCGGAGCCGTCCACGAACTCGTAGCGGCGATGGGTGTAGATGGTGACGTCGCAGTCCATCTCCGACTGGGCGTGAGCGCGGAGGGTGTCGAGGGCGTCGCGGGTGACCTCACCAAGCAGCATGACGGCCTGCCTGATAGGCGGGGTTGATGCTGAACGCCTCGGACTCCCGTCCGCGATCTGGGGCCAGCAGGTCCCAGTGCGCGGCGGTGATGCGGAACCAGCCCGTGTCGGCGGTGTCGTACCGCACCGACGTGGACGAGTCATCGACAGCGACCTGAGTTGCTGTGACGCCTCGCCCCGGCGAGGTGAGGCGGTCGGCGACCACCTCGGACACCACCAGGGCGAGGGCGTCACTGTCGAGCGCCTCGAGGGGGCCGAGGCGGTCAGCGATCATGCGTTCAACCACCGCGATCCACCGCTGAACGAGGACTGTCTCATCGCCACCGAGGCTCGCCCTGCGGGCGGCGATGCGGACGTCCTCGACGGTGGTCACTTCGACCGGCCCCGCGTGGCAGGCTTCGGCTTCGACGGGGCCGGGTCGTCGGCGGCCAGCAGATGGTCGCCGATCATCCCCTCAGCCCAGTCAGGTACCGCGTCGCCACTGCGGAGCGCCACCGGCTGACCAGAGTCAGGGTGGCGCACCACAGTGGTAGCGATGAGAGTGCTCATCACAGCACCTTCACGGCCATCGACAGGTTCGCGTTCGCGAGGACCGGCAGCGCGATCGCGTCACCGACCACCTCGGCGATCATCGGCACCGTCTGATGCCGCCACAGCCCTGCGACGAGACCCGGCATCTCCGCATCGACGAGCGAGAACTTCGGATCGGTCGCGGTCAGGGTCTGACCCCAGAACGTGGCGCCGAGCTCGGTCCCGTTGTAGTCATCGATGGCGGTCGGCTCCGGCAGGAAAAGCAGCGTGTCGTCAGGGATGACGCGCCCGCTCTTCGTGCGCCGGTCGTAGATGATGATGTCGGGCAGGCCGGCTGAGGACACGATGCCGCGAACATCCTGCTCCATCGGGCGGCGGAACGCCCCAGCAGCGGTCTGGCCCTGCATGACCTTAAGGCCGGACAGGGCGCGGAACACGCGGCGCGGCATGACGATCGCGCCGGGTTCGGTGCCGTTGCGGGTGGAGTACAGGTCCATCCACGTCTCGAGTTGGGTCAGTCCGTCCGTGGTGTCGGTCGACCAGAGGCTGTTCGCGGTGATGGTCAGGTCGGCGTCTCGACCGAAGTCATCGCTGGTCTTGTAGTTCGACTGCGTGATGGTCGCCTTGCCTGTGGCGAGCACAATGCCACGCATCCGCTCCACCGCATCAGCGATAGCCAGCACGCACCGGTCGGCAGCGCGGAAGCCTGCGTTACGGATCGAGTCGTCAGAGGCGTTCCGGTGCCGCAGCTGGGCGTACTCGCTGATGCGCTCCTTGCGAGACACAGCAGGCAACTCGATGATGACACGACCCTCGGGCGGGGTGTCGCCGATCTCGGGCTCAGCGTCGTAGGCGCGCCACTTCGCCTCATCCACGAGACCGTTCTGGCCCTTGTGGAAGCGGGCGGAGATGTCGTCCACCTCCCGGTTCGGGAGGAACTGGGCGAGCGAGCCCTTGCGGCGCTCGATGGCCGACAAGCCCTCACGGACATAGCCGGTGAGCTCGGCAGGGTCGATCAGGTCAGTCCACAGTTCAGCCATGGATCAGCCCTCCTTCACGAGGTCGAACTTCGACGCGTCGGAACCGGTTTGCGGCTCGACGTGCGCCTTGGGGAGCTTGGAGACGTTGATCGAGCCGTGCCACACGACGGGCACCGCGAGATCAGAGACCCCATCGGTAGCCTCGTCGGAGAACAGAAACCCGAGCTTCTCGCCCGAGGCACCCGTCCACGGCTCGATCGCGCCGAGGTTGGCGATGTTGAGCTCCAGGCCGGACGGGAAGAACCCCTTGGGGTAGTGCCCATCGGTCAGGCTGGTGCCCTTGGTGAACTTCGACACGTCGAGCGTGCCGGTGTGGTTGTTGACAATTGCGTGAGCCGAGGCGAGCCAGGAACGATTCCCGCCCGAGAACGACTCAACCTTCATGCGAGGCATGGTCACTCCTTCTTCTGATGTAGTTGCCGGTAGGCGTCGCGGCCCGCTTGAACGGTGCCGCCCTTGTTGGAATCGCCCCCACCTCGCCCGATGGACGGGTCCGGCTTGGGGCCGCGGGGCTTCGCGCCGTCGCTGCCGGTATGGTCGGCGGGTGCCAGCCGTGCCGCGAGGGCATTTAGCTGGTCTTCGCTGGTCGTCGCGACCAGAAGTTTGATGTCGTCCTCGGCGGTGATGCCGTGGGAGCGGGCCGCCCGTTCGACGGCCAGCTCGTGCTGCATGTGCTGCATCTGCGCCGCAACGTCCTCGACCGTCACCTTGGTTGGGTCGGGGGTCTCCGCGCCGGCGATCGCTGCCAGGCCGCGTTTCAGTTCCGACATCTGCTGCTCGAGCGCCTTGCGTCCGTCGCGTTCCCTCTGGAGGGCGCGGAGGCCGCTGTCGCCGAGCTTCTCGTCGGCCTTGTCGGCCTTGTCGTCATCCTTGGGCGCCTCGGGGGCCTTGCTGCCGTCGGAGGGTTCCTTGGGGGCCTCTGGGGCGCTGTTGTTGTCGGCCAGCATCGTGAAGCCGCCGAACAGGGCGCGGTGAGTGTCGATGATCTGTCGCAGATCGTCGGGCGTGTGGTGCGGCATCGTGCCACCTCTCTGGGGTTGGGTGCGCTGACTCGCTCAGCGCATGTACTTGTGTTTCCGCAGTAGCTGGATCGCCATGTCCTGGTCGTCGCCCGCCTTGGCGTAGATCGCTTTCGGGGTCCAGCGCTCCATCCTGCGAGCGCCGTACATGGTGCGGGCGCCGTTGGCTCGCAGCACCGACTTCTTTTCGCCGTCCTTGGTGATGCGGACAGCCGGCTTGGCGTTGATGACTTGGTTGATGTCAGCGCCGTCCTCGATCGCCCGAAGCTGGTCTCGGGTGAGGTCCTTGATGTCGGACACGTCCAGCGGAGGCACTGAGGGTTTATCCCGGTCACTGACAGCCACCAGGCGTCCATCGCAGCCGGGGTGCCGCGTGAACGACCTCGTGCCAGGCTTGAACAGCTTCCCGACGAGCACCGCGCACCGCTGGCACATCGGGGCGGGGTCCACGAACATCAGCGACGTGCGAGCCCTCCCAGTCGCCCCGACCATGGCGGCGTTACGGCCGGCTTCCGACACAGCCCAGTGGGCCATCGTCTGCGCCACCCTGCCGCCAGCGGCCAGCTTCTGAGTGGCAGTGCCCGGCGTCGCCCTGGCTGTGATGACAGCCGGATACAGGAGGGCGGGGATTGTGAGAACTGCCCCTGACGTTGGGTGCTCCGCCCATCCGCCGAAACCAGCCGGGTCGACCTCCGCCAACGCCTTCTCTGGGTATCCGGAGCGGTACAGGTCGTCGTCCACGCTGGCAGCGCCAGCAGCAGCGGCACCGATCTGCGCGGCCACCACCAATCGAGACAGAGGCGTCAGCTTCAACTGCCATTGAGCAGCCCAGTCGCCGCTCGCGCGGATCGTGCGCCACTCGCGGCCCACCATCGTGGCAGCGGCCCGCGAACGGGCCAGCATCGCCTTCTCAGGCGACTGTGGTGACATCGCCCGGAGCCGCCATCAGCGCCTGCACCAGCGGGTCGGCATCCTGCTCGCGGAAGTAGGCCCGCTCCCGTTGCTTGCGCCCCTCGTCCCATCCCAGTTCGTCCCACACGCCCTCGCGAGAGAGGATCGGCACGCCGCCAGCCATCTTCGTGAGGGCGTCGGCTCGCTGTGAGTAGGTGGGGGTCGCGGGATCGTGCCACAGCGCCCTGATCTCGTTGCCGGGGAGCCATTCGCCGGTGCGGAGGCGTTCCCGCAGGCCCATCACCCACGCCCACGAGTCACCGTCGTACACGTTCATGCGCTCGACGTTGCGGATTAGACGGGCCTCATCGGCGCGGATCGCGCCCTCCGACGCAGGATTGACGGTGTCTTGACCGAGGTAGCGGGTCGGGAGCCCCAACATCCCGCCACACCAGCGCAGCATCGCGTTCACGGCGTCGGTAAAGTTCGACAGTTGCGCCGCGTCCCACGACCCGAACTTGGCGTCCTTGTTCGACGTGACCTTGAGGATGGTCATGTATGCCTCCCACGTCGCCATGGGTTTACCCGTCTTGGGGTTGATGAAGTCTTCCTTCTTGACGCCAGCGGCCCACCGGTGGGGCCACGCCAACGCCTCAGCGCCGATCTGCGTGTTCGTGATGATGCGGGCGATCGCGTCCGTCATCGGGATCACGTCCGCCATCTCTGACACGCCAGTCCAGCGGCCCGTGCGGGGCCGGTTCAGGAACATCACGACCGGCACTCGGCCAAGCCCGTGCTCGTCAGGGTCGAACTCGTCGGCCCAGTCGTGGCCGTCGCGGATCAGATAGCGGCTCTTGTTGGGCAGGTACAGGGTGGCGCGCTGCCGGTCATCGTCGCCGGTGTAGGTGCGCAGCGCGGCAGTCATGCGCCGACGGGGATCGATCTCGACCGAGAACGCCTCAGGCGACTCCACGGTGATGAGCGGCTGATCGGGTTCTTCAGGGTTTGTGGACACGACCGCGAAGCCGCGCCCGAA
>NZ_JBQKLJ010000032.1:0-4352 GCF_052116285.1 Collinsella sp. Sow4_E3
GCGAGGGCGCACTGATGGGCAACTAGGCGCAGCATATCACGACGATCTGAGTTGTGCTTCTGCTGCGACACGCCGGATGGTCCCGAGGTCATACAGCGTGCGTCGCTGGTCGTCGGGGTCTGCGACGCCCCGATCGAGGAGTGATCTGGCCGCCCATGCTTGGAGTGTGCGGAGGGGTATGCCCGTGAGGCGGGCAGCGTCGGGGAGGCTGACGGCGGTGATGGAGATGATGCGGGCGCAGTCGGTGCAGGTCCACACGTCGCCTGATGGCGTGAGGGTGCCGATGTGGCAGCGGTTGCATCGGGCGTGTCGGGGTGGGTCGTCGTCGCGGACGCCGCGGGTGGCTGCCCGGGTGTTGCGCCAGCAGCGCTCGATGCCCCACACCAGCTCGTCCCACTGGGGCAGGGTCTGGGCGAAGTCGAGCCAGGTGGCGAGCCATGAGCAGCATCCGGCCACGGTGTCGGGCAGGTCGTCGGGGGCAAGTCCTGCGTCGAGGGCGTCGGCCTCGATGTCTCGGCACCAGGTCCACAGGTAGGGCAGGAGGCCTGCTCGGTCGGGGTCCATCCATTCGGCGCGTCCGGCTGCCACGTCCTGCGCGAGCGTGTTGTTGAGGAGCTGGATGACATCGAGTCGGACTGGTGGGCGACTGCCGGGTGCAGTGCGTCGCTGGGTGTCGTCGGGCGATCTGGTGATGAGCGCGGTTGGGAGGAGGGTGGCAAGGTCTGCCAGCTCGGCGAGCCAGCGGCGGACGTGCTGGGCGGTGGGGGTCACTGGTCCTCCTGGGGTGTCGGGTCGTGGTCGTGTCCGGCTGCCGGTGAGTCCTCCCTCGGTAGCCGGGCTAGGCGCGTGCGGAGCTGGTCACGGTCCCGGTACAGGCGCACCATCCGCTCAATGTTGGAGTCGTAGGCGGCCATGTCGGTGGTCGGTGGGGCCTCGCGTCGGTCGCGGTACGCGTCGAGCATGTCTGCCAGGGCCGCAGCGGCCTGCTGCGGCACGACGCCGTTGCCTGCCAGCCGCAGCGCCTCGTTGCGGGTGACTCCGGGCACGTCGGTGACCCATCCGGGCGGCAGACCCATCATCCATTCGGCGAACGCAGCGGCGAGGCGTGGCCGGTTCTTGCCGGGCTCGGTTGGCGACGGCGCGGGGTGCCCGAACGCGACCTCCTGACGGGCGACGGCAGGGGCGTACTGTCCGAACTGCTCGTGGGATGCGATGCCCTTGAGTAGTAGTTCGCCGCCGCGCGCGCCGCCACGTCGCTCATGCCCACCCGTAGCATCGGCCACGGAAGGCGTGGGGAGCGTGGCGACGGCGATACCCAGTGGCATCCCGAAGCCGTTGCCGTTGCCCAGTTCGGCCTTGACGCAGTCTCGGCGGGCCTGCCATGCGTCCACGTCCTCGCCGTCGTTGAACGCGCCAGCGGCCGGCGTGGGGAGCATGGTCACGACGGTGCGCAGGTCAGGCCCACCCGTGCCATGCTCGCCCGCGCCGTGGGTGTCCGACGACCGCGGCGTGGGGAGCATTCTCAGAGCCGCAGCACCCGCGTGTTCAACGGCAGCGTGTTCCGCCTCATTTGCGATGGGGCGCCCAGATTCTTGGCGTCCTGCGTGGTCGGCGTCGGCAGCATCTCGTCGCCAAGCGAGGACGAACACTCGGAACCGCTGGTGACAGGCGCCGACGTCGGACGCTCGTAGGCCGTGCCATTCCGCATCGAACCCGAGGTCACCCAAGTCTCCGAGTACACGTCCAAGTGCTCGCAGAACAGGCCCTCTGTCATCGGGACTTCCCATACATCCCGGGCAGTGTTCCAGGTCGCTAGCGGCCTTAGCGGAGAGACTTCCTCGGACGTTCTCCCAGACGACGTATGTGGGTTGGACATGGGCGATTGCCTCTCTCATGGTGACCCACAGGTTGGAGCGGGTGCCGTCGGTCATGCCGGCGCGTCGTCCGGCGGTGCTGAGGTCTGGGCATGGGGATCCGCCCGTGATGAGGTCGACGGGCGGGACGGTGCTCCAGTCGACGCGCGTCACGTCGCCGAGGTTGGGGGCGTCGGGGTAGCGACTCGCGAGCACCTTGCGCGCTCCCGAGTCAATGTCGGAGGTCCACACGACCTGGGCTGTCGGGAAGACGGCCTCTAGCGCGAGATCCAAGCCGCCGTAGCCCGAGAAGAGGCTCCCGACTCTGAGGGTGTCCAGATCGTTGACTTGCTCCCCACGGCTGAAGCCGGGGGATTCCTGCTTCTTCAACGGACGCCTCCTCGCTCTAGGAGCGAGGCGGTCTCACTCCATCTCCACAGGCTGAAACCGCGAGCCTCCACATGCGGTAGACTCGCCTTATGGCATACGAACCAACTCAGGCGCGAAGAATCGCGGCGGGACTCTGCAAGGATTGCGGCGAAGAGCGGGGGCCGACTGGTACCACACGCTTCTGCCGACCTTGCGCAGATCATCACTCCAAGCGCCAGGCGGAACGCAAGAAGAACCTGAGAGCCAAGTGGGCGGAAACTGGGCTCGCTTGCAACAACTGCGGAGCACGCCTCCCGGATGAGCGCTACAAAAACTGCGTCCAGTGCCGCGAGAAAGCGCGGGAACGATACGGCGCAAGGGGCGCGGAATACCGACGAAGTCGCCGAGGTACAGGCTTCTGCGTGGCGTGCTCTGCGCCATCGACACACGCGAGCAACTACTGCCGCGTGCATTGGCTGCAGGGTATCGCCAACAAGTACGGATTCAAAGGAGACCAGTACGCGGCATTGTGGGCCAAGCTCGAAGCGCAAGGATTCCGCTGCTACTACACCGGCGTCAAACTTGTGCCCGGCGTGAATGCCAGCTTGGACCACCGCATACCCCGAAGCCGCGGCGGGGACCCGCGAGACATGGATAACTGCGTCTGGTGCGACCGCCTGATCAACGCTTTCAAGAACGACTTGACTGACGCGGAGTTCATCGAGCGGTGCCGACTGGTGGTTGAACGGCTGGGCTAGTGCTCGGCTTGCTCCGGGGTCGGGTAGAAGCGGTACTTGTACGCCCGCCTCACAACCTTGCCGCTCATAGTTGACAGTGTAGCAGGTTTCGCTGTCACTTGATGCGCTTACCCCATAGCTGAAGCAAGGGGCATGCGCGCTACCAATCACGGTCATGATGTCTCCTGTCGGTTGCGGAGCGCCTGGCGTAGGCGCTCGCGGTGGGGGTCACTGGTCCTCCTGGGGTGTCGGGTCGTGGTCGTGTCCGGCTGCCGGCGGTGGCCGGAGCACGAAGGCCTCCTCGACGGCGAGCAGTCCGTCTCGGGAGGGGTGGGGGTCGTGCCAGAGTTGCCCGTCGCGGTAGAGCACCTGGTGATGTGAGTGCGTCGGCGCGTCGCCGGGCAGGATGGTCGCCCAGTGCGTGCGCATCTCCAGTTGGACGGGGCCGACCTCGCCGGACCTCGCCTTCGCCACCAGCAGCTCCGCCTGCCAGCGCTTGTCCTCGTCGGGGGCGAGCTGCTCGCGGGTGTCTGCGGTCACTATGCCTCCATGGGGCGGGTGAATCCGCAGGGTTGCGGGAGGGGATCGACGTAGATGGACATGGGGGTCTCGATATGGACGGGCGGGGCCTGCTCGTCGGGTAGGGGATGCTCGTCGGGTGCGTGTCGTGCGATGGTGAGGTGGAGTTCCCAGCGCCCGACAGTGAGGGTGAGGGTCATCAATCATCACCTCCTCGCCGTCTGGACGTGAGCGGCGAACGGGTCGGAGCGCTGGGGAGTAGCGGCACCCCTCGATGCCACGACCCTCGCCTGTCCTGCACGACGTGCCCGTCGCGCTCCATGGTGAGTAGTGCAGCCATCACCTCTACGACTGAGGCGCCGATGTTGGCGGCTATCACCGACGGTGTGGTGACCCGACCGCGTGAGCGTCGGGCGGGCAAGAACTCCCAGATGCGGCGATTCACTGCTCAGCCCACAAGTGCGCACGGCGGGCGCGGGCTGCCGCCAACACGTCTCCATAATAGGTTTCCTCCCAGCTTTCCGAGTCGCGTCCGTGCACAGCCGACCGCTTCGCCTTGGTGGAGCCGAGGATGTGGACGCGCAGCCAGCGACGGTCCAACTTGCCACCGAAGCTCAATGCGTAGGTGGGATGCACGGGGAGGTGGCGCGAGTGCAGGTAGGCGTACACGTCGACGGCGGTCCAGCGGATGATGGGTCGGCACGTGCGCTCTGTGGAGGTGCCGTGCCAGCGCAGCGACCCGGCACGAACAGCCGACTCCTCGGCCCGAACCCCCGACACATACCGGCCGGGGATAAGTTTGGCCATGATGTTGGTTGCCTTGCGGTTGGGGTCGGCATGGATCGCCTCGAACCCTGGTTCGCCTCGCTGCGGG
>NZ_JBQKLJ010000033.1:0-4251 GCF_052116285.1 Collinsella sp. Sow4_E3
CGTACAGCTCGGAGGCGATGCCCTGCTCGTCGGAGATCTCCCAGATGTGGTTGGCTGTGTCGGTCTCGCTGTAGTAGCTGCCGGTGCGGTAGGTGATCGTGGCGTTCATAGCGGGTTCCTTTCCCTATCTGATGTATCCCAGTATACACATGTGGGTACCGGTATGCAAGAGGGGATCGAGAAAACACCGGGGAGATTTCTTGGCCGTGCATCTAGCGTGCATTAGTGATGCGGTCTCATGCGGTCTCATGAGCACTCCTGCGGACCGATGCAGACAACAAAAAGCCCCTGACTAGGTATGTCTCCTAGTCAGGGGCTCCGACGTATTGTGCGCGAGAGAGGAGTCGAACCTCTCCGCACTGAGCGCAAATATCCGATCCTCTCGCCCCGCGTGCATCTAACGTGCACTAGTGTGGTCAGCATGGCACGCACTCGCCGAGCATTCGGCACCCTCCGCAGACTCCCCTCAGACCGCTACCAGGCCAGCTATATCGGCCCCGACGGGCAGCGTCACCGAGCACCCTCCACCTACCTCCTGCGCTCCGACGCCGAGGCATGGCTCCGCGATGAGGAGATCGCCATCGACCGGGGCACATGGATCGCTCCCAGCGTCCGCGCCCCCGAGGTCGCCGCCGTCAACCTCGCCGCCTACTGCGCCGACATCATCGCCCGACGTCAGCGCCGTGCCCGCAAGCCGCTGCGCGACTCCACCGCCGCCCTGTACCGCCGCCTCGTGCAGCAGGTCATCGCCCCCACCCTCGGACGCATCGCCGTGAGTCAGATCAGCCCCGAGGCCGTCCGTGCATGGTACGACGCACTACCCGCCGCCACCGCCACCCAGAACGGCAACGCCTACCAGCTCCTGCGCTCCATCCTCTCCGATGCAGTGGAGGATGGCCTGATCCCGACCAATCCGTGCCGCATCCGCGGGGCGGGGAAGCCTGCGCCGGCGCACCGCTCAGTCGCGCTCAGCCCCACCGAGCTGCGCACCTACCTCGCCGCCGTCCCCGACCGGTGGCGCGTCATCCTCGCGATCACCGCATGGGGGGCGCTGCGATCCGGTGAGGTGCGGGCACTGCGGCGCTGCGACATCTCCGACGACGCCACCACCATCCGCGTCGAGCGCACCGCCGCCCGCATCTCCGACCCGGACGGCGGGCGGCGGTGGCACATCGGGCCGCCCAAAACCACTGCCGGTATCCGCACAGCCCACCTGCCGCCGTCCATCGCTGAGGGGATCGCTCAGTGGCTCGCTGACTGGGATGCCCATCACCCGGACGCCACCGGCGACGAGCTGCTGTTCCCAGCCCGTGGCGGTGGGCCACTGAGCGATGGGTCCATCTACCGCGCCCATCAGCGGGGTGCACGGGCCGTGGGTCGGCCCGGCATGTCCGTCCACGACCTCCGCAAGACGGGGGCGACGCTGGCCGCTCAGTCCGGCGCGACCGTCCGCGAACTCATGGCGCGGCTCGGGCACACCACGCCGGGGATGGCGATGCTGTACCAGGTCGCCACCGACGAGCGCGACAGGGCGATCGCGCAGCGCATGGGGGAGCTGGGTTAGCGTGTCACGTCAGCGATGCGTACCTGCTGGGTGGCAGGTATCCCGCGACGCTCCCAGTTGCCGATGCTGCGCTCGGTGACGCCGAGCTTGTCTGCGAGTTGCCCCTGCGACCAGCCCCGCCTCAGTCGCGCCTCTCGGAGCTGCTGGCCGGTGATCATGTCCACCACGGTGACAGGAAAAATCGGGAAAGATTCGGGGTCATGAGGAAAGAGTAGCCGCTCAGCAGGGAAACACATCGTTGTAATTACGCAGCGCGCACCCTAGTCACTGCCAGTTTCTTGGTAGTTTAGTTTCCTTACTTGACTTCTTTCCTGTTCTTTCCTACTCTCTTCTTATGGAAGCAACCAGACTCGTGAACGGGGCAGCGGTCGCCGCTCTCCGCAACGCGGTAGGGATGAAGCAGGTCCGCCTCGCCAAGGACGTCGGAGTGTCAGGCGCATTCCTGTCCAACATCGAAGCCGGACGCAAGCAGCCCGGCCCCCAGACCGCACGCGCACTCGCAGACGCCCTCGGCGTCCCGCTCGAGGCCATCACCTACCCAGCGATTCGCCGGACGGTGGCAGCATGAGCGCCACGCTCGTCCCCTTCGCCTACGGCGATGCCACTGTCCGCGTCGTCACCATCGACGGCGAGCCGTGGTTCGTCCTTACCGACCTGTGCAAAGTCCTCAGACTCGGCAACGTCAGCATGACCGCCAGCCGCATCGCCGACGATATGAGGGGTGTCACTCAGATTGACACCCTTGGCGGCGCGCAGCAGATGACCATCGTCAGCGAGCCCGGCATGTACGAGGTGGTCATCCGCTCAGACAAGCCGGAGGCCGCGACCTTCCGCCGCTGGATCACCAGCGAGGTCCTGCCCTCCATCCGCAGGACGGGCGGCTACCGGGTCGAGTCGATCACCAAGCGCGAACTGGCGCTGATGGTCGTGGAGGCTGAGGACGCCCGCGAACTGGCCGAGCAGCGCGCCCGTGAACTCGAACCCGGAGCACGCGCATGGTCCACCATGGTCGCCTGCTCCGGCGACTACGCCGTGGACGAGGCCGCAAAGGTGCTCTCACGCGACCCCGCGATCAGTACCGGACGCAACCGCCTGTTCGAGACGATGCGCGAGCAGGGCTGGATCTACCGCTCAGGGCATCGCCAGCAGTGGCACGCCTACCAGTCGCAGATCGAGTGTGGACGGCTGGCGCAGAAAATGGCGTCCGGCCCGTTCCTCAACCACCGTACCGGCGAGTTGGAGCTGCCCGCCCCGACGATCCGCATCACCGCCAAAGGCTTGTCGGCTCTGCACCGCATCCTCGGTGGCACCGCTGACCTCGACTCGCTCCTGGACAGCGAGGTCGCGGCATGAACGTGCAGCGGGTCGCCCAACTCACTCAAGCCGTGACGGTGCTCACGATCTGTGCCCGCCTGCTGCTCACCGTCACCGAGCTCGACTGCCTGTCTCAGCACTCGGCTGACTCGATAGAGGGGCTGGCTGATCTGGCCCAAAGGTACGCCGACGAAGCCGACGCTGAACTCTCTGCCGAGGTGATGTCGTGAGCGGCGACTGGATGACCCGCGCCGAGGTGGCCGACCTGCTGCGCGTCAGCCTCACCACCGTCGACCGGCTCGCCGCCGACGGGAAGCTTCGCCGACACAAGCCGTCCAGCAAGCGAAACGGGCGCGTCTTGTTCTCCGCCGCGCAGGTCAACCGGCTCATCACCAGCTCCAAGACGCGCTGACCCCACCAAACAGATCGGCCCTCACCGCTGACACGGCGAGGGCCACGTACCCCAGGAAGGGGCACATCTCATGACTGATCCTATTACTGTCACCACTCAGGCCGAGCTGGACGCCGCTATCGCCGCAGGAGCGCGGGTCATCGACATCCGCTCCGAGCCCGGCTCATACATCACGGTCAGGGCCTGCGACTCAACCACGGTCACGGCCTGCGGCTCAACCACGGTCAGGGCCTACGGCTCAACCACGGTCATGGCCTGCGACTCGGCCACGGTCATGGCCTGCGACTCAACCACGGTCACGGCCTACGACTCGGCCACGGTCATGGCCTGCGACTCAACCACGGTCACGGCCTACGACTCGGCCACGGTCACGGCCTGCGACTCGGCCACGGTCACGGCCTACGACTCGGCCACGGTCGCGGCCTACGGCTCGGCCACGGTCAGGGCCCACGACTCGGCCACGGTCACGGCGAGACCTCGGGTCGCTGTCCACTGCCACTCTAGGCGCGCCTCCATCGTAGGAGGCGTCATCATTGACCACACGCAAGAGCCGACAGACCCGGACGCATGGTGCGCCTACCACGGAATCGAGGTCGCTGACGGTGTGGCGACCGTGTACAAGGCCGTCGGGGACAACTGGATCAGCCCGCACGGCACCAGCTACGCGCCCGGCACGCTCCCGGAGGCCGCCGACTGGCGCGACGACAACGACTGCGGCGGGGGGCTGCACTTCTCGCCCTCCCCGGCGGAGGCGACCGCATATCACCGAGAGGCGACGCGCTGGCTCGCGGTCGGGGTGTCTGTCGCTGACCTGCGCCCGATCCTGGGCGACACCCCGAAGTGCAAGGCACCCCGCGTGGCGACACCCTGCCGACCCGTCACGATCGACGGCGACCCGATCGAGGTGCAGTCATGAGCCATAAACTGCTGGCGCAACTCGCCGAGGTCGACGCCTCGACCA
>NZ_JBQKLJ010000034.1:0-4172 GCF_052116285.1 Collinsella sp. Sow4_E3
GCGGGTTGGTGTCGGAGCCGATGTGAGCTGCGGAGACGGAGACGAACTGGGCGGTGTAGCCGAGGGTGGTCATGCCCGCCAGCCATGTATCGAACAACTCCCACTGGGCTGCCTCCACGACATTCTCGATCATGACGAGCGGGTAGCGGAAGAGTTCGGCGGCGCGGATCACCTCCCAGAATGTGACGCGGGTCCGCTCGAACGCCTCGGTGGGGACGTGGCCGTGTTCCTCGAACAGGTCGAGTTGTCGCGTCCGTTTGCGGTGTCCACCGGCCGGTGATACCTCGGTGCAGATGGGGCTTGCCCACAGAACGTCGGTGCGTGGCAGGTAGCGCAGGTCGATCGCGGAGATGTCGGCGCACAAGTGCTCAGTGTCGGGGTGGTTGGCGGAGTGGGTTTCGATCGCTCGCTGCCAGTGGTTGGCGGCGACCTTAATGTCGTATCCGGCGCTGCGGAGGCCGGTGGAGCTGCCACCCATCCCGCAGTTGCCGGTCCAGTGAACCCTTCCGTCGCGACGACACAGCCACGTCCCGTGCTCGACTGTGGGGCACCAAACGACGCCCGTGTGGTCGACCCACTCCACCCGGTTCTGGCGCAGGGGTTTCGCGGTGTCGCGGCCCATGAGGGCTACCGTCCACATTGGCACTTCGGTCCCGCGATACCGCTGGTGCCACGTGCGCACTGACGTGGAGTGCCCGGCCAGGATGGCGGCGAACTGGAACGCATCGCACCGATCCGGGTCACCTTGGGTCAGAGTCGCCTCATGGGTCAGGTCACGAACGCGACGAGTCCCGTCCGCCAGCATCGAGACCTCGATAAGAAGGTCGAGTTGCGCCTGTGTGAGGCATAGCATCCACTCGTGAGCAGGGGCCTTGTTGACGAGTGCACCCGCAACTGGCGCGGCGGCAGCGCGGTTCAGCCTCCAGCAGCGCTGGTCTCCCCAGTCGCTCACCGTCCAGTAGGCGCGGCCATCGGTGCGGCGTCCTGGGGGCCCATATAGGGCGGTGAGTGCCGCAGTGATCCGCCGGCAGTTGTCCGGGTTGTGGCTACGCGACTGATAGATGTGTAGCCGTCCATGGGCGCGGAAGTTACCCTCGGTCCATGCCCATCCGACCAACTCCACCAGTTCGTTGCGGACACCGGAGGCTTTCGGCAGGTTGAACGGGGCTGAGCGCTTGACCATGGACTCCGACGTGAGGTCCCTGGTTGTGCGCCACCGCATCGTGGCGCTGCCGCCGCGCCTATTACGCTCCCAGGTGGGCCACCGGTGGTCGGCCGTAACGAGCGCCGAGATGCCTTTCCCGTGGATTCTGAGCATGCGCTCGTCGGTCGCGTCGAATCGGTGAACCTGCTCGACGGGGGCAAACCCAGCGATGCCGGTTTCGACATTCAGACTGGCGACCAAGTCACCGACCTCAACCTCGTCATGCAGTCGCCAACCGTGAACGGTCAGAATCTCGGTCTGCTCGTCGGCGCAGAAAAAGTCAACGGCGGTGAGCATCAGAATGGTGCCTCTCCGGTCTGGCTCGCCCACGGGTCATCCTGGGGCTGCGGTACCTGCGTCGCCTGCCCGCGTTGGCTGCGGTTGACGATGGCGGTCTGGGTGCGCAGCGAGGGTCCGATGTCGTCCACGGACAGCTCGAAGGTGGTGCGGCGCTGACCCTCCTTGTCCTCGTAGGAGCGCGACTGGAGCTCACCGGTCACGATGACCCGCATGCCCCTGCGGAGGGTGTCGGCGGCGTGCTCGGCCATGTCGCGCCAGACGGTGCAGCGCAGGAATGTGGTGTCGCCGTCGATCCATTCGCCGGTCTGCTTGACGTAGCGGCGGTGATTGTGGGCGACCGTCATGGTGGCGACGGCGGCCCCGGCCTGAGTGAAGCGGACCTCGGGAGAGTCCGTCAGGTTGCCGCAGATGGTGATGGTGTTGGTGCTCATGATTGGTCCTCTCTCTGGCCGCAGTGGGTGCAGCGGGCGTGTCGGTACAGGTGTCGTGGGGTGATGGGTTGGCGGTGGTCGTCTAGTCCCATCGCGCCGGTGAGGATGTGGAGGGCGGAGCAGGCTCCCGGGGCGGGGGCTCGGCGGTCGTCACCCGCCCCGGGAGCGATCAGGGTGGGTGTCATGCCGCGACCTGGGTGCGTCGCGTGGAGGCGAGGTAGCGCCGCAGGCCGTCGTCGGTGGAGAGGTCGGCCATGTCGTGCCGGTGACGCTCAGACGCCGACAGGGCCTCGCCAAATGTGGACTGCCACCTTCCGATTCGTCCGCAATTGCAGCGCCACATCCAATGAGCGGGCGCGTCTCTCCAGATGCGGGTCCTGTGCCGGGGATGGAGCCATGCTGCGGCCAGCGCCCGCAGGTCGGCATCCACACGCGCCCAACCCCTCCGATAGTCGTAGTAGCGGTGGGATGTGCATCTGCGCTCGTGGCACAGCGTCCACTCCTCATACCGACGCTCGACCTCGGGGGCGCCCCACTGGTGGATGACGACCTCGCACGGCACGGCGCCGCGCCCGCCGCCCACCTCATCCCCCCATATCTCGACGGCTCCGGTGTCACCGACGATGGTGCGCTGGATATGACCCCACGGACTGATGCTGGTCGTGACGCCGGTCACGACTCGCCCTCCGGCACGATCAGGCCCTCGTCGGGCAGTTCGGCGACGCGACTCTGGATCGCGGCACGCGTGGCCTCGTCGGCGTCCTGCCACAGGGCGCGCAGTTCGTCGCGGTCGGTGATCGCTGACACATCCACGGTCGGCGCAGGCTTTGCGAGTCGCAACGGCTCGACCAGGTACGCGGCCCGCTTCCCGCGCTTCTCTGTCAGCGCGAGGCGCAACGGCTGGGCGATGTCAGACAGGTGGCTGATCTTGATGCCGCCGACCCGCTCGCCGCCGAACTGCACGTCGGGGTCGCGGTACAGGGTGAGCGAGCGGCCCGCGTAGGCCGATGATTTCGTGCCCCACGCTGCGATGAGGACACGACGCATTGTTTTGCTTGGGCGGTAGGGCCGTCCTGGCATCTCGCGCAGGTGGATGTTCACGGGCTGCTCGCCGCCGGGCACCTGCACTCGGTCGACGGTGAACGTGCGCGGGCCGGTCAGCAGGTCCTCCGCGTTGAGCTGGTCGCTCTTCGGCGCGATCGTGTCGTCAATGTCCATCTCGTCACTCCTCTGTGATGTCGTCGTCGTATGCCCATGTGGGCGGGATGAGGGGCCTGATGTCGTGGCTGTATCCGGGCCACCTGCCGGTCTCGACACACTGGCGGTAGAGCGTGATCGCCTGCGCCATCTCACCTTCGCCGAGCGCCAGATAGGAGGGATCAACCTCCCACACGCTGACGAGGTAGGGTGCCGTCTTCTCCTGGGCGACGATGCGAAACGGCAGCAAATCGCCGGTCAACTCTCGGCGGAGGCGGCGATACCATGCGGCCTGTAGGTAGTAGCGGAATCGGTGGGCAGCGGCCAGGAAACCGCGCTCTGAGGCGTCGCGGGCGGTCTTGTAGTCAGCGGTCCACCCCGGATTCATGACATCTGCCCGGCCACGTAGCCATAGTCCGTCAATGCGGGCAAACATCGACTGCTCGCGCTCGCCTGCGAGGGTCTCGACAGCGGCGGGGTGGCGGTATACGACGCCCGCCATGTCCTCTGCGAGGCGCATCTCGGCGGGCAGCAGTGCCACCTGTCCAGATGCGTGGGCAGCGTCGCGCACCTCACGGGCAGCCTTGGTGCGCCACGACTCGGCGGCCACCTCGACCACGCGCTTGCCCTCGCCAAGAATGAGGGCATGGACGGCGCTACCGAGGTCGAGTGCCGCTGTGCGGGGTCTACCGTGCAGCTCGTGGTGCCGGAATCTCGCCGGGCCACCTTCTTCGAGGAGCGCCTTGGCGCGGCTAACGGACAGCGAGCCGTCGGGGATGGGGTCGGCGTGGTAGTCGGCGTCGGGGATGCCGTCATAGATGCCGGGTCGGGTGATGGTGGTAGGCATGTCAATGTCCCTGATCGGTGGGCAGCACTTCCGTCCCGATCCGCAGTCCGGCGCAGACCACGGGCGCGAGGATGACGACGATGGGCACGATGATGTCGAGCACGATGCGGCGGGTCATGACGCACCGCCGAGCGCGGCGAAGTCGATCCCGGCGGCACGCATCGGCTCGGTGAGCGTCGCGAAGTGGGGGGTG
>NZ_JBQKLJ010000035.1:0-3993 GCF_052116285.1 Collinsella sp. Sow4_E3
CCACCCGGACACCCTCCCGTATCCGACGGCGGCATGCGCCCCCAGATGTGTCACGTCGACCAGCAGGGCGTGCAGGGCATCCACGTCAGTGGTGTCTGCGTCCCACCACACCCGAGGCACCCACGCGGCGGCCACCGTCACGTCACGCGCCTTGTGGGGGCCGAGGCCCGGATGGAAGCGCTTGTCCGTGGTGTAGCGGGCCATCGCGTCTGTGGCGGGCTTGCGACGCAACTCGATCGCGGTATGCGCCTCGACCTGGGGGTGGGCGCGGGACACGCACCACCCCCAGGTCCCGGCCTCCACCCAGCGCGCCAGTGGTAGCGCCGCATCGCCGGGTGCCTGACCGGGCGCAATCCTCCCCGATCCTTGCAACTGCCACCACACCCACGACAGTGGCCCGTCGAGCATCATCGGGGTCTCCGTGAGTCCGACGGACAGGCTGTCGAGGTGGGCGGTGATCCTGACAGGTTGAGTCATCAACCCGCCACCTCGGTGAGCAGGTCGAGGATGTCGGCGCGGTTATCTACGAGGCGATCCGTCCATGCGTCCACCGCGTCGGTGTCGGCACTCATCCCGTCGAGGCGGACCATGCCGGCACCGGTGCTCGACCTCGCTCCAACACTCGCCACCCCATCGGGCGCCCACAGGGCGACTGCCACGTCCAGCATGGTCTGGTGCTGCTCGGTAGCGGCCGGGGTGAGCTGCATCGACCCGCAGAGCACAGCACCCGACTTGATGGTCTGCCAGTCGTAGATCATCTGGGTTGAGGTGAGGGCTTGCGCCACATCGAGGAAGCGGCCCGCTGGGGTGGTGGTGATGTCGTGCCTGGTCCCGAACTCCTCCGACCTGTAGGCGGCGGCCCGCTTAAGCGCGTGCGGGGTTTCCGCGACGTACTCAGGCAGCCGCCACGCATTCTCGGCGCACACCAGCATCAACGGACCCACCCGCAGCGTCCCTGCAGCCAGGTCGGAGCGCGCCGAGTAGCCAAGCATCGCCAGATGCGGCAGCAACTCCTCAACTCGGCGGAGCGTGTCGAGGCTGGTCTGGGAGCCGGTCTCGGTGATCGCGCCACCCGACCAGAGCAGGTCGACCACAGGCTTGGACAGGCTTCCTGGTTCGATGGTGAGGGTGCGGGCGAGGTGCCATGCGAGCGCTGAGCGCAGGCCGTGGCGGATCGAGTTGCCCGAGATGTAGGGCACGGTGGCAGAGGTCCCATCGGGTTGGACGATCTGCTCGGTGCGCAAGAGCGCCGTGTTCCCTGCTGTCCCTGCGCCGTGATGCAGCGGGGTGATGGCGGTCGCGGTGTAGTAGGTGATGGTCATGATCGTCTCCTTCGGATCAGAATGGGGCGGTGGTGGTGTCGAGGGCGGGCTGGTTGGTTTTCTGTGCGCGGCGGGCGGCACGCTCCACGCGGACGAGAGCGACCATGTAGACGTGCTCGGCTGCCACACGATCAGCCCACTCGGTGTAGGCCGGGTCGATGACCTCAGCCAGTCCTGTCACGATTCGCGACGCAGACTCGCCGAGTACATCCACCTGGAGCTTCGTCGCGGCGATCGTGGTCGCCTGAGCGAGGGTGGTGGCTCCTGCGGCTGCCGCCTGCAAGGCGGCGGAAGCTCGGTCCCACCAGTGCGCCGCGCCGATGGTGTCGACGTCGGCGGAGTCGAGCAGCGCTGACAGCCACTGTCGAGTGGCGTCGAGCAGGGTGTCGGGATGGTCGGTCATTGCATGGTTCCTTTCGTGATGGTCCACAGCGCGAGGTCGAGCAGTGGTGATCTGAGGTACGGGGCGAGGGGGGTGGAGTGCTCCACCCAGGCGGTGAGCTTGTCGGCGGTCGCGATCCCTGCCGGGTCTCCGGTCATGACGGCTGGGGCCGGGACTCCGAGGCGGCGCAACTCCAG
Organism: Collinsella sp. Sow4_E3; assembly: GCF_052116285.1. NCBI lineage: Bacteria > Bacillati > Actinomycetota > Coriobacteriia > Coriobacteriales > Coriobacteriaceae > Collinsella > Collinsella sp. Sow4_E3. The sequence continues at coordinate 1,902 of NZ_JBQKLJ010000035.1, forward strand.
AGCGTGGCGACGGACCGTGGCCCACTCGACAGGGGTGGACGTCACATTGGTGGACTCCATCCGCACCACCCACGCGCCGGCGCCTGTGTTGACGTGGGCGTAGGGCAGGACATGCTTCTGTCCCGAGGTGGCGATGGTGACCAACCACTCGCCGTCAGGCGGAGAGGCGAGGAGGTCGGCAATTGGGGCGGGGTTGGATCGGTTCAGCAAGGTCAGCCCGGCCCCGTCTGGCATGGCACACTTCTCATGCTTGGGTGGCAGGACTACGCCGGGGGCGGCGATGATGCTCCACATTCGCAGCGTGGCGGGCGGCTTCCCCGAGCATGCCCACAGGCAGGCCGCGCAGACTCGGGTCGAGTCGGGGCGTCGCCAGCATGAGTGGTCGATCCAGTTCGTGCCCAACGCCTTGTCGACGGCGGCAGTGGACAGGTCGCTGCCGCCACACATGCGGCACATCGCGGCATCGCCGAGCAAGGCGGACATGGACGCTACCGGAGCGGGGCGACCTGCCATCTCCCACACGAGTCGCGTTGGAGGTGCGGTCATGACCTCACCTCCAACGCGAGCAGCAGCCCGCAGCCGTAGGCTTTGCCTGAACCGATACCTGCTGTGCGGAGGGCGTGGAGAGCCGCAGCGTCCACGACACTGCCGGCGGCGATGAACTCGACTCGCCGCAGCGTGACAACATGGCCAGGCTTGCTGGTGACGACGGGCGTCAGCCCCTGGTGGCTGACATGCGTCACATCCACGGCGCCTGCCAGTTTGTGCCGGAGCCAGTCGTCCCAGCCAGCTTCGGCGAGCGGTGTCCGCGTACCGCGACCACCATGCTCGCGCAGGGCCCGGGTGGGGTTGGCGATCAGCGCCAACTGCACTGCCGCGCCATCTGCGCAGCACACCACTTCACCCTGAGACTCGATCGTCGCCCACTGGACGCTCCTGATGGGTAGGGCGGTTTGGGTGATGACCACGCCGGGGCGCGGGAACGCCCATAGGGGCCGGGGCTCGTTGGCTGCCTCAGCGATGCGTTGGTGGAGCCACCGGGTGTCGTGCGGCGCCCCTCGGGACAGTCGCAGGTGGGTGAGGATCATGCTGATTGCTCCTTCCTGGTCAGCTCGGGTCCCAGCTCGGCTTCTGCTCCGAGCACGGCGATCCATCGTGCGTAATCCCGCTCGGGGACAATGAGGCCGCAGTTGCGGCAGTGGGTGTCAGTCTCCCCGGCGGGGATGACGAGAGCCGTGTCGTGGCAGTGGGGGCATGCGACGCCGGCGCAGACGCGGGGCTGGGAACGCCACGGGCAGGCGGTGTGCGCGTCGCGTCTGGCGTCGGCGAGTTCGTCGAGCATGACGGCGACGGGCTCCCACCGGCACAGGGTCGGCAGCCATGGCCGTAGCCATGCGGCGACGGTGGCCGGGTTGGTGTCGCTCGGGCCGGTGAGGTTACTGTGGTCGGCCCAGTCACGCGCCCAGGACGCGAGCACGATCTGGGCGGCCGACAGCGCGTTGAAGACGCGGGCGAACTGTCCGTCGCTGTCGCCTCCGGGGCGCGCCTCTCCCTTGCCGGATGGGCTGCGGAGGTGCTGCCCGAGGTTGTCGGCGAGCCATGCGCAGACCCCGGCGATGGACTCGGGATCGTTGGGCCCGCTGAGGAGGGTTGCGAGCCGGTTGTGGCAGCGTCCGCAGAGTAGCCCGTCGGTGGCCCATCGTGGTTCGCAGCCGGAGCAGTGGTCGTCGGTGCAGTCTGCGAGGTGCCGGTAGGTGATGCAGCCGGATGCGCAGGGTGTGGCGTCGTGGGTGTCGATCATGATGCCTCCATGGGCTGCTGGAATCCGACGTGCTGCGGCTTGGGTTCGGCGTAGGTGACCATCGGCGTGTCGATGCCCACCGGGGCAGGCTCGCCGTCCTGCTGCTCCGGTTCGTCCTGCGTGCCGATGTCTAGGTGGAGCCGCCATGAGCGGATCGTGAGGGTGAGCGTCACAGCCATCATGTCTCCTGTCGGTTGCGGAGCGCCTGGCGTAGGCGCTCGCGGTGGGCTCTGATCTGGTCGGGGGTGGCGAGGTCGGTGCGTTGCTCCGGCTGCCATGTCGGCAGGGTCG
>NZ_JBQKLJ010000036.1:0-3740 GCF_052116285.1 Collinsella sp. Sow4_E3
TACAGCGTGCGTCGCTGGTCGTCGGGGTCTGCGACGCCCCTATCGAGGAGTGATCTGGCCGCCCATGCTTGGAGTGTGCGGAGTGGTATGCCCGTGAGTCGGGCAGCGTCGGGGAGGCTGACGGCGGTGATGGAGATGATGCGGGCGCAGTCGGTGCAGGTCCACACGTCTCCTGATGGTGTGAGGGTGCCGATGTGGCAGCGGTTGCATCGGGCGTGTCGGGGTGGGTCGTCGTCGCGGACGCCTCGGGTGGCTGCGCGGGTGTTGCGCCAGCAGCGGTCGATGCCCAACACCAGCTCGTCCCACTGGGGCAGGGTCTGGGCGAAGTTGAGCCAGGTGGTGAGCCATGCGCAGCAGCCTGCGACGGTGTCGGGCAGGTCGTCGGGGTGGTGGCCGGCGTCGAGGGCGTCGGCCTCGATGTCTCGGCACCAGGTCCACAGGTACGGCAGCAGGCCTGCCCGGTCGGGGTCCACCCATTCGGCCCGCGACGTGAGATCGCGGACGCGTCGGTCGAGGAGTTGGATGACATCGAGGCGGGCGGGCGGTCTGCTGCCCGGCGCCGCGCCACGCTGGGTGTCGTTGGGCGTGCGGGTGATGAGCGCGGTCGGGAGCAGTGCGGCAAGGTCAGCAAGGTCGGCGAGTTGGCGTCGGATGTGCTGGGCGGTGGGGGTCACTGGTCCTCCTGGGGTGTCGGGTCAGCTTCAGCAAGCGGTTTGCGCGTGCCTCGGCCACCGCCGCCGCCCCGCATAGATCGGGTCGGGTTCGCTATCAACGCCATCTGCACCACCGCGCCCTCTGGGCAGAATTTGAGATCGCCTTGTGATACACGGATCGCCCACTCGGGAGCGAGCCCCAGACGGGTTTGGGTGATGACGATCCCGTGGCGAGGAAATGCCCACAGCGGGCGCGGATCGCTGGATACCTCAGCGATCCGCTGGTGGAGCCAGCGCGTGTCATGAGGAGTCCCTCGGGGTAGCCGCAGGTGGGTGAGTATCATGCTGATTCCTTTCGTTTCGGCTCGGTCCGGTCGGTCAGCTCTGCGACGAAGCCCCGGCCCGCGTTGTCGAGGTGGAGTGCCACGTCGGAGAGGGGCACCGAGTCGGCGATCGCGGCGAGGTGGTTGAGGCTACGGGCGATCTGCTCGGACAGGCGGTCACTATCCTCGATGGTGGCGAGCTGCCGTATGCGCGATTCTGAGGGCCTTTCAGTGGCTTGGGGTCCATGGGTACCAGCCTGTCCCTGTTCGTGGCTCTCCGTGGCGCACAGGGCGTCTGGTGAGTGCTCCTCGCTCATGACGGGTCCACCTCAAGCAGCGCGTCGAAGGCATAGGGCCTGAGCGGGTAGAACCCGCCCTCGGAGTGGACGATGTAGTCGCCGACGAGGGCTTTCTGGAGACACCCATCGGGTGACGGGACCCACACCCAGTAGACGACCTCGGCGCGGTCGGTTGACTCGCTGTTGCTCTCCGCCTGCCCCCCGCACCAACGGGCGATCTCGTGAGCCTGGGTCCATGAGGTGAAGCGCACCGCCTCGATGGTGACGGGGCGTGTGCGGTAGGTGGTGGGTGAGATGGTCATGGTGTCTCCTGTCGGGTGAGTGCATCCCGCATCCGGGCGCGGTGGGTGGCGATCTGGTCGGGGGTGGCGAGGTCGGTGCGTTGCTCCGGCTGCCATGTCGGCAGGGTCGGGGTCGCAGGTCGCCCGGCTGCCTCGGCTCGTCGTGCGGCGAGGCGCTCCAGCTCGAAGCGGATGCCTGCTGGGGTTTTGTGGTCGTGGTTGCAGGCGGCTGCGATGGCGGCCCATGCGAGGTCGGCGAGGCTGTCGGTGTCGAGGCTGGCGAGGATGGAGGCGACGGGTGGCTGGAGCCATGGCTGTCGGTCGGGGTAGCGCATCGCGGCGCGAGTGTGGCAGGTGAGTGCTGCGAGGTCGCGGCACCAGTCGGCGGGGGCTCTCATGCTGCGTCCCGGTTTTGTCGCGTAGCGAGGTCGGCAAGCAAAGATCGCGAGCCCCTACCTACCGGACTTTTTTTGCTTGCTGAACCACAATTCTCAACCACAGATAGACGCAAGGGTTCAGCGTTACTCGCGCTGCGCGGGCGGTTTGAAGGTTTGAAGGTTTGAAGGTAGTTGGGGATGGGTTTGCCGAAGGGTTTCGGCAATGATTCGCTGAACGGTTTCGGGAATGGTTTCCTGAACGGTTCGGGGAATGGTTTCGGGAATGGTTTTGTGGTCATGGCGTGATCCCGATCTGCTCGGACATGTGTGGCAACAGGTCAGCGATGACGTCCCAACTGGAGGCGAGCGCGTCACCCTCCTCGCTCCAGATGCGTGCCACCTCGGCGGTGATCTGGTCGCGGATAGCGGTCGAGGCGATGCGGTCGAGGGCGCGGCAGAATGCTTTCGTCACGTTGGGTTTCGTCAACACCTTGTCGTGCCTCAGGAATGAGCGCACGAGGATTTCACCGGTTGAATGGTCGATGACTAGCAGGTTTGCGTCTGCGAGCGAGTCCCACGCTTTGGCAACCTTGCGGGGTGTCAGGTCGGCGGCGTTGCCTGCATACCTGGCTGGGAAGTAGGGGACAACCCCGGCCCATGACAGGTCTGGGCTGGACAGGAGCGCCATGTAACAGTCGTGTTGGGTGGTGGTCAGCGTGGCCCAATCTGGGTCGCGGTGGGTCGAGACGAGGTAGCGTGCGAACTCTCTAGCCATCGTCGCCCGCTCTCAGGATCGCGGCAGTTTCGGCCTCGATTTCCTTCACGATGTTCTTGATGACGCCCGCCATGTAGCGGAAGACTGTGCGACTTGGGACGCCGTAGGCTTCGATTGCGATGCTGTGCGCCTCAGCTATACGGTCGTAAGGCACTCCGTTATCGAGCCAACGCACCACACTTTGCTTCCAATCGGCGGGCAGAAACGTGCAATCTTCGTCCCAAACTCGCCACGTTTTGCGAAACTTCTGGCACTGTTTGGACCATCTGTCGCGCCGTTCAGAGACGCGCTGGGCTGCGATCTTGCGGGCCTCAGCCCACCGTTTCGCGTCCTCACTCACGTCGGCGACGAGGGGTGTGTCCGGGTGACTGGAGGCCTTCCCGGCGTTGCAGTCCATGCAGCAGGCGACCAGGTTCTCTGGGGTGTCTGCGCCCCCGAGGCTGGTAGGGGTGACGTGATCGACGGTTAGTTCATTGTCCTTACGGTGGCAGTATCGGCACTGGTAGCCATCGCGTCGCAGTACCTCGAATCGGGTGCGCTTCGTCACTGGCATGGCGTCTCGTCCTCTCTGTCGATGTTGTCGTCTCTGCGCACGACAAAGTCGGGGCCGTCAGCGACCCGGGGCATGGGGGGTTTCATCCGTCCACCTCCTGGAAGATGAGCGTCAGCCGGACGTGCCCCGGTTTGCACCGCTCGGCCTGCGGTCGCCAGTCGGGGCCGATGAGGTGGGTGTCGTCGTCGTCGGGCAGGAGCGGCACCCAGCCGTGCGGACGCCAGCCGCAGCCGCTCACGAGACCATCCACGAGCGCCTTGATGGTCGGGTTGAGGTTGTGGGCGTCTCGCCGCCTGCGGTCGGGGTAGGCGACGTGCACGGTCAGGTGGGCGCGCTGCATCTGGTGCGGGTCGTGGCCCTGCGTGACAGCCGCCATCTGGCGGAGGTTGCGCACGAGGCTGGCCTGCCGCGCCCAGTGTTTGCGGTCATTGGCGGTCACGATGAGTGCGCGGGGCAGCTCGAACTCGTAGGTGGCGGTG
>NZ_JBQKLJ010000037.1:0-3658 GCF_052116285.1 Collinsella sp. Sow4_E3
CCGCACGGCTGGGTGCCGCTCCTGCCCGACGACGACGACACCCACCTCATCGGCCCCGACTGGCGCCCGCAGGCCGAGCGGTGCAAACCGGGGCGCGTCCGGCTGACGCTCATCTTCCAGGAGGTGGACGGATGAAACCCCCCCCATGCCCTACAGCGGCGGCAAGCAAGTCATCGCCGAGAAGATCGTCGCCCGCTTTCCGACTACAGGTCGCCGCTCTACGACTCCCTACTCACCATCCTCCACGGGGTGATGGGCTACAGTCTCAGCCTCAGGGCGACCCGTGGGCCACGCCACAAGCCAGCGATGGGGCCCCGTTCTGATGACCGCCTACACAGACTTCCTCGCCGCCAAAGTTGTGTCATCGCCAGTCATGGGTGCACCAGTGCCCGCCGACGCGGTGAACCAGCTGCTGCTGCCTCATCAGGTCGCGCTCGTCCGGTGGGCTGTCGAGGGTGGCCGACGAGCGATCTTCGCCGCGTTCGGCCTCGGCAAGTCGATGATCCAACTCGAAACGCTGCGTCTCACCCTCGCCCGCGAAGGTGGCGAAGCGCTCATCGTCTGCCCCCTCGGGGTGCGTGGCGAGTTCCAGCGCGACGCCGCCAAACTCGGCTACGACGTGCACTTCATCCGCCGACCCGACCAGATCGTGCCCGGAGCGATTCACGTCACCAACTATGAGACCGTCCGCGACGGCAAGCTCGACCCCAACGCGTTCACGGCCGTCAGCCTCGATGAGGCGTCCGTGCTGCGATCGTTCGGCTCCAAGACCTACCAGACGTTCCTCGCCAACTTCAGGAACCGGTTCCGCTTTGTTGCGACGGCGACACCCTCACCAAACCGCTACAAGGAGCTCATCCACTACGCCGGTTTCCTCGGAGTCATGGACACCGGCCAAGCGCTCACCCGCTTCTTCCAGCGCGACTCAACCAAGGCCAACCATCTAACTCTTTACCCACACAAGGAGCGCGAGTTCTACCTGTGGCTCAACACGTGGGCCGCGTTCGTCCAATACCCATCCGACCTCGGCTACAGCGACGACGGCTACAACCTTCCACCCCTAGATGTCCAGTGGCACGAAGTTCCGGTCGACCACACGGTGACTGAGATGGATCGCGACGGACAGGCGCGATTGTTCCGAGGCGGCGCGGCTATGTCGCTCCAGGAGGAAGCACGCGAACGCCGAGACACGATGCCCGAACGTATCAGGCGGCTGCTGCAACTCGTGGACGCCCATCAGGCACAGCATCCCGGTGACCAGATCATCCTGTGGTGCGATCTCAACGCCGAGCAGATCGCGATTGAACGGGGCCTCGCGGACCGTGGCATCTCGTTCGCGTCCATCTTCGGCGCCCTCGACCCAGACGAGTCCGAACGCCGCCTCGAGGCGTGGCGCAACGGCGAAAGAGTCGCCCTCATTGGTAAGCCGGTGATGCTCGGTCAGGGCATGAACTTGCAGCAGTCCAACACCTGCTTCTACGCCGGCGTGTCGCACAAGTTCAATGACTGGATTCAGTCGCTCCACCGCATCCAGCGATTCGGTCAGACCCGCCCATGCACCGCGCACGTCGTCTACGCCGAATCAGAGACCGACATCTGCACATCCCTGCGTGACAAGTGGTCACGCCACAAGGAGCTGTCCACCAACATGACCGACATCATCAAGACCCACGGACTCGACCAAGCGAGCGTCGCGGGCGAACTAACCCGCAGCATGGGTGTCACCCGGCTCACGTCAGCCGGGGAGGGCTGGCAGTACTCCAACAACGACTGCGTTGACGAGACCGCCTCCATGCCGTCCGACTCGGTGGACCTCATCGTGACCAGCATCCCGTTCGCCAATCATTACGAGTACACCCCGAGCTACAACGATTTCGGCCACACCGACGATAACTGCCACTTCTGGGCACAGATGGACTACCTGACTCCGCAGCTGCTACGCATCCTCAGACCGGGCCGAATCTACGCCTGTCACGTCAAGGACCGCATTCTGTTCGGCAACGTGACCGGCGCAGGGGTGCCGACCGTCTCGCCGTTCCACGCTGAGGCGATCTTCCACGCCTGCCGCCACGGCTTCGACTACCTCGGCATGATCACCGTCGTTACCGACGTGGTGCGGGAGAACAACCAGACCTATCGCCTCGGCTGGACAGAGCAGTGTAAGGACGGCACGAAGATGGGCGTGGGGTCGCCCGAGTATGTGCTGCTGTTCCGCGCCCCCCAGACCGACCGCACACGCTCCTACGCCGACACTCCCGTCACCAAGGACAAGGATGACTACTCCAGGTCGCGCTGGCAGATCGACGCCCACGCCTTCTGGCGCTCGTCCGGGAACCGCCACCTGACGCCAGCCGAGCTCGCCGCCCTGCCCGTTGAGGAACGGTCACGGCTGTTCACCCAACAGACCCTGACCGAGGTGTACGACTATGAGGACCACGTGGAGACCGGGGAAGCGCTCGACAGCCGCCGCGCCCTACCTTCCACTTTCATGGCTCTCGCGCCCGGCTCATGGTCGCCCGAGGTGTGGCATGACGTGAACCGGATGGGGACGCTGAACACGGAGCAGTCACGCAAGGCGCAGGCGTATCACGTCTGCCCCCTGCAGTTCGACATCGTGGACCGACTCATCCGCCGCTACTCCAACCCGGGCGACCTCGTGTTCGACCCGTTCGGAGGCCTCGGGACAGTCCCGGTCCGCGCCCTCAGGCTCGGCAGGCGAGGAGCTGGCGTGGAGCTGAACACCGGCTACTACCGAGACGCGCTCGGCTACCTGCGCGCCATGGAACGCGAGGTGGACATGCCAACCCTGTTCGACCTTGGGGAGGCGCCATGACCATCGCGGGCCGCACGATGCGTGCGTCGCGGAAACTCACGCGACTGCACCAGTATCTGATCGTCGCATGCAAGGGCGACCCTCGCCGCGCCGCAGCACGCCTCAGAGAGGACTGATTATGCCCCGCATCAGCCATTCCCGGGTCGCTGACGGCCCCGACGTGTGGTCGGTGCGCTTCTGCCAGGAGTGCACCGACGAGAGAAAGCAGGTGAAGCCCAGTGTCCTGGTTCAGAGTTGACGACAAGCTGCATTCGCACCCGAAGCGCTACCGAGCCGGACTACGCGCCATGGGCCTGTGGGTCGTCGCCGGTGCGTGGTGCTCCGATCAGCTCACCGACGGGCACGTCCCCCGCGACATGCTCACCGCACTCGGCGGACGCACAGCAGACGCCAGAGCCCTCGTCACCGCAGGACTCTGGACCGAGGACGGCGACGGCTGGACCTTCCACGACTGGCTCACGATGAACCCGAGCAGGTCAGACGTCGAGGCCAAGCGCGACCAGGAGCGGGAACGCAAGTCCGAGTGGCGAGCCCGCAAGGCCAAACTCAGAGCCGAGGGGAGCGACAGCAGATGACCACCAAACCCCAGCATGTCCCGGTGGGACAAGGCCGTCTGTCCCGATGGGACAAGCGCGTCCGTCCCGCGTCAGTCCCACGGGTGTCCCACGATTGTCCCCTCTACCCGACCCGACCCGACCCGACCCGACCCCTAATAACTAAAGCTGGGCAGGAAAGCTCAAGCCTGTTTGTGGTTGAGAATTGTGGTTCAGCAAGCAAAAAAAGTCCGGTAGGTAGGGGCTCGCGATCTTTGCTTGCCGACCTCGC
>NZ_JBQKLJ010000038.1:0-3399 GCF_052116285.1 Collinsella sp. Sow4_E3
CCGATTCAACGGGTGGGAGCCGACCACGGTCACCACCACCCGCCCCGACGGCACAACCATCACCACCCGTGACCCCGAGTTCGACGCGTGGGAGCGGTCGCTGTGGATCGCATTCGACGCGTGGGAGAAGCAGTGCTGCCCCGGCTGCGGCACCCCCTACGAGCGTGGCCTGTGGGACAACGACGCCGAGCCGGACAAGCGGCCACGGTGGCGCGTCGGCATGTATCGCTGCCGCCCCTGCGAGGTGCTGGAGCAGGTGCAGAGCAAGCACGTCAAGGCCCTCGAGGCTGCCAACCATGACCAGCCCGTCCCCACCCACCACCTCAAGTGGTTCGCGTTCGAGCACCCCGAAGGGAGGCCCTGATGGCTGACCGCAATGTCAAGGTCATTCTCGCTGCCTCTGTGGAAGGATTCACGGCGGCGCTGGGTCGCGCGAAGGCGTCGGTGGAGACTCTGGGCGCGGCGACCGCGAAGGCCTCTCAGACGGAGGGGTGGCGCCGCGCTGGCACTGCGATGATCGGCCTCGGCGCCGCCGCCATGGCCGGGGTCGCGATGGCCGTCCGCGCCTCGGCATCGTTCGAGCAGTCGATGGCGGAGGTTGCCGCCACTGGCGAGGAGGCCCGTGGACAGATCGCCGGCCTGCGCAAGGCCGCGCTCGACGCTGGGCGCGACACTGCTTTCTCGGCCACCGAAGCCGCCGACGGCATCACGGCGCTGGCGAAGGCTGGCGTGTCCACCGCTGACATCCTGTCGGGCGGTTTGCGGGGCGCACTCAACCTCGCTGCCTCCGGCCAGCTGAGCGTCGCCGACGCCGCTGAAACAACATCCGCCGCCCTCGTCCAGTTCAAGCTGAAGGGCAAGGACGCTGGGCATGTCGCGGACCTGCTCGCCGCAGGAGCTGGTAAGGCCATGGGCTCGGTCGGGGACATGGGGCAGGCGCTCAAGCAGTCCGGCGTCGTCGCCTCCCAATTCGGCGTCTCCATCGAGGAGACCGTCGGCACTCTCGCCGCGTTCGCCTCCACGGGCATGATCGGCGCCGAGGCGGGCACCGGGTTCAAGTCGATGCTGCTGGCCCTGGCGAAGCCGTCCAGAGAGGCGCAGCGCGCCATGGACGAGCTCGGCATCTCCGCCTACGACGCCGAGGGCCAATTCGTGGGCATCACCAACCTCGCCGGCCAGCTCAAGGACAAGCTGGGCGACCTGACCGTGGAGCAGCGGCAGGCGGCCCTGTCCACGATCTTCGGCTCGTTCGCGATCCGCAACGCGTCGGTGCTGTACGAGCAGGGCGCTGAGGGTATCCAGCAGTGGGTCGACAACGTCAACGACTCCGGCTACGCGGCCCGTGTCGCCGCAGGCCTGCTGGACAACCTGAACGGCGATTTGCAGGTGCTCGGCGGCTCGTGGGAGACACTGCTGATCAAGATGGGCACAGACGCCCAAGCCCCATTGCGGAGCGTCGTGCAGTGGCTGACCGAACTGATCAACGCGGTTGCTGAGCATCCAACCATGGCCGCCTCGGTCCTCAAGCTGCTGGCCGCGTTCGGCGGGTTCGCGCTCGCCGCTGGTCTGATCATGAAGGCCACGACGGCGGCTGTCGAGTTCCGTACCGCGCTCTTGGCGTTGCAGGCAGCCCAGCCCAAGTTCATCGGCGCCTTGGGAGCCATGGGGAGGGCCGCTGGCGCTGTGGGCCTGGCCTTCGTGGCGCTCGAAGTCGCCTCCATGGTGTTTGAAAAGGTCAGGGTTGGCCAACCGACGCTTGAGCAAACCGCTTCGTTGATGGATCAGCTGGCCCTGTCCACTGAATCCGCCGCCGCCGCAATGTCTCGCCAAGACTTCGCGGCTCAGACGAGCATGGGTTGGCAGAAGATCGAACTGAGCGTCGAAGGGGCGTTCGAGCAGCTGAGGAAGTGGGATGACCTGCGGAACAGCTCTGACCCGATGGCCAACCTTTTTGCAGGCGCATCGGCCAATCTGGGCGCACTCAAGGAACTGGAAGAGGGCTTCCGGCGAGCAGATCAGGCGCTCGGCCAGATGGTTGGCACCGGCCACGCCGACAAGGCCGCCGCCGCGTTCGCCCGCATGGCCGAGGCGGCCAAGAAGCAGGGTGTCGATAACGATTCTCTCATCCGCCAGTTCCCGACCTATGCGGAGGGGCTGCGGGCGCAGGCGTCGGCGCTGGCTGAGGCGACGGGATACACCGACCTGCTCAACCTGTCCAACGAGGACCTCGTGCGCTGGATGGGTGGCGACATCCCCATCGCCGTCCGGTCCGCCCAGATCGCCGCCAAGGACGCAGGCTCGACATCCGAGGCGCTGACGAAACAGCAGAAGGAACTCTCTGCCGCCACCGACGCCGCGACCCGAAGCTATGACGAGTATGTCAACAGCCTGTTCGCCGCCAACAACGCTGCCGTCGCCATGCTCGACGCACAGCTCGGCTTCAACCAGTCCGTGCTGGACGGCAGCAAGGCCGCCAAGGAGTGGGCCGAAAAGGTCGCTGGCGGGCACGCCCAGGCCAAGAGCGCGTTCGACCGGACGACCGAAGCTGGCATTGCGAACAACCGCGTCATGCTGGACATGGTCAGCAATGCGCAGCGCGACATCGAGGAACGCACCAAACAGGGTGAGTCGATCGAGTCGATCATCGCTATCCACGGCCAGTACCGCGACCAGATGATCAAGGTCGCCACCCAATACCTCGGGAGCAAGGCCGCGGCAGTCGCCTACATTGACCAGCTGTTCAAGACACCGAAGAACATCAGCACCGCGGTCCAGTTGGAGAAGTCGGCCGCCGATGCGCGCCTGAATCAGTGGAAAACCAAGCTTGACGGCGTGCCCGACACTGTGCGCACCAGCATTCTCGCCGCCGTGGAGCGGGGCGACCTCGCGACCGCGAACCGGCTCCTGGCGGACGCAGCCCGGACCCGCACTGCCACGATCAAAGTCCATGTCTCCAAGGACGGCCGGGAGATGGTCGGCGGCGGAAACAGGGCAACTATCAACGCCTCTGGCGGGCTGTACACCGACCGGGCGAACGGGCACCTGCCGCAGATCGCGCGAGCGGGCGACTGGCGCATCTGGGCCGAGCCGGAGACGGGCGGCGAGGCGTACATTCCGCTCGCCAACGACTGGCGCCGCCCTCGAGCGCAGTCGATCCTCCGGGAGACGGCCAGCCTGATTGGGATGCGCACCTACGCCGGTGGCGGCATCTCGCACACCACCCCAGTTCTCGACACATCCGGCGTCGCGGACGCGGTTGCTGCCGGTCTGGCTGGTGCCCGGATCGTCATGGTGGACCCGACCTCGGGTGTGGAGCGGCTGGTGGATGCGCGGATCGAGATGGCTGGCCGTCGGTCGGCATCGACGGTGAGGAGACGCTGATGATACTGGCTCCGCTGG
>NZ_JBQKLJ010000039.1:0-3390 GCF_052116285.1 Collinsella sp. Sow4_E3
CCGATTCAACGGGTGGGAGCCGACCACGGTCACCACCACCCGCCCCGACGGCACAACCATCACCACCCGTGACCCCGAGTTCGACGCGTGGGAGCGGTCGCTGTGGATCGCGTTCGATGCGTGGGAGAAGCAGTGCTGCCCCGGATGCGGCACCCCCTATGAGCGTGGACTGTGGGACAACGACGCAGACCCGAACCAGCGCCCACGGTGGCGGGTCGGCATGTACCGCTGCCGCCCCTGCGAGGTGTTGCAGCAGGTGCAGAGCAAGCACATCAAGGCCCTCGAAGCGGCCAACCATGACCAGCCAGTCCCTACCGGCCATCTCCAGTGGTTCGCGTTCGAACACCCCGAAGGGAGGCCCTGATGGCTGATCGCAACGTCAAGGTCATTCTCGCGGCCTCCGTGGAGGGATTCACGGCGGCGATGGGGCGCGCGAAGGCGTCGGTTGAGACGCTGGGTGCTGCGACCGCGAAGGCGTCACAGACGGAGGGGTGGCGTCGCGCAGGTACCGCCATGATCGGGCTGGGCGTAGCCGCCATGGCTGGGGTCGCGATGGCCGTCCGCGCCTCAGCGTCGTTCGAGCAGTCCATGGCGGAGGTTGCCGCTACTGGCGAGGAGGCACGGGGGCAGATCGACGGCCTCCGCAAGGCCGCGCTCGACGCTGGACGCGACACCGCATACTCCGCCACCGAAGCCGCAGGCGGCATTACCGCACTCGCGAAGGCAGGTGTCTCGACTGCGGACATCCTGTCGGGTGGCCTGCGTGGCTCCCTCGACCTCGCCGCCGCCGGCCAACTCAGCGTCGCCGACGCAGCCGAGACTGCCTCCGCCGCACTCGTCCAGTTCAAGCTCCAGGGCAAGGACACGTCACGAGTAGCCGACCTGTTGGCCGCTGGTGCGGGCAAGGCCATGGGCTCGGTTGGGGACATGGGGCAGGCTCTCAAGCAGTCCGGCGTCGTCGCCTCCCAGTTCGGGGTCTCTATCGAGGAGACCGTCGGCACCCTCGCCGCGTTCGCCTCCACGGGCATGATCGGTGCCGAGGCTGGCACAGGCTTCAAGTCGATGCTGCTGGCGCTCGCGAAGCCGTCGAAGGACGCGCAACGCACCATGGACGATCTCGGCATCGCCGCCTACGATGCCCAGGGCCAGTTCGTCGGCATCACCGACCTCGCCGGACAACTCAAGGACAAGCTGGGTGGCCTGACCGTGGAGCAGCGGCAGGCAGCCCTGTCCACCATCTTCGGATCGTTCGCGATCCGCAACGCCTCGGTGCTGTACGAGCAGGGTGCTGAGGGCATCCAGCAGTGGGTCAACAATGTCAACGACTCCGGCTACGCGGCGCGTGTCGCCGCTGGGCTGCTGGACAATCTCAACGGCGATCTCCAGGTGCTCGGCGGCTCGTGGGAGACACTGCTGATCAAGATGGGCACCGACGCACAGGCGCCGCTGCGCGGCGTGGTGCAGTGGATGACTGAGCTGATCAATGCGGTCGCCGAGCATCCAACCATGGCAGCATCGATCCTCAAGCTGCTGGCCGCGTTCGGCGGGTTCGCGCTCGCCGCGGGCCTCATCATGAAGGCCACCACGGCCGCCGTCGAGTTCCGCACCGCACTCGGCGCGCTCCGCACCGAGCACCCCCAAGCCGTGGGCGCGCTCGGCAAGATCGGTAAGGCTGCCGGCGCTGTGGGCTTGGCCTTCGCTGGCCTCGAGATCGCCTCCATGATCTTCGAGAAGATTCGGGCAGGCCAGCCCACTCTGGAGCAAACCTCGTCGCTGATGCTGCAACTGGCGGCATCCACCGACTCGGCCGCTTCCGCACTGTCCCGCCAGGACTTCGCCGCCCAGACGAGCATGGGCTTCCAGAAGATCGAGCTGAGCGTCGAAGCTGCATTCGAGCAGCTCAAGAAGTGGGACAACCTGCGCGACGGCTCCGACCCACTCGCCAAGATGTTCGCCGGCATGTCCGGCCACTACGGCGCGCTCAAGGAGCTCGAGGAAGGGTTCCAACGTGCGGACAGTGCGTTGAGCCAGATGGTGAGCTCCGGCAGCGCCGATCAGGCCGCAGCAGCATTCTCTCGCATGGCCGAGGCTGCGAGGCAGCAGGGCGTCGACAACGAGTCCCTGATCCGCCAGTTCCCGACCTACGCGGAGGGTCTGCGTGCGCAGGCGTCCTCGCTGCATGAGGCAACCGGGTACACCGACCTGCTGAACCTGTCGAACGAGGACCTCGTGCGCTGGATGGGTGGCGAGATTCCCATCGCAGTGCAGTCCGCGCAGATCGCCACCAAGAACGCAGGCTCGGCATCCGAAGCGCTGACGAAGAAGCAGAAGGAACTCGCCAGCGCCACCGACACCGCGACGCAGAGCTATGACGACTACGTGGACAGCCTGTTCGCCGCCAACGAGGCCGCGATGGCATCGCTGGACGCTGAGTTGGCGTTCAGCAAATCCCTGCTAGACGGGCAGGAGGCAGCCAAGAAGTGGGCCGCAGAGGTGAAGTCCGGCAACGCCAAGGCCGCCGACGCGTTCAGCAAGACCACCGAGGCTGGCATCGCGAACAACCGCGTGATGATGGACATGATCTCCAACGCCCAGCGCGACGTAGAGGAACGCAAGCGGCAGGGTGACAGTGTTGAGTCGATCATCGCCACCCATGGGCGCCACCGCGACGAGCTGCTCAAGGTCGCAACCCAGTTCACCGGCAGCAAAGAGGCAGCCACGAGGTACGTGGACGAGCTGTTCAAGACCCCCAAGGACATCAAAACCGCTGTGCAACTGGAGAAGGCCGCTGCGGATGCCCGACTCAGGGAGTGGCAGTCAAAGCTCAACAACGTGCCCGACAGGGTGCGCACCGACATTCTCGCTGCCGTGCAGAGGGGCGACCTTGCCACCGCCAACCAGCTCCTGGCAGACGCGGCCCGAGACCGAACCGCGACGATTCGCGTCCGCATCTCCAAGGACGGAACCACGATGACGGGCGGCGGCAACAAGGCCCTCATCAACGCCGCTGGCGGACTCTACTCAGACCGCGCCAATGGACATCTCCCGCAGATCGCGAAGGCTGGAGATTGGCGCATCTGGGCCGAGCCGGAGACGGGTGGCGAGGCGTACATTCCGCTCGCCAATGACTGGCGGCGACCTCGAGCCCAATCAATCCTACGCGAGACGGCCAGCCTGATCGGGATGCGGACCTTTGCAGGAGGTGGCATCTCGCACACCTCCCCGGCGCTCGACACGTCGGGCATCTCGGCTGCTGTGGCGGATGGCCTGGCTGGTGCGCGGATTGTGATGGTGGACCCGACCTCGGGTGTGGAGCGGCTGGTGGATGCGCGGATCGAGATGGCTGGCCGTCGGTCGGCATCGACGGTGAGGAGACGCTGATGATACTGG
>NZ_JBQKLJ010000040.1:0-3312 GCF_052116285.1 Collinsella sp. Sow4_E3
GCGGAGGGTGCCGAATGCTCGGCGAGTGCGTGCCATGCTGACCACACTAGTGCACGTTAGATGCACGCGGGGCGAGAGGATCGGATATTTGCGCTCAGTGCGGAGAGGTTCAACTCCTCTCTCGCGCACAATAAGTCGAAGCCCCTGACTAGGTATGTCTCCTAGTCAGGGGCTTTTCGTTGTCTGCATTGGTCCGCAGGAGTGCTCATGAGACCGCATGGGACCGCATCACTAATGCACGCTAGATGCACAACCCACACACTCCTTTTCCCATTTTCCCCTTGCGCACCACCATGTAGGGGTGTAGACTGATGCTATCAGGACAGGGGGAGCGCCCCACCGATCATAGGAGCAGAGATGACCAGCATCACCACCACCGCCGGCACCTACACCATCACCCACCGCGCCGAGAACAGCGCCCTCATCGACATCATCCTCAACAGCCGCACCACCATCGCCTCGGGCATCCCCGCCGCCGACGCCGACGAGAAGATCGCCCGCCACACCGAGCTCGTTGCCTCACGCAAGGCCGTCCGCGAGGCGTGGGAAGCTCGCGGGATCATCATCGTCCGCGACGCCTCCGACATGCCCCGCGCCGCCCGGATGCGTCACATGAACCGCGTCGCCCTGTACCGCACCGCCGACGAGCAGCTCCTCGACCACTACGCCAGCATCGACGAGGTGCCGATGCCCGAGCCCACCACCGAGACTGTCGAGACCGCTGACGCCACCGTCGAAACCGTCGAGGTCGAGGCTGTGCGCGGCACCATCACCGACACCCAGATCGCCACCATCCTCGACCTGATCGCCGACGGCGCCCACGAGGAGGGCGGCTTCTATGCCGGCCCCACCACCGAGGCGGGTGTGCGGGCGATGAGCCGCGACGACGCGGCGACCTACATCACCAGCCTGACCGGGCGCTACTGAGCACCCACGACACGAGAGGACAGATGATGACCACCACATGGAGCGAGATGCGGTCCTACGCCACCGCTACCGCCGACCACACCGCCGCCTCGTACGGCGCGGCCCGCGCCTACTGCGCGGCCCTGTTCGACGGCGACGAGATCGAGACCACCCGGGACATGCTCAACCGCATCCGCCGCGAGCAGCGCGTCGCGTCGCAGGCCCTCACCGAGGCCCGTCAGGCGTACGCCGCCGCCACCGATCTGCTGGACACAGCAGAGGATGAGGGCATGGACCCCCAGCTCGCCGGCGTCATCCGCGCGAGCGTGGAGGGCGAGCTGAGATATCAGCGGGCTCTGTGGGATGTGCTCGACGCCGCGGCTGACCGGATCTGCTCGATCATCGAGCCCGTGGAGGTGTACTGAGATGCAGATCAGCCAGGTCAAGAGCGATGCATACTACCGCGCCAAGGTCGCCCGTCACCTCGCGAGCGTGGGCGCACCCGATGCCGACCCGACGCCGCTGGCCGAGTGGACTGCCGACGTCGACCGGGAGGGGCGGATGCGCCGGTCCGCGATCATCGACCAGACCGGTGCCGTGATCGCTGAGTGTGTGCGGATCGGTGGCGGCATGCGAGTGGGGGCTGACTACCTGACTGATGAGGATGCTGAGCGGTACGGGCTGGAGCGCACCGAGCGGGGGTTGGCGATCGCTCAACTTCGGCGGATGCTGGATCGGCCACTGATCTGCGTGCGTCACTGGGAGGTCGCGTCCGGATCGAGCCCGCGATGATGTCGGGGGCTGAGCTGGCGGCGCTGAGGGCTGTGATGGGGCACTCCCTGGACTCGCTGGCGGCGGCGCTCCAGGTGAATCCTCGGACGGTGCGGTCGTGGGAGTCAGGCAGGGACCGGATCAGCGACCGGGCTGAGGGGCTGATTTGGGGCGAGCTGGCCCGCCATGACGAGGCGGTGGAGCGGATGCTGGACGCTGAGATGCCGATCGCGCTGTCGCGTGGACCTGTGGGGGATCGTCCTCGTGGGTGGTGGGCGGCGGCGGCTGGTCGGGCGATGCTGGCTGATCCTGATATCGAGGTGGAGTGGGCCTACGCCGCACTCCACAACCATGGCTAGATACATCGCCACGCGGGCCTGGCGTGACGCGTCCCGCATTCTCCAACGGCTCGACCACGACCTGGCGCATATGGGCCACGGCTACCTCCTTCGCGGTCGTCCCGTTGTGGACCCGGCGCTAGTGGTCGCAGAAACTGACTCTGGCGAGCCCTCCCCGGTCGCTTTCGGCAAGCCTCGCGCGCTCACAGCCAAACATCTGGCCCGGATTCTCGGCGGAGATCGCCAGCCCAGCGCGCACTCGGTCGACGGCGGCTGGCGCTGGTACCAGGTTTCAATGCCGGATGTCTACGGCTACATCAACGCCTCCTCTCAGAGGCAGGACGCCGTGGGCCACCTGGCGCTCGTGGCCAGCGTTGTCCCCTACTCCCAGCTCACGCTTTCCGAGGCTGTTGGCGTGACGCTCGACATGATGCGCCTCGACCCTCGACCGGAGCTGGGCCACCCGAGCAAAGCCGCAACCGATTGGGCGGAGCACGGCCTCGGCCTGATCGACTGTTGGCAGGCCCGCCAGCTGCGCTACCAAGGCCGCGGACTGGGCGACGTGGAGACCCTGGCGCGCCGGATCGACGCGCTGCGTGTCATGTGCGCCCGATGGCATGTCCATCAGGCCGAGATGGACCTCGCCGCCGCGAAGGACAAGCTCACGGCCCGCTGAACGTCCGGGATTCTGGCCGCGGGGCTCGCGGTTTCAGCCTGTAAAGAACGCCCCCGGCATCAGCCGGGTGCGGCCTTGGGTCTTCCCAGCACCCGCCCGATGTGATGACACACAAATTTGCCCCCCCGACCACAGCGGTCGGGGGGGGCAGATTTGTGTTCGGGGCGGGCTAGGTGGCTCCCTCATCCTCGTCAGCGGCATGGCGGGGGGCCACGCCACTGTCGTCCTGGTAGCGGCGCAGCAGGTACGCCAGCAGCGCCGTACCTGCGGCCTGGATCGCGGACCAGGTCCACACCTCCCACGACGCCAGCCAGTCACGCAGCGACGGGGCCGCGAGCGAGCCGACGAGGGTGGTGAGCACAGCGAGTCCGACAGCGATCGCGAGGCCCTGCCGCAGGGTCTGCCAGCCACGACGGGCGGCGATCGCCGGACGATCCTCGGGAGCGATGCTGATGGGGTTGGGGGTGGTGGTCATGGGAGTCTCCTCAGGCAGTAGGCGTGGACGGCTCGGTGTCGTCCACCGGATCAGGGTCGAGCCACAGGCTCGGGTCGATATGGCCACGGATGCGGTGCGGGACGCGGGGCATCCGGCCCCAGTCAGGGCGGCGGAGCATCCCGACC
>NZ_JBQKLJ010000041.1:0-3233 GCF_052116285.1 Collinsella sp. Sow4_E3
CTACACAGCTCGAGGATCGTCGGCAGCGTCAGATGTGTATAAGAGACAGCCACATACCCCCGTGGGTATATCAGATGGTGTCTTCGGACAGAAGAGCGAGCTGTCGCTCGCGTCGCGTACCCTGGATCCACCAGGCACGTACCCCCGACGCCATAACCCAGGAGGTTCCCATGGCCAGCAAGTCCCTTTCGGCTGCCGCTCGAGGCGGAAGCCAGCTCGACATCCTGATCGCTGCCCGTGACCGGCTCACCGACGAGATCGACATCTGCGAGATCCCCAAGGACATCGTCGCCATGATGGGGCAGCTTCGCCTCATCTGCAAGGACATCGAGACCATGATCGACCGCGACGTCGCCGAGTCCGACCCCGCCGAAGAGGCTCTGGCTGCTGCCCTCGCCGCGCTGGAGGGCTGATTCGTGGCTGTCGCCACTCCCCGGCGCGCTGCCCCCGCGCCGCCCTACCCTCCGCCCCGCTTCGAGAAGATCCCCGAGCGTGATGGTTCCCTCGGCGCGGCGGCGACCGTCGTCGCCAACTCCGTCGGCCTCAGCCTCGACGGGCACCAGCAGCACGCCTTCGACGTCGGCATGTCCTACCGGCACGTCGAGGAGTCTGAGACTCACCTTGTGCTGCCCGGCCGCCCCCGCACCTGGGCCGCGACCCAGTTCGGCTTCATCGAGCCCCGCCAGAACGGCAAGAGCCGCTCCCTGCTGGCGCGACAGGTGGTCGGCATCCTGCTCCTCAATGAGCCCCACATCATCCACTCGGCTCACGAGGTCAAGACGGCCATGGAGTCGTTCTACTCGCTGAAGAACCTCACCACCGACTACGACATCCTCCGCAAGAGGGTAAAGCGGATCCACAGCACCAACGGCCGAGAGGGCATCGAGTTCTACGGCAGCGGCAAGGCTCGCATCACCCGTACGACCCGTGTTTCGTTCATGGCGCGGACCAAGGGCTCGGGGCGAGGCTTCTCCGCCTCCACGATCCTCCTGGATGAGGCTCAGGAGCTGGGCTTCGCCGTCCTCGCCGCCATCCTCCCCACGCTCTCGGCCATCCCGAACAGCCAGATGTGGATGTGCGGCACGCCGCCGTCACCCGAGATGAACGGCGAAGTCATCACGCGACAGCGCCTCCAGGCCAAGGCGGGCAGCTCGCCGCGTCAGGCCTGGGTGGAGTGGGGAGCCGGCCCGGAGCCGGGCCAGGAGTCCTCCTACGACTACAGCGACCCCCGCCACTGGGTGGCTGCCAACCCGGCGTGCCCCAGCCGCATCCCGCTCTCGGCGATCGAGGACGAGTTCGCCGCCATGGACGAGGAGACGTTCCGCCGTGACCGCCTAGGAGAGTGGGACGAGGAGGGCATCGACGCCATCATCCCCGCCTCCATCTGGAACCGGCAAGCGGATCCCGACGCGGGCTTCTACGACGGTCTCAGCCTGTGCGTCGACGTCAACCCGGCACGCACCCACTCGTCCATCACGCTGGCGGGCTACACCGACAAGTCCCACCGCAAGCGGCACATGCAGCTCCTCGCTCGAGGAGCCGGGACGGACTGGGTGGTGAAGTTCGTCAAGGACTTCGTCCACGACCCGGAGAACAAGACTCGAGCCGTGATGATGGACGCTCTGAGCCCGGCCGCGTCCCTCGCCGGGGCTCTGAAGGCGAACAAGGTGCAGGTGACCCTGCTCAACACGCGCGACGTCGCCATGGCCTGCGGGCAGATGTACGACGGCATCGTAGCGGGCAGCGTCACCCACGCCGACCAGGATGAGCTGAGCGCAGCGATGCGCGCCTCCAAGAAGCGTGAGGTCAGCGACTCCTGGGTGCTCAACCGGAAGAAGGCTGACGAGGACATCTCACCCTTCGTGGGAGGTACACTGGCTCTGTACGGTGTCACGATGCCCAAGGTGAAGCGCCCGAAGATCGGAGAGCGCGGACGACGGAAGGTTGCTGTCGGATGATCAACACGGACCAGCTGCGGATGCAGCTCCCCGAGGAGGACTTCCTCGAGCTGGAGTACCTGCACCGCCAGCTCGAGGCACGCCACGCGGGCAACAAGCGGCGGGCGGACATCTACGACCTCAAGGAGAAGTGGAAGGACCTCGGCGTCGCCATCCCGCAGCGCTTCCGCTCCATCGAGGTGGCCTCCGGCTGGGGCCAGAAGGCCGTCGACCATCTCGCGCGCCGAGTCCGCATGGAGTCGTTCACGTTCGGCGACCCCGGCATGGACGACAACTTCGGCATCAGCGCGATGTGGGAGGACAACTCCATGGACGTGGACATGCCCCAGGCGACCACGTCGGCGTTCATCCACAGCCCCGGCTTCCTCCTCACCATGGAGGGTGAAACCGCTGCGGGCGAGCCGGACATCGTCTTCAGCGCCCACGACGCTCTCCACGCGACCGGCCGGTGGAACTGGTCCCGGCGCGGCCTCGACTCGGCCCTGATCCTCATCGACGTGGACGACTCGATGTACGCGACGGGCGTCGGCGCGCTCAACCCTGTCCGCCGCCTCATCTTCTTCAACAAGGACAGGATGTATGACTGCCGTCGTGACGAGCGCGACGAGTTCGACTGGCGTTGGGACGTCGAGCGTCAGGATTACGGCCTGGGCCGTGTGCCGGTGGAGCCGCTGCTCTACCACCCGCGCACGTCGCGCCCCTTCGGCGGGAGCCGCATCACCCGGTCGGTCATGTATCTCATCCAGGCAGCGATGCGGTCCATGGTCCGCGCGGAGCTCGGCGCGGAGTTCTTCGTGACGCCCCAGCGCTACGGGCTCAACGTGTCCGAGGAGGACCTGTTCCAGAACGGCAAGTCCGAGTGGGACGTCCTCATCGGCAAGATGCTCACACTCTCCACGCCTGAGAATCCGGACGACCCCGACCCTATCCTCAACCAGTTCCCGCAGGTGAGCATGCAGCCGCACGCCGAGCTGCTGCGCTTCTGGGGCACGCTCTTCAGCGGCGAGACCGGCATCCCCGTCGGCTCTCTCGGCATCATCCAGGACAACCCGTCCAGCGCTGAGGCTATCTACGCCGCGAAGGAGGACCTCGTCCTCGAAGCGGAGGAGAGCGCGCGGATGTTCACCCCGGCCATCAAGCGGACGATGCTCAACGGCATCCAGACTGTCTCTTATACACATCTCCGAGCCCACGAGACTTCTCTTAGCATCTCGGTTGGCGTCTTGTGGGTGTAAATAGGGGGGGGGGGGGGGGGGGGGGGGGGGGGGGGGGGGG
>NZ_JBQKLJ010000042.1:0-2999 GCF_052116285.1 Collinsella sp. Sow4_E3
CCACCCGGACACCCTCCCGTATCCGACGGCGGCATGCGCCCCCAGATGTGTCACGTCGACCAGCAGGGCGTGCAGGGCATCCACGTCAGTGGTGTCTGCGTCCCACCACACACGCGGTATCCAGGCCGCAGCTACGGTTACGTCACGGGCTTTGTGGGGCCCGAGCCCGGGATGGTATTTCTGATCCTTCGTGTAGCGAGCCATCGCATCGGCGGCTGGTTTGCGGCGCAGTTCGATCGCTGTGTGCGCCTCAACATGGGGGTGGGCGCGGGACACGCACCACCCCCATGTTCCAGCCTCCATCCACCGGGCGAGCGGCAACACCGCATCGCCGGGCGGTTGGCCGGGAACAATCCGGCCCGACCCCTGCAACTGCCACCATGCCCACGACAGTGGCCCGTCGAGCATCATCGGGGTCTCCGTGAGCCCGATCGACAGGCTGTCGAGGTGGGCGGTGATCCTCACTGGCTGGATCATCCCGCCACCTCGGTGAGCAGGTCGAGGATATCGGCGCGGGTGTTTTTGAGTCGGGCCGACCACGCATCCACGATGTGCGGGTCCGTGCCAAGCCCGTCGATGCGCACCATGCCTGCGCCCGTGCTGGACTTCGCGCCGACGCTTGCCACACCGTCGGGCGCCCACAGGGACGCTGCCACAGCCAGCATGGTCTGGTGTTGCTCGGTGGCGGCCGGGGTGAGCTGCATCGACCCACACAGGACAGCGCCAGATTTGATGGTCTGCCAGTCGTAGATCATCTGTGTAGATGCGAGAGTCTGCGCCATGTCGAGGTAGCGTCCGGCCGGTGTGGTGGTGATGTCGTGGCGGGTGCCGAACTCCTCCGACCGGTAGGCAGCGGCCCGCTTCAGAGCGTGCGCGGTCTCTGCGACATGGCCGGGCAGCCGCCACGCGTTCTCGGCGCAGACGAGCATCAGTGGAGATATGCGCACCGTGCCTGCTGCCAGATCGGAGCGGGCCGAGTAGCCGAGCATCGCCAGGTGCGGCAGCAGTTCCTCCACGCGGCGGAGGGTGTCAAGGTTGGTTTGCGACCCGGTTTCGGTGATGGCCCCGCCGGACCACAGCAGGTCAACCACTGGCTTAGACAGGCTGCCCGGTTCTATGTTGAGCGTGCGGGCGAGGTGCCACGCCAGCGCCGACCGGAGTCCGTGGCGAATCGAGTTTCCGGAGATGTAGGGCACGGTGGCGGTGGTTCCGTCGGGTTGGATGATCTGCTCGGTCCGCAGCAGGGCGGTGTTCCCGGCGGTGCCTGCGCCATGATGCAGCGGGGTGAGAGCGGTCGCGGTGTAGTACGTGAGGCTCATGATGTGTGTCTCTCTTTCGGTCAGTATGGGGCGGGGGCGTCGAGGGCAGGCTGGAGGTTTTTGCTGGTGCGGCGGGCGGTGCGCTCGACGCGGACGAGGGCGACCATGTAGACGTGCTCAGCGGCGACACGATCAGCCCATTCGGTGTAGGACGGGTCAATCACCTCGGCGAGGGCAGTCACGGTCCGCGACGCCGATTCACTGAGCACATCGACCTGGAGTTTGGCGGCAGCGATCGTCGTCGCTTGGGCGAGAGTGGTAGCGCCCGCTGCAGCGGCTTGAAGCGCGGCAGAGGCTCGATCCCACCAATGGCTGGCCCCGATGGTGTCCACGTCGGCGGAGTCGAGTAGTGCTGACAGCCACTTCCGGGTGGCATCGAGCAGGATGTCGGTCATTGCATGGTTCCTTTCGTGATGGTCCACAGCGCGAGGTCGAGCAGTGGTGATCTGAGGTAGGGGGCGAGCGGGCGGGAGTGCTCCACCCATGCGGCGAGCTTGTCGGCGGTCGCGATACCGGACGGGTCTCCCGTGAGGACGGCTGACGCGGGGACTCCGAGACGGCGCAACTCCAGAGCGTGCCTGCGAACCATCATCCACTCATCCGGGGTGGATGTGACGGTGGTGGACTCCATCCGCATCTGCCACCGACCTGCCCCGGTGTTGACGTGGGCGTAGGGCAGGACATGTTTTTGTCCCGACACTGCGACGGTGACCAGCCACTCACCATCAGGCGGGGTGGCTAGGATGTCGGAGATGGGCGCTGGATTGGACCGGTTCAGCAGGGTCAGGCCCGGCCCGTCGGGCATGGCACATTTCTCATGTTTGGGCGGCAGGTCACTGCCTGGGGCGGCGATGATGCTCCACATCCGCAGCGTGACAGGGGGCTTCCCCGAGCAGGCCCACAGGCAGGCGGCACATACGTTGGTGGAGTCAGGACGGCGCCAGCATGAGTGGTCGGTCCAGTTGTTGCCGAGCGCCTTGCCGACTGGTGCGGCAGGCAGGTCGTTGCCGCCACACATGCGGCACGTTTCAACATCGCCCAGGAGCGCGGCCATGGACGCCACCGGCGAGGGTTGTCCGGCGAGTTCCCATACCAGGCGCGTCGGGGCGGTCATGACCGCACCTCGGAGGCCAGCAGTAGCCCGCACCCGTACGCCTTGCCTGATCCGACCCCGGATATGCGGAGAGCGTGGAGTGCGTCGGCGTCAGTCACAGTCCCGGAGGCGATGAACTCCACCCGCCGTAGCGTCACGACGTGCCCCGGTTTGGCGGTGACAACGGGGGCCAGGTTGTGATGGGCGATGTGTGTGACATCGACAGCGCTGGACAGCTTGCGCAGGAACCAGCCATCCCAGTCAGCTTCAGCAAGCGGATTGCGCGTGCCTCGGCCACCGCCGCCGCCCCGCATAGATCGGGTCGGGTTCGCTATCAAAGCCATCTGCACCACCGCGCCCTCTGGGCAGAATTTGAGATCGCCTTGTGATACACGGATCGCCCATTCGGGAGCGAGCCCCAGACGGGTTTGGGTGATGACGATCCCGGGGCGAGGAAATGCCCACAGCGGGCGCGTATCGCTGGATACCTCAGCGATCCGCTGGTGGAGCCAGCGCGTGTCATGAGGAGTCCCTCGGGGTAGCCGCAGGTGGGTGAGTATCATGCTGATTCCTTTCGTTTCGGCTCG
>NZ_JBQKLJ010000043.1:0-2768 GCF_052116285.1 Collinsella sp. Sow4_E3
GCTTAGATTGTAACGCAGGTAGTAACCAACAGCGACAATAATGACGTCTTTTTTGAATTGTTTGCCTTTAAAATGATTCATTACTCTGTCCTCTCTGTCTTTTTTCTCAATTTTACACTAAAATAGATTTTTTGGAAAACTTTGCAACAGAACCTATTTGTGATAAAATATATAATACCTTCTATAAAATTAAGACAGCCAATTCAAGTTTATCTTAATAAACCCGAATTGCTAGTTAATTTCATTGGAAAATAAATAAGTCTAAAAGGAGACAACAAAACATGCGTAAAATCATCGGTAAGAAAAATAAAGTCCATTATGTAGAAGAAACAACTCGATACAAAATGGTTAAATCTCACAAAGGATGGCTAGTTATCGGTACATCAATGTTTGCACTTGGATTAGGGGTGCTAGTTACAAGTCAGCCAGTGTCAGCTGATGTGGTAGCTACCAGTACCTCAAGTAGTGCAGTAAGGGCTGAAACGACCAGTGCAAATAACAGTAGTGCAGTAAATGCTGAAACGACCAGTGCAAGTAGCAGCAGTGCAGTAAATGCTGAAACGACCAGTGCAAATAACAGTAGTGCAGTAAATGCTGAAATGACCGGTGCAAGTAGCAGTAGTGCAGTAAATGCTGAAACGACCAGTGCAAGTAGCAGTAGTGCAGTAAATGCTGAAACGACCAGTGCAAGTAGCAGCAGTGCAGTAAATGCTGATACCACCTCAGGGAACTTAACTGCCGCCACTGTAAACAGCACTAGTGATACGAAGAGCGCTGTTTCATCAGCAGCTACTGTAGCAAGTAGTAGCAGTGCAACGAAGGCCGATTCAGCTAATGCCACCAGCACTAATGAATACTCTGCATCTGGCAACGATACTACAAGTACTGATGCTAATGGTAGTTCTACAAAAAATCGTACAGCGGCTGTTAACTCAGCGAAAAGTTTAAACACAAGCTCATCGTTACCAAGTCAAATTTCAGATTTCACAGTATCTGTAACAGCCAGTGACGGAAGCACTATGAACAATGGCAGTTCATTCAATTTATCTGGTCAGTCAGCACACCTAAAGGCAATTAACCTAGGATTCACGCTAACACAAGATGGTACGTTAACTCCTGGATCAACTATTAAAATTCCAGTTAGTGTCACTAATAATTCATCAGATTTAGTTGGTTCAGCACTTAGTTCAGGGACTAGCTTGGATATCCAAAACGTTGGTACAATTAAATATCAGATGGATGGTCGCTATGGTACAAGTGGAAGCTATATTATTACTATTGGCGATAGTTTTGACCCAACTAGCGGGAAAAAAGTAATTGCTACTGTAACGGAGCAACCCGGTGAAACTTCTTCACTGGTTACTACGAATAGTAATCAGAATATTGTTTTAACTATTGGTGATAATACTTTCACTTTTGTGCCTGTAAAGAGAATTTACGAGAAGGATACTGGTGACTATAGAAGTAGCGACTTTGCGTATGGTCCTACTGCGAGTCAAATTAATACTGGTACAATGATTACTGATCCCAACTATCTTAATAATGCCCTATCAGGGGCAAAAAACACACCGGCAGATACCAGTATTCCAACTGGAAACATTATAAATATAGAACGTGTTACAACTGGAGGTTCAGTAATTACACAAGTTAATTTGGGTAAATACATTGGTAGTGGCACGTTGAAAATAAGTGAAGATGGAACTTATCTGATTAAAAATGATAATTCCGTTGGAAAAGATTTTGGACAGGGCAGCGGGGTTACTAGTCTGATAACTTTACCAGCTGGCACTAGTGATGATGATATTTTAGCTGCGCTAAATAAAGCTGGTAAGCACTCCGGTGTTGTAATTAATGAAGGTAATGGACAATATACTATTGCCTACAATCTTGGTAAGGTAGTTGGTGATGGTGCCTATACTTTTCATGACTTATATCCTAATGACGATGCCGCAACACAGGCAGATGCTGCGCAAGAAGTAAACCGAACGGATGATGTAAACTCTGAACTTAATAAAAAACTGGCCACTCTATATGCCTTCCAAAGTATGGGCATTCAATCAGAATTTCGTTTTGCTGATTCAAGCATAAAAAACACACTGCAAGGAACTGGTACCCAGTATAGTGTTGCAAGCGATGGAACAGTAACAAAAGTTACATCAAATAACATTAGTTCTAACACAACACCATCAAATGCCCGATCAGAAGGACAATTTAAGGTTACAGTGCATTATGTGGATAAGGATGGCAAAGAATTAGCAACACAAGCGTATTCATATGGTTATCCAGCAGGTTCAAGTATTGCGACCCAATCTCCTGACTATCAAGTCGCACCCAAAGATATTAAAGGATACACACTCGTTACTAGCGATAGCCCTGTGTCATCATTAAATGGTAAACAGCTAACAACCTCGGAAGCTGTACCATTCTTAGCTAACGATCAAACTGTTTATTATGTATATACCAAGAATGCTCCAACGATCACGACAGAGAAGAAGACAGTTAATGAGACCGTCAGCTATGTTGATCAGAATGGACACGAGGTGGCCAATAAGCACACTGCTTCTGTCGACTTCACACGTCAAGTCTCAACTGACGCAGTAACTGGGGAAAAGACGTATGGTAATTGGTCAGCAGATCAAAGCTTTGACGCAGTCAAAAGTCCTGAATTAAAGGGTTATACAGCTGACAAGGCGCAAATTGACAAGCAAACAGTTAACGGGGACTCAAAGGACTTAGAATTCACGGTTACCTATACCAAGAACGCTCCA
>NZ_JBQKLJ010000044.1:0-2608 GCF_052116285.1 Collinsella sp. Sow4_E3
GCGCCGACGGGGATCGATCTCGACCGAGAACGCCTCAGGCGACTCCACGGTGATGAGCGGCTGATCGGGTTCTTCAGGGTTTGTGGACACGACCGCGAAGCCGCGCCCGAAAGTTCGGCAGTCCTTGTGCAGCAGCGATGACTGGGAGGGCAAGTTGTTGTACTCCCACGCCTCCTGCAAGCCGCGGTCGATCTTGTCGGAACCCGACCGCTGGAAGGCGCGCAACTGCTGGCGGCGCTCCGGCTCATCCACAGCCATGCGTGGCACGTTGATCGCGACCTCGAACATCCTCAGTTCGGGCGGCACGGCGAGACCGATCACGTCGATCTTCTGCAGGCCCTCGTAGTACATGTCGAGGTGCTTGTAGTCGCGCTTGATCTTCGGGGTCTTGCGGTGGAGGCGGTTCAGGACATCAATGTCACCCATGCCCACCTCCATTCATCGTCTAGGCGAAGCACCACACGGCGCTGTTCTGTGAGTCGTCATCGGTCCAGTCGGTGGCCAGCACAGCCCGTCTCGCCGCGTACGCGAGGGCGTCTGCCACTACGACGTCGATCTTGCGGGGGCTGTTCGGGTATTCCTTGCGGATCAGCCGGTACTGGCCGCGCCGCTTCACGAACGCGTTGCCGTAGTGCCGCAGCGCGTCCGGGTCGCTGCTCTGTTTCGTGGTGCCGTTCACGATGTCGGTGTGGAGCGTGTCCAGCGCCGGCCCCATCAGGGTGTCCGACGTCGTGGGGAATTCGACCACCACGTCCTCGCCGAACTCGTGCGCCAGGTCTGAGATGTCGCTGCGCCACTCGTGTGGGTCGTAGTGGCCTCGGATCACGCGATAGCGCTTGTGCGCCTCACGGATACGCTCCAGCACCTCAGTGCGCGGCACCTGCCATCCGATGCCGTCGACACCCTCGGGTTTCTCCCACAGTCCGATCGTCCACCGGTAGCCGTCTGACATCCGGCAGCCGCGGAGGATGGTCGAGTCGGAGTTCAGCGACCCGTCGAACCCGAGCGTGATCGCTGTGCCATCGGCAGGTTCGGGGCCGTCCATCTGGGCGTCCTCCACAGCCCTGAGCGCGATCCACGCATCCGAGGACGCCATGGCGCGGTTCAGGTAGTAGCGGGCACCCTCAGCCTCGTCACGGCACTCGGTTGGGTCCAGCATCGTCCGATAGGCAAGTTCAGGGGTCATCCACCCCGACACGGGGTCCATCGCCGCGCCGTACACGTAACGCAGCTGCGCCAGCGTGTGCTCGCGGTCCTCATAGATGCGGATCGGTCCCTTCGCCTCGCGATGGTGCACCAGCCATCCGGGGCCTAGTTGCTCGGCCTTCCAACGCTTGTAGATCGTCTCCCAGACGCTCTCCTCGCCGTAACGGAATGCGGTCGTTGTCAGCAGCGCCCACGGTTCGTCACGCGACCTCTTCGGTAAGTTACGCATCGTCGTGGCGTACATGTTCCGCAGCTCCGGGAGCACGTACAGGTGCACCTCATCCGGCACGAGGAACGTTTCCTTGCCGCCGTCCTTCGACGCGGCACCAGACGAACTCGAGCGGCACTCCCCACCGTTCGGCAGATAGATGTTAGTCGCTGAGCGGTAGTCGCGGATGCCCTTCACGCCGTCGTAGATGTCTGGGTGGTTGTCGTGTCCCCAGTCACCCATCACGAAAGCAATGTTTTGGAACGTGTTGCCCGACTGCTTCTCCTCGGTCGCGAGGCAGCGGACGAACGGGGAGCGGATCGGGCGTCCCACCGGCTGCCCGCTCGCATCCCAGCCGTCAAAACGCACCGGGGCCAGAGCCTCCGCCACGCCAATCAGGCCCGCGACCTCCGACTTCGCCCGACCCTTCGGCATTGACAGCACGCCACGAGAGATCAACCGACGCCCCGACGCCGGTTCGAGCTCGTAGGCGTCCACGATGAAGTCAAACATCTCGTCATCGAACGTCAACGGCTGCCCCTCCACCGGCCCAGGGCCATGGCAGGCATACGCCTCGAGCCAGTCGATGACGGCATAGCCGAGAGAGCACTTCTGCCCCTCGAACAGGGGGCGGAACATCAGCCTGCGCGCCGCTTCCGCGCCCGGTCAAGGCTCGACACCTTGCCTGCGGATGCGACCGACTCCACAGACTTCTGATAGGCACCCCTCGGACCCCGATACTGGGGCCGTCGACCCTCCACGTCCGGCAACCGCAGCGCCGCCAGCAGCTGCTTGAGGACCGTGGCCGTCGCGTTCGCCTCACGCAGCGCCGAGTTCACGACCAAGCTGGACACTCCGTTACCGTCCGTCTCAATCGACAGCAGCACGTCATGCTTGCCACGGATCGCCGCATCCAGAGAATCGAGCCGATCCTTTGCCCGGCACGCCTCCTCCAGTTGCACCAACTGCTCCGGCGTCAGCTCGAACACGTCCGCCACGCCACGCCACAAAGCACGCCCACCATCCGCCAACGAGGCTGGACACGGGGCCGGGATATGGGGCTCGTCAGACATGCTCAACACCTCCAGCGTCGCGC
This sequence comes from Collinsella sp. Sow4_E3, assembly GCF_052116285.1. Classification (NCBI taxonomy): domain Bacteria; kingdom Bacillati; phylum Actinomycetota; class Coriobacteriia; order Coriobacteriales; family Coriobacteriaceae; genus Collinsella; species Collinsella sp. Sow4_E3. The sequence continues at coordinate 2,511 of NZ_JBQKLJ010000044.1, forward strand.
CGATATGCATCTGGTGGTATCGCACCACCAGAGAGAATGGTTTTCAGGCCCTGTAGACCTGTCTCTTATACACATCTGACGCTGCCGACGATCCTCGA
>NZ_JBQKLJ010000045.1:0-2622 GCF_052116285.1 Collinsella sp. Sow4_E3
ACGAAACCTTCACCAGCACCACCTCCGGCGACATGCACCGCACCGGGAAGCACGGGCAAATCACCGGCCCGGCCCGCCGCCGCTGCCTCACCGAGGCAGAGATGCTCGACCGGGGCATGACCAGAAACCGGTCCGGGCAGTGGACGACCGGCCTGGTGGATACTCGCTGGAATGCCGCTCATTGCTCTCACGTGGCGACGGAGGGCGACGAACAGGGACAGGCTGGTACCCATGGACCCCAAGCCACTGAAAGGCCCTCAGAATCGCGCATAGCCCGGCTACCGAGGGAGGACTCATGATCGCCGCGCCATTCCCGTACTTCGGCGGGAAGCGCCGGGCCGCCCCGTCCGTGTGGCGCGAGCTCGGCGACCCGTCCGGCTATGTGGAGCCCTTCGCGGGTTCGGCTGCCGTACTGCTAGCCAGACCTCGCTTCGACGGCAGGAGAGTCGAGACCATCAACGACGCGGACGGATGGCTGATCAACATGTGGCGCGCCATCCAGCTCCGCCCGTCCGAGGTTGCCACACACTGCGCGGGGCCAGTCGCCGAGATCGACTACCACGCCCGCCTCGCATGGCTACAGGAGCGTCGCGGCGATGATCTCGTGTCGTGGCTGGAGGGCGATCCCGAGGCGTGTGACCCGAAGGCCGCTGGCTGGTGGCTGTATGTAACAGCGTGTGGCATCGGTGACCCGTTTGGCCGTGGACCCTGGCGCGTCATCGACTCACGCCTGATGGACACACGCAAGCTGCCTCATCTCGGGGACGCTGGTCAGGGTATCAACCGCAAGCTGCCTCATCTCGGGGACGCTGGTCAGGGTATCAACCGCGAGCTGCCTCATCTCGGGAACGCTGGTCAGGGCAAGGAGGCGGGCATCGCCGACTATCTCGCCCACCTGCAATCACGGCTCGCCTACACCCGCATCACCTGCGGATCGTGGGAACGGGTAGTGCGACCCTCAGTCATCAGATCGGGCGCCGGGGGTGATGGGTCTAGGGCTGTGTTTCTGGACCCGCCCTACGCAACATCCGGCGACCTCTATGCCGAGTCATCCGCCGGCATTGCCGAGCGCGTCCGCGAGTGGTGCGCACGCCAGCCGCAGACGGTCACACTGCCTGGAGGGGGGAGCGCGCCTCTCCGCATCATCCTGTGCGGCTACGACGATGAGCACGACGCGCTACTAGCGCACGGCTGGCGTCGGGTCGCAGGCAAGTCGGGGAGAGGGGCTGGCTACTCCACCCGCCGGGACAACGGGCGGCGTGAGCGCATGTGGTGCTCACCAGCCTGCCTCGGCACTCACTACCAAGAGGAGCTTTTCGGTGGAGAGAGGAGGCCGAACATGGCTGACCTGAGCTGCGACACCTGCCACGACACCGGCGACGTACTGGACGAGGACGTCACCGGAGACCGACAGACCATCACCCCATGCCCCGACTGCAGAGAGGAGCAGACATGACCCGCGAGCATGGCCTGCCGCCCTACTGGGACGGGCTGCCCGTCCTCTGGGGCGCGTGGCGCGGGGATACGCCGTTCATCATGTGCGGCAGAGCACCCGTGCAGAGCCCGTGCCACTCGTGCGGGCTGATCCGCCCACGCGCTTTAGCTCGTGGCTACACAGCCACCTCACCCCTCGCCACCCACGAGACGTTGAGGCGACGCCGAGACGAGATCGCGGCCTACAGACCCGGCTACGGGATGCCGTTGCCTCGCCCTCTCGGCTTCTACCGCTTGACCGCCTTCCGGTGCACCCACTGCGGAGCAGACAGCGTCTACGACCACGACACCGGGCAGTCATGGGACCTCGATGACACCGACTACGGAGATGGGGGGAGCTGCGAAGATGGCCTGGTTCAAGGTCGATGACACGCTCCACTGTCACCCGAAAGTGCGACGCGCTGGCGCCGCTTCGGCAGGCGTTTGGGTGACGGCGGGAAGCCTCTGCATGGCCTACAAGACGGACGGCGTTGTGCCGACGTGGTGGCTCGACTCGTGGGGCAGGACCGGCAGGACGGCTGCCGCTGCGCTCGTCCGAGAAGGGCTGTGGGAGGCCGTGGATGGCGGGTACAGATTCCATGACTGGGATGACTATCAGCCCTTGTCAGACGAGATTGAGCAGGTCCGTGAGAAGGCCCGCGAACGCCAGCGCAAGAGGCGGCAATCACTGGCGGGACTCACTCGACCCGAGGAGGTTCCCGATGGTGAGTGACCAGCATGTCACGGCGTACGTCACGCGTGACAGTCACGTGACATCGGGTGTGACAAATCGTGTGACCAACGCTACCCCGTCCCGACCCGTCCCGACCCGTCCCGTCCCGACCTACTTAACTAACGCTGGGTGCCCAACTGTCAGCGGTCTTTTTCAACAGTTCTCAAAAACAGCAAGCAAAAAAAGTCCGGTAGGTATGCGCGCGAGCATTTGCTTGCTTGGCGAAGCGAAAAAACACAACGAGGAGGGGGCACGATGAGAGCCCCCGCCGACTGGTGCCGCGACCTCGCCGCCCTCACCTGCCAGACACGCGCCGCCATGCGCCACCCCGACCGGCAACCATGGCTCCAGCCGCCCGTCGCCGCCATCCTCGCCGGACTCGACGCCGACAGCCTGGCCGACCTCGCATGGTCAGT
>NZ_JBQKLJ010000046.1:0-2585 GCF_052116285.1 Collinsella sp. Sow4_E3
GCGCCGACGGGGATCGATCTCGACCGAGAACGCCTCAGGCGACTCCACGGTGATGAGCGGCTGATCGGGTTCTTCAGGGTTTGTGGACACGACCGCGAAGCCGCGCCCGAAGGTGCGGCAGTCCTTGTGCAGCAGCGATGACTGGGAGGGCAAGTTGTTGTACTCCCACGCCTCCTGCAAACCGCGGTCGATCTTGTCGGAACCCGACCGCTGGAAGGCGCGCAACTGCTGGCGGCGCTCCGGCTCATCCACAGCCATGCGCGGCACATTGATCGCAACCTCGAACATGCGCAATTCAGGAGGCACGGCAAGCCCAATCACGTCGATCTTCTGCAGACCCTCGTAGTACATGTCGAGGTGCTTGTAGTCGCGCTTGATCTTCGAGGTCTTGCGGTGGAGGCGGTTCAGGACATCAATGTCGCCCATGCCACCTCCAATCATCGTCTAGGCGAAGCACCACACGGCGCTGCTCTCTTCGTCATCGGTCCAGCCGGTGTCCAGCACCGCCCGCCTCGCCGCGTAGGCGAGAGCGTCCGCCACGACAACGTCAATCTTGCGGGGGCTGTTCGGGTACTCCTTGCGGATCAGCCGATACTGTCCGCGCCGCTTCACGTACGCGTTGCCGTAATGCCGCAGCGCGTCCGGATCGTCGCTCTGCTTCGTGACTCCGGTCACTATGTCGGTGTGCAGCGTGTCCAGCGCCGGACCCATCAGAGTGTCTGAGGTCGTGGGGAACTCGACCACCACATCCTCGCCGAACTGGTGCGCCAGGTCTGAGATGTCGCTGCGCCACTCATGCGGGTCGTAGTGGCCCCGGATCACGCGATAGCGCGCATGCGCCTCACGGATACGCTCCAGCACCTCGGTGCGCGGCACCTGCCATCCGATGCCGTCGGACCCCTCGGGTTTCTCCCACAGCCCAATCGTCCACCGGTATCCATCTGACATGCGGCAGCCCCGGAGGATGGTCGAGTCATCGTTCAGCGACCCGTCGAACCCGAGCGTGATCGGCGTCCCATCGGCAGGTTCGGGACCGTCCACCTGGGCGTCCTCCACGGCCCTGAGCGCGATCCACGAATCCGAGGACGCCATGGCCCGATTCAGGTAGTAGCGAGCCCCCTCAGCCTCATCACGGCACTCGGTTGGATCCAGCATCGTCTGATAGGCAAGCTCGGGGGTCATCCAGCCCGACACGGGGTCCATGGCCGCGCCGTACACGTAGCGCAGTTGCGCCAGCGTGTGCTCGCGGTCCTCGTAGATGCGGATAGGTCCCTTCGCCTCGCGATGGTGGACCAGCCATCCGGGGCCAAGCTGCTTGGTCTTCCAGCGCTTGTAGATCGTCTCCCACACGCTTTCCTCGCCGTAACGGAATGCGGTCGTTGTCAGCAGCGCCCACGGTTCGTCGCCCGCCCTTTTTGGGAGGTTGCGCATCGTTGTGGCGTACATGTTCCGCAGCTCCGGGAGTACGTACAGGTGCACCTCATCCGGCACGAGGAAGGTCTCCTTGCCTCCGTCCTTCGACGCGGCACCGGACGAGCTCGAGCGGCATTCCCCGCCGTTCGGCAGGTAGATGTTGGTCGCTGAGCGGTAGTCGCGGATGCCCTTCACGCCGCCATAGATGTCGGGGTGATTGTCGTGACCCCAGTCACCCATGACGAAGGCGAGGTTTTGGAACGTGTTCCCGCTCTGCCTTTCCTCGGTCGCGAGGCAGCGGACAAACGGGGAGCGGATCGGGCGACCCACCGGCTGCCCACTCGCATCCCAGCCATCGAAACGCACCGGAGCAAGGGCCTCCGCCACGCCAATCAGCCCTGCAACCTCCGACTTCGCCCGACCCTTGGGCATCGACAGCACGCCACGAGAGATCAGCCTGCGCCCAGACGCCGGTTCGAGCTCGTAGGCGTCCACGACGAAATCGAGCATCTCATCATCAAACGTCAACGGCTGCCCCTCCACCGGCCCAGGGCCATGGCAGGCATACTCCTCGAGCCAGTCGATGACGGCATAGCCGAGAGAGCACTTCTGCCCCTCGAACAAGGGCCGGAACATCAGCCTGCGCGCCGCTTCCGCGCCCGGTCAAGGCTCGACACCTTGCCGGCGGATGCGACCGACTCCACAGACTTCTGATAGGCACCCCTCGGACCCCGATACTGGGGCCGGCGACCCTCCACGTCTGGCAACCGCAGCGCGGCCAATAGCTGCTTGAGGACCGTGGCCGTCGCGTTCGCCTCACGCAGCGCCGAGTTCACGACCAAGCTGGCCACTCCGTTATCGTCCGTCTCAATCGACAGCAGCACGTCATGCTTGCCACGGATCGCCGCATCCAGAGAGTCCAGCCGATCCTTTGCCCGGCATGCCTCTTCCAGTTGCACCAACTGCTCCGGCGTCAGCTCGAACACGTCCGCCACGCCACTCCACAAAGCGCGCCCACCATCCGCCAACGAGGCTGGACACGGGGCCGGGATATGGGGCTCGTCAGACATGCTCAACACCTCCAGCGTCGCGCCGATATGCATCTGGTGGTATCGCGCCACCAGAGAGAATGGTTTTCAGGTCCTGTAGACCTGTCTCTTATACACATCTCC
>NZ_JBQKLJ010000047.1:0-2569 GCF_052116285.1 Collinsella sp. Sow4_E3
ACTCAGCCGTTCGCCACTCGCTTCCACCCGGAGGTGGGTGCCGTTCGACTTGCATGTGTTAGGCGCGCCGCCAGCGTTCATCCTGAGCCAGGATCGAACTCTCCGTCCAAAATATATGGGCCTCGAGCCCGTCCGGTCCTCTCAGTTCATCGCTGATCGGTTCCGTTCGATTCATATGGTTCTGTTTGATAGGAAAAGGAATTCTCGGGGCCGCCTCTCGGCGGCCTTGCGAAAAACGAATCCAAGTCAGACCATTTCAAATGGTTCGATGTCTGCCCGGATGCGACACACCATGTGTGTCCATCCTCGCAGTATCCGGTTCTCAAGGTGCACGCCTGCGCTGGTTCCCGGTCCGACCGGGCCGCGCGGCAAGGAGATATATTGCCAGACCGGAGGGGCCCCGGGGGCGGGAATCTGGTTACACACAACTCCTACACAGTTTGGGATTCTCAGCTGTATTTACCGGTAATAGAGAGGGGACCTCGTTTCCGAGATCCCCTTTTTCGTCTATCTATAGAAATAGGCTTTCAAAGCCTTAGGCCAACAGCTTGCGACCTGACTCCTCAATCGCGTCAAGTGCTGCATCAGCCTCGGCGGCATCCGCGCCCTTAGCGAAGATGTACAGCTTGATCTTGGGCTCGGTGCCGGAAGGACGGACAATACCCTTGTTGCCACCCTCAAGATCGAACTCAATGACATTAGCCTTCGGCAGGCCGTTCACGCACGTGTTGTAATCCACAACGGCCTCGATCTTGGAGCCTGCGAGCTCCGCGGGCGGGTTTTCGCGCAGACCCGCCATAATGCCGGCCATCTTTGCCGCACCCTCAGCGCCCGGATAGCTCAGCGAAATCGTCTTGTTGTGATAGTAGCCATACTTCTCGTACAGCTCGTGCATCGCATCGGCAAGGTTCTTGCCCTGGAGCTTGTAATACTGCGCCATCTGGCAAATCAGAAGCGAAGTGCTCACGGCGTCCTTGTCGCGCACGTGGTCGCCGGCCAGATAACCGTAGCTCTCCTCGAAACCGAAGATAAAGCGATCGACTTCACCAGCATCGGAAAGCGAGGTAATGATGTCACCGATGTACTTGAAGCCCGTCAGGCAGCGACGGAGCTCAAAGCCATACTCCTCGGCCAGAGCATCGACCATGGCGGAAGAAACAATGGTAGTAACCGCGACCTTCTTGGTGAGATCCTCGCCGCGGGCGGCACGGGTCTTGCAGATATAGTCGAGCAGCAAAACGCCCATCTCATTGCCGGTCAGCAGCAGATAGTCATCACCATTCTTAACAGCAACGCCAACACGGTCGGCATCAGGATCGGTTGCAAGCAGCAGATCGGGGTGAACCTGCTCGCACAGGTCGATTCCCTTCTGCATGGCCTGACGGATCTCGGGGTTAGGATACGGGCAGGTCGGGAAATCGCCGTTCGGGTCCTTCTGCTCGGGAACAACCGTGACATCGGTGATGCCGGCGCGCTCGAGCACCGTCGTGACGGGAATGAGGCCAGTGCCGTTGAGCGGAGTGTAGACGAGCTTAAGCGGAGCGCCAGCGATCTCCTCGGCAGAAAGGTTGGTCACGCCGCGCGCGAGAACGGCGTCGTAATAACGCTCGAGGCACGAGTCATCGATCCATTTGACCAGACCCTGCTCAAGAGCCTCATCGAAGTCCATGGACTTCACGCCAGTGAACGTATCGGTCTCGGCGATAGCCTTAGAAATTGCATCGGCGGCCTCGCTAGTGATCTGGCAGCCGTCGGGGCCATATGCCTTATAGCCGTTATAGGGCGCCGGATTATGACTAGCGGTCATGCAAATGCCACCGGAGCACTCAAGGTCGCGGACGGCCCAGGAAAGCGTCGGCACGGGAGAAATCTTAGGGTATACGAGAGCAGTCACGCCGTTTGCTGCAAGAATGGCAGCCGTCGTCTTAACGAACAGTTCGCCCTTATTGCGGCTATCGCGAGCAATGGCAACCGTCGGATGCTCAAAAGTCGCATTGAGATAGTCGGCGAAGCCCTGCGTTGCACGGCCGACCGTATAGATATTCATACGGTTGGTGCCAGCACCGATCGTGCCACGCAGGCCGGCGGTGCCGAAGGCAAGATCCTGGAAGAAGGCATCGGTGATGGCATCCTCGTCACCCTGCTCCTTCATCGTGTTGAGCTCGGTCAGCAGCTCATCATCCTTGACATTGGCAATCCAAGTATCAAGCAGCTCGTGAACATCTGCCATGTGCGTCCTTCCTTCATAATCAATAAAACGGCCCGCCTAAAACAGGTCAAGCGCAGTATCACGCTTAAGTAGATAGTAATCCATTGAGTGCGTGAGACTGTCAGGAGAACGGTGAACGTCTGAATAAGACGGCAGATGATATCGTTGTAAAAAATGTCATTTAGTTAAATTGCCTGAGAAACGAAAAAGGGGGAGGCCGCGAGGCCTCCCCCTTCTCGATTCTCGATGACGGCTCGGTGCCGTCCACCGGTCAGCGGCGCCCTGGCCTCCCACGGGCTGGCCCCGCAGTACTCTCGGCGCGATGGGGCTTAGCTTCCGGGTTCGGAACGGGACCGGGCG
>NZ_JBQKLJ010000048.1:0-2463 GCF_052116285.1 Collinsella sp. Sow4_E3
GGCAGCCAGGGCTAACCCGGCCAGACCCCACACCGATGCCCGCACATGCCCGGCGGTGGCGATCGCGACCACGCCGGCAGCGACCCATAGGGCGGCTCGTAGCCAGTCGGGTAGGTCGATCAGCTCGGCACGGGCTGGGACGCCAGCATCGAGCAGTGACACCCCGACCAGCACCCACAGGACGCCGAGACCGAGCATCGCTGTCCGGCGAGGCACGCTCAGCCCTTGAGCCGGTCACCGAGGTCAGCCAGCGCCTTCTCGGCAGCCGCTTCGGCCGCTGCCCGGATGGCGGACATGTCCACCGATCCGGGCTTGGCGGCCTCCACAGCAGCGGTCAGGGCCGCAACCTGTGCGTCCATCTTGCGGCCCTGCCAGTAGCCGTCCTGCTGCGCCACCGCCGCAGTCGGGCCGGAGCTGCCGAGGTAGTACTCCCACACCGAGTCAGCGATCGACGTCCGTGCTCGACCCAGCTCGACCCGGATCATCCGCTCCAGGCGCTCCCAATCTTCCTGCTTCATCTCGTCATCCTCCTGCTGTGAGTGGTCAGTCGTCGTTGTGTCGCCGTGGATGACGGCGGCCAGAATGTGGGGGATTTGCCGTTCACGCTGCGGGCCAGGGCACACCTTGCCCCGGCTCAGCGTGTACAGCAGCCCACCGCGCTCACGCGGCACCGTGGTCGCATACCCGGGGACACCGAGCCGATGCCACGACAGTCCATGCGAGCTTGGGCCGCGTCGATTGTCGGCCGCGAGACGGCGCGGAATCGTCGGGTGGGTCGCCATCAACCAGCGGACGAGCTTGACGATTGCCTGCACCTGCGCCGGATTCCAGGGCGGAGGTTTATTCTCGTCAGCCCAACCTGTCCAGACCGGCCCGTAGCCGTCCCACGTCTCGATCGAGATTGTGTCCGGGTTGCCGTCGAGGTCGCACGCCGCCCGGAACTGGGTGTCCTGATACTGGCGGACCGTGCCGATCCGGTCAACATAAAAGTGGGAGAACACGCCCTGCGAGTCCCAGTAGCCACGCAGCGACGTCGAGTTGCTGACCGCCGTATGGAGATTGATCCGCACCGGTGACGGCATCACCCGCCGCCGCTGATCTAGCCGGGTTTGCAGCGACTCACGAACCGCGCCTGGATACCATGCCATCCCTACTCCTCCCCTCTCACAGGAACCACGTGCCGGAGATCGGGAACACCGGGGTCCCCCCGCTCGGCTCCGCGACGATGTAGCCGACCGTCGAGAATGACAGGTCGCCAGACGATGACAGGAACGGGGTCGCGACAGTCGTCTTGTTGGACGAGACGGACGCCGGTAGAGGTGTCGTGGATACAGACGATGGGCGGTATCCCGCCGGGACTGTCGCGACCGTGCGGCCCGTCAGCGACCCTCCCGTCCAGCGGATGAAACCGGAGATGACCACAATGCCGCACCGCCGACGCACCTTCAGCCCGGGCGAGACGGCCTCAAAGCCGGAAGCGATGGCGCAATCCACCCACCCCGCCGCGTCCACGACGCCGTTGAGGGCTCCCTCGACGCCCTGCGCCAGCACGGCGAGATCGGCAGGCACGTCGTTGGCGCTCGTCACCTCCGGGGTCCGCAGACCGTAGACAGGTGTGGATGGCATGGGGCCTCCTAGATCGTAGTGGTGAGCGTGATGCGGCCCGCGTCGGGCCGGTCAGAGGGGCCGAGCAGGGCCATATAGTCGGTCGTGCCCTGATAGGCGACAGCGATACCGCGAGCAGAGCCGGACAGCAGCGCCGCCACCTCCTGCTCAGTGAGCGCCACATCAACCGTGCCGCCCTGCGCTACCTGCCCGGCAGCGCGAGGACTGGTAGTCAGCGGCGGCGGCGACGAGGGTCGGCTCGCGGCACCGTGCAGCGCGAGCCACACCGTCCGGGCAGCCGACATCCCGGCACCAGTCGCCCGGTACAGACGCAGCACCCCCGACCGTCCGACACCACCCCTCGCCAGCGACTCGCCGTAGAAGAAAAATCCCGTGTTGTCGGCGGATTGGCCGGACGTTGAGTGGCCCTGATAGGCGCGGGAACCTGCCGAGCCGTCGGTGCGCCACGCCCCGGAGCGGGCTGTAGCCGCCTGCACCGCGGCGGCCGTCACCGTCGTTGTCGTGCGACCGGGGTCAGGCTGCGGCGGAGTGGGGTCAGCCGGAGGTTTGGTAGGCGGAGGCGGTGCGGATGGGGCGCCCAGCCGGCCCACCACCATCCCGCCCGACGCGCCCCACACGATCCCCACCCGGTCACCCACGACCGGCACACCACCCACATACGGGACCGTCACCGACCCCGACGTGGTGGCGACCGTCACCACACTCGACCCGGTGGACGCCACCGTCCCCTCACCGGGACGCGGAGACCGGAGACCCACTACATGCCACACACCCTCTGAGCGGAGCAGCAGCACCCGATCCCCCACCACCAGCGGGGTCGGTAGCCACGACAGCGGC
>NZ_JBQKLJ010000049.1:0-1924 GCF_052116285.1 Collinsella sp. Sow4_E3
GCGATCCACAGCGACCGCTCCCACGCGTCGAACTCGGGGTCACGGGTGGTGATGGTTGTGCCGTCGGGGCGGGTGGTGGTGACCGTGGTCGGCTCCCACCCGTTGAATCGGCGCAGGCTGACGCCCAAGCTGCGGGCGATCGCCAGATCAGTCCGCAACTCGGCGTCGGAGGCGACAACCTCAGCTACATAGGAAAATCCGGCAGCTCACCGAGGATCGCGTTCAGTTTCGCGTTGTGGGCCTCCAGTTCGGGAAGCTCCATGTTGTCCACGAGATGCGAGAACCGGGCCTCGTCAATGTCGGCGATCGTCTCACCGTCGAGGGTGGTGGCGTGGGTGAAGCAGCGGCGCATGAGGTTCCCGTACACGTCGGTCGCGGGGCCCTCGGTGTCGATGGTGGCGTAGAACTCCCTCGACTCGGCGGGGAGCAGCGCCCGGTAGTGGATGAGGATCGACGCCTCACGCAGAGCGGCGCGGGCCGCTTGCACAGCCTTCTCGGCCGCCTGACGCCCCGACGGCTTGGCTCCGAGCGATCCCGTCTTGGGTGCGTCGTCACCGGAGGGGCAGGCGTCCAAAGCGTTCTTGGCGGCCTCCCAGGCCTCCCACAGAGCGGGGTCCAGGCAGACAGGGGCGGTGGTGGTGCGCCGGATGCTCGACTTCACTCGGGCGTCCAGCAGCTGGGCGTACTTCGATTCAGACATGGTGGCCTCTCTGAGATGCAGCCACCCCCTACGCGCGAGGCCATGCGGTAGGGGCTGGCTGCGATTGGGGGGTTAGGACGCGATGGTGGCGAACAGCCCGGCGTTGCGTCCATCGACGGCGAGCGCGACGCGGACCTCGTACACGGCACCCTCCTCGACCCCGATAGGCACGAGATCGACGGCGGCGACGCGAGCCTTGATGACCTGAGCCTTCTGCGATGCTGCAGCCGGGGTCGTGTGCTTCAGTCCGGGCCGGTGGATCAGGTATACCACCGAGTCCTCCACGAACTTCTCCGAAATGGTCTCCGCCTGGGGGTCGCCGATCTTGATGGTGAGCGGCTCGAGGTTGCGCTCGCGATTGCCGACGCGCTTCTTCGCGACCTTGTCGCACAGGTACTGCGAGCTGGCGTAGGAGACGTCGGTGGAGATGCCGAACGACTTGATGGAGCACTCGATGGCGGTGCCCGCGTTGTACTCGGCGACGGTCGGCTTGTCGAGGTCCGCGACAGCGGGGGCGACGATAACGGCGGAGTTCTCGAGAACCTCCACGCCGTCGGGATTGAAAACAGTGAGAGACATGGGGGCTCCTTAGATGTTGGTCTTGAACTTGGGGTGTGCTGGGTTGCCGTTGGCGTCGACGGCTGGCGACTTGAGTGGCTTGTAGCGGGCCTTGTCAGAGTCCGCGAGGTTGGCGGAGATGGTGATGTGGTGTCCGGTCGCGGTGTCGCGGACACGCACGACGCTCACCCCGATTCGGGTGACAGCGGCCATGTCGGCGTCGGTCGCCTCGGCCTCCTCGGCCTCGGTCGTCTCGATCTCGACCGGTTCGGACTGGTCGGCGGCTCGGGTGGTGGTCATAGCTGGTTCCTTCTGATGCGGACGGTGAAAACGAGAGTCGCAGACATGCGGACGTCGCCAGCAGGGCCCTCGGTCACCAGTGGCCCGGATGATTCCTCGACCATCGCCGAGTCGGCACCGAACGGCTGGCACCTGTTGAGGGCGGTGCGGACGATCGTCACCGCGTCCCGGACGCCGGGGCGGGTGCGGGCCACACACACGGCGCTCACGTCGACCCTGATGTGCGCCGACGGGGCACAGATGCGGCGCTCCGACTCCAGACCGGTGTCGTAGTACAGACATACGTACCGGCCCGGTGGGGTCGCTGGCGGTTCCCCGTCATAGACGGTGAGGGCCGGGATGCGTGCCGCGAGGTCGTCGTGCAGG
>NZ_JBQKLJ010000050.1:0-1904 GCF_052116285.1 Collinsella sp. Sow4_E3
GCATCTTCGAGCCATGCATCCCGGGTGAATGCGATGACCACGAGGTCAACCACGACCACATGGAGACCGACGGGGGCGAGTGGGTGCATGTCGATGAGCGCGTGGGATGGGCTTGCACGATCTGCCGCTACGACGATGGCGAGCCCTTCGATTGGCCATGCACCACGGTCCGTGTAATCACGGATGCGCTGGGGGTCGCGACGCTCACCGAGCCGATGCGTGCCGCCGGGATCGACTTCGCCGCGCTCGGCGGTGCGTCATGACCCGCCGCATCGTGCTCGACATCATCGTGCCCGTCATCGCGGTCCTGCTGTCCATCGGCGTGGTCTGCGTCGGGCTGTGGCTCGGGACGGAGGTCCGGTCATGAGCGCCTGTATTGAGCCGGACGCCTGCCCCCACGACGGCGAGATCGACGTGGAGACCTACGGCTGCAATGCGTGGCGGGTCTGCGGCGACTGCGGCGAGATCCTCGACTCCGCTGCATGGTGGGAGGCGGGACTGTGACCCTACTCTGCACCTACCCGCCGAACACGCCCGAGTGGCATGAGGCGCGGCGCTGGCGGATCGGCGGCTCCGAGATCGCCGCCGCCTGCGGACTGTCCCCATGGACCCACCGCGACCAGCTCATCGCCGACAAGATCGCCGGCACTGTCCACCCCCAGACCCCGGCGATGTGGCGCGGCACCATGCTCGAGGCTGCTGTCCTCGGCATGGTCGCTGAGCGGCGATCCCTCACCACCTCATGGCCCACGCCTCTCATCTACGACGACGCGATGGCGGGCACCCATGTGCATCCCCGCCACGACTGGGCGCTGTACAACCCAGATGCGGTCACCACAGACGGGGTGCTGGTCGAGGCGAAAACCGCCGACCGGCGTGCCGTCCTGACCGGTGACGACTGGGACGACCCCCACCGCCCCGCGCACGCATGGGGACGGGCCGGTACCGATCGGGTGCCGATGCACTACCTGTACCAGGTGCAGTGGGGCCTCGGCATCCTCGGACTCGACCGCGCCATCCTCGCCATCCTCGCCGCCGGTGAACGCGGCTTCGATTTCGCCACCTACCCGATCCGATTCAACCCAGCCCTGTTCACCGCACTGATGCGGGCCGGGCAGCGCTTCATCACCGACCTCCACGCCGCACGAGACGCGGCCACCACAGACAGGACAGCAGCATGACCGGCACCGAACTGGCAACCATGCCCCAAAAACTCGAGTACGCCCGCACCCTCGCAGACGGGAACCTGCTCCCCAGGCAGTACTACAAGCAACCCGCGAACGTGCTCATCGCGATCGAGTACGGGGACGCGCTCGGCATCCCGCCTATGCAGGCCATCAACTCGATCCACGTGATCGAGGGTAAGCCGACCGCGTCGGCCGACCTGCTCGCCTCACTGGTGCGCCGGGCCGGGCACAAGCTGCGCATCCGCGAGGAGGCCACCGAGCATGGCCCGGTCGTGACCGCCACCCTGATCCGCGCCGACGACCCCGACTTCGAGTTCACGTCCTGCTGGGACAGGACGAAGGCGAAGGCGGCTGGACTGTCCGGCAAGGGCAACTGGTCCAAGTATGAGGGGCAGATGATGCGCGCCCGCGCCATCACCGAGGTGTGCCGCATGGGCGCATCCGACGCCCTGTACGGCGTCATCTACACCCCCGAGGAACTGGGGGCCGGCACGCCACCGGAGCGGGTCACGGTCACCCAGCAGCAGCCGACGCCTGACCCGGCCCCGACCAACGTCGATGCTGCGATGGAGGCGTTGCGCGGCATGGCTGAGCCGATGCTGAGCACCGAGCAGACCACCACCATCGGCGGACTCGTCAAACAGGCCGGGCTCACCAAGAGGCAGGCGCTGGACTTCGCCGTCGAGGCTGTCGGACATCCGCTCACGTCCGCGACCG
>NZ_JBQKLJ010000051.1:0-1797 GCF_052116285.1 Collinsella sp. Sow4_E3
CGCGCCGCCCTCGCCCGCTCACCCATCGTCCTCGCCGCCGACGCGCACTGAGCGTTCGTCCGCATTAGCGGGGAGTGCAGGAACTCGGGGACGCGTCCGAACCCGGAGGCATCCCATGCCAGCGGACCCGATGCCTCGAACTCGGCCCCACGTAGCGGCTGCCCAGACTCCGACTCCGATGTCACCACCCACCCGTTGCGGAGCCCGTCCCGGTCCATCACCGGCACCCACTCCACCACATCAGCAGCAGACGCCTCCCACACCTGACCAGACCCCACATCCGGGACACCCTGGAGCGCCCCGGCACGATCCACCCACGCCACCACACCCGCCAGACGCATCACCGACAGCAGCGCATCCATGCGGGACTCCGAGTACTCCACCGACGACGGCACCGTCTGCGACGCTGACCAGTCACCGACCGGCAGGATGTCGGCGACGAGCCGCTGCACCTCAGCGCGCACCGTTCCCCCACGCGGCCGCGTCGGGGTCGTGAACCGGTCATCGGCGACGATCCCCAGCAGGTCACCAGCGGAGACGCGCAGCATCTGAGCACCACGCACCCACCGGCCCGAGCGGTGTAGCCGCCACGGCGACCCGTCCGGCACGATGCGCTCCACGCGGAACTCGCCCAGCGGCGCATCACCGACGCCGGCGTACCCGGCACGCACCACCAGTCGATGCCCATGCACCGCCAGCGGCGCATCCGGTGCGCCCGTGAACAGCGACCCGTCCGGGTCAGCCACAGACAGTTCCAGCGACGACTGCACCTGCCCGCCCCGCACCTCCACCGACAGCGACCCGTCCACCACCTCCAGCGGCTCAGCAGTCAGCACCTGACCCCGCAGCGTCGGCCACACCTGACACGACAGCTCCACATCCCCCAGACGAGCCGCACCCCACCTCTCATCGACCGGCCACATAGCTACGCCTCCAGCAGACGGAGACGGTCCAGATACGTTGCCGCCGCAGCAGTCGAGTCCTGATACGTCGGATGCTCAGCCATATCGTCGGCATAGGTACGGGACGGCACCACCGGCAGGATCGCCGGCCCCCGCGACTCATACCCGTCCATCTGCCACGTCACCCGAGGCAGGTGCGGCACAGTCCGCTCCGACTCCACATCAGCCGCCGACACGTACAGCAGCCCCGTCGGATGATCCAGACACTCAGGGTCGCCCCGCAACACCACCGTCGGCCCGGCCAGCATGATCGCGTCCACCGCCTGCACCGTCGCCTCATCCTCAGCGACCAGACGCCACGACCGGACCCGCACCTGACGCTCACCGCCCTGCGTGATCGGCAAACCACCCATCGGACGCACCATCTCCATCGCCGACGACCACCGGCCACGCGACCCGCCCCGCAGCACACCAACCACCACAGACCCCATCGGGGACATCGGGTCAGACAGCCACGCCATCGAGTGCCCGGGCGACGGGGCCGACACCTGCACCGACGCCGACTCCACCACCTGACCCGACCCGGACAGGGCCTCCACCCGATACGACACTGGAGAGCCGACAGGCAAGTCATAGTCCACCACCCGAGCCGACGACCCGAGCAGCACGTGACGGCCACGCACCAGCACCTCTGCCGCGCGCCACACGCGCCACGCTCGCACCGACACCGCACCGGCAGGCACCTGAGTCACCAGCATGTCCACCCACGGCGGGGACTGCATCACCAGCGGAGCCAGTATCATCAGCGTCTCCTCACCGTCGATGCCGACCGACGGCCAGCCATCTCGATCCGCGCATCCACCAGCCGCTCCACACCCGAGGTCGGGTCCACCAT
>NZ_JBQKLJ010000052.1:0-1685 GCF_052116285.1 Collinsella sp. Sow4_E3
TGTTGTTGGAGATCCGCCCGGACGGGATCAGCGCAACCACACGGCCAGGGCCCACCGGCCTCACCGTCAGCGGATACTCAGACCCGCCACGCGCCAGCCACCCCACGCCAGTGACCATCATCCAGGCCCTGGCGTTGACCGGCATCGACCACACCCACGCCGCCGACCCGAGATTGGTGGTCGAGCCTCGCCCCATCGACACCGAGGCGTGCACCAGACGCCCCACCTGCATCCAGCGACCCTCCAGCGTGCCGTTTCCGATCGAGAGGTTGGTGCCGTCGCTCTGCGACCACGCCACGGCGTATGACGACCACGACGGAGACAGCGACGACAGCGCATTTTCGGTGCCCTGAGCCAGCAGGGCCATATCTGCCGGGACGTTGTTTGCGTCCGCCAACTCCGGCGTCCGGAGTCCATAGATCGGTGTGGTCGGCATCCCGTGCCTCCTTAGATCGTGGTGATGAGAGTGACCCGTCCAGCGTCGGGACGGTCAGATGGGCCCAGTAGTGCCATGTAGTCCGTGGTGCCCTGGTACGAGACAGCGATCCCGCGAGCAGCGCCGGACAGCAGCGCCGACACCTCAGCGCTGGTCAGCGCGATGTCGACGGTGCCGCCCTGTGCCACTGTCCCGGCGGCGCGAGGCTGAGTTGTCAGCGCGGGAGGTGACGATGGTCGCGTCGCAGCACCGTGCAGCGCCAGCCACACGGTCCGCGCCGCCGACATGCCCGCACCGGTCGCCCGATACAGACGCACCACACCAGACGAGCCAGTCCCGCCCCGTGCCAGGGTCGAGCCGTAAAAAAAGTAGCCGGTGTTGTCGGCCACCTGCCCCGAGGTGGAGTGCCCCTGATAGGCGCGGTGCCCGGCGGTGCCGTCGCTGCGCCACCTCCCAGACCTAGCCGTCGCAGCCTGCACCGCCCCAGCAGCCACAGTGGCCGGTGCGGGCGCCGGATCAGTCTGTGGCGGGGTCGGGTCAGACGGCGGCGTGGATGGCGGCGGCGGAGCGGACGGTGTGCCGATACGGCCCACCACCACACCACCAGCAGACCCCCACAGCAGCGCCACCCGATCACCCACCACCGGCACACCACCGACGTGCGGGACCGTCACAGGCCCCACCCCAGTCGAGACGGTCACCACACCAGACCCAGTGGATGACACAGTGCCCTCACTCGGCCGGGCGGTACGCAGACCCACCACATGCCACACCCCCTCGGAGCGCAGCAGCAGCACCCGGTCACCAACCGCCAGCGGTGTCGGCAGCCACACCAGCGGCGTCACCTCGGACCCCAGCACCGACACCAGCAGCACCGGGGAAGTTGCCTTCACCTCCCCCGCGACGGCAGGCGGACGAGCCGGGGTCAGAGCAGACGCGACAGCATCACCCAGAGGATCAGACATCGACCAGCACCCCCCACCCAGCGCTCGCCGTGACCGTCATCGATCCCCCAGTCAGCGGCAGCCTGATACCCGTCACCAGGGCATCCACCGTGCGGGTCGGCAGCCTCAGCCGCAGCGTGTCCAGCACATCAAGAGCCGGGTCCGGCGCGCACGTCACAGTCAGCGTTTGGCGGCGCGCCGCCCTCGCCCGCTCACCCATCGTCCTCGCCGCCGACGCGCACTGAGCGTTCGTCCGCATTAGCGGGGAGTGCAGGAACTCGGGGACGCGTCCGAACCCGGAGGCA
>NZ_JBQKLJ010000053.1:0-1626 GCF_052116285.1 Collinsella sp. Sow4_E3
GGCTGCTCCGGCTTAAAGTAACGCTCCCTCGTTGCCCGCTGCGGGGCACCGGCTTCGAGTGCCTGGAGCACTCGAGTCAGCTTGGTTTCCAGTTCCATGTTCTTCTCCTTCTCAGAAACTCGCGGCACGGTGCCGCCGTTTTGTGTTGGTGTGGTGTGCGGCGCGGTCCAGGGCGACGATTGCCGCCACCGCCGCGTCGATCTTTCGGGGTGAGTTGCGCTTGTCCTTGGCGATGAGGTCACCCATCGGGGTCCGTTGCGCGACGGCGTGCGCGAGGTGCGCGGCCAGCCGGTGGTCGCCGTCATGGCTCACGGTCTGGTCGATGACCGCCTGGTAGAACCGATCGGTTGCCGGGGCCATGCGCTTGGCAAAGGCGGTGTTCCACTCCACCACCCGGCGCTCTCCATGTCGCTGGGCCCAGGCTTCCAGCTCGGACCGCCAACCCCACGGGTCCGCCGCAAACTCGGCTACGTCGTAGGTGCTGAACGCGAGGTCGATGGCCATGTCCACGTCCGCCCGGGGTACCCGCCATTGTGGATCGCCCGGGTTCTCCCACACCTCGAGAACGAAGACATGCGGCTTCGGCCCGACGGTCGCGCCCACCAGCGCGGTGGAGTCGCCGGACGCGGAGCCGTCGAACGCCAGCACGACGCGCTCACCGGGGGCCACCACGCGGGCGGTGTCCGCGCACTCATCCCACGCGCCATGAGGCAACCACGCGCCGGCGCTTTTGACCCATTGCCCTAGTCGGAGCTGGCGAAACACCGGCTCGCGTAGGGTGCGGGCCGCAGCCGCCAAGCCGTCCTCCGCGAGGAAGTCGCCTAGAGCCGGGTTGGCCAGCTTCCACGCCGCCCGGTCGTCGGCGGCGCAGCCGTCCGGCGCGGCGAACTCCCGCAAGAAGAACGCCGGGTCTTGGCCGCTTCGGCCATGCTCAACGAGCCTCCACATGATGGAATCGGCGGACGTGGCCGGGGTGCTGATGGCGAGAACGGTGCTTTCCGGGCGCTTGCCCGACACCGACGTGACCGCTTCCCAAACAGCCTCCGTGACCACGTGAAGCTCGTCCACGATCAACAACGACGGATCCCAACCGTGAAGCGCAGCCGGGTCCGCCGGCAGGGCAATCATAGTTGCGTCCCGTTGAGGCACCCTGATCTTGTCGGCGTAGATGTGGGCCCGCGCCGCCAGCTCCGGATTCAGCTCGATCATCCGCCGGGCCATGTTCAGCGCGATGTTGGCCTGTCGCTGGTCTGAGGCCACCACGAGCACCTCGGCACTATCCGGGCCACAGAACAGCTCAGCGACGGCCAGCGCGGCAGCCAGCGCCGTTTTGCCGTTGGCGCGGGGCAGGGACACCAGTGCGGTGCGGATGCCAACCCCGAACGCGCCCCGCACAATGTCGCGTTGCCAGGGGCGCAGCCTGAACGTGCCGCCGGAGCCCTTGCCCTTGGGGACGATGACGTGCTCACGGATGAACCGCTCACGACGCCGCGCCCGGTCACGCGGCCACCCCTTGAAGTCCAGGGCATCCACAGCAATCGGGGCCTTGGGACCGGCCTTCGTCGCGCTCATAGATACCCCCCGGGGGTATGAGACCTGTCTCTTATACACATCTCCGAGCCCACG
>NZ_JBQKLJ010000054.1:0-1614 GCF_052116285.1 Collinsella sp. Sow4_E3
GCGATGAGAGAAGAGAAAAGGAATAAAGTTTTGGGGGGTGTCTTGTCCTGAAATAGGTTTACAAAATAAGTAAACATAATTTAGGACAATGAAAAGAACTGTAAATAAAATTTCGGACGAATTGGCACTTCAAATCGTAAAAGAGTATTTAAGTACGGATATCAGTCAATCAGAGTTAAAAAAGAAATATAATTTTGGGGGAAATAACAATATTTCCCGTTGGATGCGTAAATTTGGGGTTTCAAAACCGAGTTCTGAGCAACAGGTAATAACAGGAGCGATGAGTAAAGAACAAACTGCAAGCCCCCGCGAGCGTGATTTAGAGCGTAAAATCCGCAAGTTAGAAGATGAACTTAAAGAAGAAAGGCTGAAGTCTTTGGCATTAAATACGCTGATTGATGTAGCAGAAAGAGACTTGCAGGTGGACATCCGAAAAAAGTCTGGAGCCAAACGGTAAGAGAGCTGCGTAAAGTTTATCCTGACCCGGATATGGATACCCTTTGCGGTCTGTTTGGCAAAAATAGGCAAGCCTACTATCAGCGCAGAAATTACAATTACAAGGAAGAAATTAAAGAGGAAATTCTTCTTCAACTTATTGAGCGGGAACGCCAATTAATGCCTCGGTTAGGCGGGCGCAAGTTACTGGTTCTGCTAAATCCGCGTCTGCCACCGGAGTTAAAATTAGGCAGAGACAAGTTCTTTGATTTTTTACGTAAGCACAACTTGCTTGTAGGCAAAAAACGCAAACGCGTGAAAACCACCTACAGCAACCACTGGCTTCACAAGTATCCGAACCTGATCAAGGAGTTTATACCGGATTGTCCCAACCAATTATGGGTAAGCGACATTACATATGTGGAGACAAGCCAAGGATTTATATACTTGAGTTTGATTACAGACGGTTACTCACGCAAAATCATCGGCTGGTGGGTTGGAACGAGCTTGGAGGGAATTTATACGCTCAGTGCCCTGGATATGGCATTAAAGCAATTGCCCAAACACATATCGGGATTAATCCATCACTCCGATCGGGGTGTGCAGTATTGTTGTGGCGATTACGTGAAGAAACTCTGTAAAAGCAAAGTGGCAATCAGTATGACCGAGGATGGCGATCCTCGCGAAAATGCCATTGCAGAACGTGTTAACGGCATATTAAAAGAAGAGTGGTTAAATCAGATTAAACTGGCATCAGCCGAGCAAGCGATCAAAGAAATTGAGCGGATTATTCAAATCTACAACTGTTGTCGTCCGCACAGCAGCATCGATATGAAGACCCCGCAAGAAGCTCACGAACAATCTGGTAGATTGAAAAGGCGCTGGAAAACGTATTACAAAAACCAGCGGGTAGTGTAAACAGTTTAAAAAAGGTTTTTTAAGGCATTGATAACTCTTAGTTACCGTAAAAAAAGATAGCCGAGATTCGGCTACCCCAAAAGTTACGGTGTACTTTTCGCTAACCATACCTATTCCTTGACAGGTTGCTCCTCAGCAGAGCCTGCCTCCGCTTCGATATGATAAATGCAAAGATAAAATAATTGTAAAAAATAACAGAAATATTAATCAGTAAATGTAAACAAATTTCAGGACGATACAGGGAGCCGACTTCGAGAATAG
>NZ_JBQKLJ010000055.1:0-1606 GCF_052116285.1 Collinsella sp. Sow4_E3
CAGCTCGGGTCTCGGGCTGACGGCTGCCAGCAACACCACGGTCGAGCCGCGTCGCGCCGTCGAGGAGCACCCCTGACCGCTGCCCGACCACGTGGTACCCCACCCCTCGTCAGGGGTGGGGGTTTTCTTTTGTATAGGGGGGACCCCTATCACCACTCCAGCTCGATGTCGGAGTCCACCAGCATCGCCCGCACTCCCGCCTCGGTCGTGGCCATGCCAGGCCGTCGTCGTCGAAAAAAGATTGTGGGTTTTTTTGGGGGCGATCGCTCTAGTCTGCGGGTCGGCCCATCGGCGCTACCCACGCCCAACCCGGCAGCCCTTCCAGTGTCGCCTGCTGCTCCGCCGAGAGGCGACCGCGCCGATGCCGCTGCTGTGACACCCACGCACCGATCCGCCACCCCTCCCACCGCTCCTCGCGCGCAGGCGCAGCGTGACCATGCTGCTCGGCGTAGCGAGACAGGCTCTTGAACTTGGCGGCCCATCCCTGGTCGCGCGAGGACGGCTCCCACGTCCATCTCGGAATCAACTCCAGTTCGGCCACCTGCTCCGGCGTGAGCCGCTCCCTATACCGGCGCTGGTCGCGCACCCACGACCCCAGCCGAGACGCGAGAGGAGGCCATGCGCCGCCCTCGCCCAGCAGGATCGCGAGCTGTCGACTACGCTGCTCCCACGTCCACCGCTGCCGCCCCTCGACCTCGGCAACCGGCTCTAGGTGAGGCGTCACCGGCCTGTCGGCGCGTTGTGGGTAGTGCTCCGACACCCACGCAGGCGACTTGCCAAGCTCGGCAGCGATATCGACCCGTCGCACACCATCCGCCTCGAGGGCGGCGATGACCCGCCCCAGTTCTCTACCCTGCACGGAGCGCAAGATCATGCCCTCGGCGACAGTCATACGACGGCGACCCTCCTGAGCCTGCCGACGTGCAGCCCGTGACTCCGACTCACTGATGCACTCGGCGCGCCCACACGTCCGCGCCCTCGCCCCATAGTAGGTGCCGCCGCAGATCGGGCAGCGACGCCGCTGCGGCTTGCGCTCCGGCAGCCGCTCAGGCGCAGACTCGGAGCGCTCCTGCCGCACCGCTGGCGCGGTGCTCGACAGGTCCCGCGCCTGCGACGCCGCCAGCGGATCACGGGCAGCCTCCAGCTGCCGCCACTGTGGTGACCCGACCCGCGCCGCCGACTGCTCAGAGATGCGCTCCGAGATGGACAGCGACACCAGCGGGATGCCACGCGGCAGACCGTGCGCTGCCCGGTACTCGACAGCAGTCATGCCATGAGCAGGCGCGAGATGGGCGCCGAGCGAGCGGGGGCGTTTCCCACACTCATGGCACAGCACCGAGTCGTCATCGCGGTCGAGGACGCCGTACAGGCCGTAACCGTCCGGGTCGCCCACTCTCGGGCCCGTCGGCTCCAGAGGTGCGCCGCGCCGCTGCCGCTTGTAGTGCAGCATGCACAGACCTTTGGCGACCGCTTGGCGATCGCACGACGGCACCCTGCAGGCCGCCGCCGTCATCGGCTGAGGGTCCGGTACACGGTGCGTCGAGTGAGACCCGATTGGCGAGCCAGTTCCATCACTGACACCCCCCGCTGATGGGCCGCGACGATG
>NZ_JBQKLJ010000056.1:0-1594 GCF_052116285.1 Collinsella sp. Sow4_E3
TTTTAATATGAGAAAGCCATTGTCAATAGGCGTGTTTGTTCGAGCCCGGTTTTAAACCGGGCTTTTTCGTTTCCCGTCGGGAGGGCCCGCGCACGCTGCGCGTTTAGTCGACGCTTGCCTGGCAAGCTAATATCCGCGGGCTCTTGCGGGCGCGCTGCCGGCGGTCAGCCCGGTATGTCCGCGCACCCCACCGCATTTCGATTCTCCGTCCGGCGCGCTCGTCCGAAACCAGTCTTGTTCACGGGCGCGGCCCTTGCCTTGGGCTGCCCAAAAAAGGGTCGTGAACGCGCGCCGGCGATGCGTCGAGGCGCGGGCCCTCCCGGCGGGAGGCTTGTTGTCCGACGGGGTCAGCCGAGTGTCCCCTCCGCCCGGCGCCCGATCTCCCAGACCCAGCAGGCGAGCTCGCGCGCGACGGCGGCGTTTGCCTTGCACGGGCTCTTGCCCGCCGCCGCCAGCGCCTCGCGGCGACGGCAGAGCCTGGCGGTGCAGTCGTCGGCGCGTGCCCGGATCGCCGCGGGGACGTCCGCGCCGGGCGCCGGGGCCTTCGGGCGGGGCGTGCACGTCAGGTAGTGCCACGCCGACTCCACCAGCGCCGTCCTGGCGAGCCGGTTGCCCGTCTTGGTTATCCCGCCGCGCCGCTCGGTCTCGCCGCTCGAGCGCTCCGACGGGACCAGCCCGCACCAGCTCGCGAAGGCCGGGGCCGTCCGGAACCTCGTGAAGGAGCCCGCCTCGGCTGCGAGCCTGAAGGCCGTCAGGGTGTCGATTCCCTTGATGCAGGAGAGCGCCTCGACGGCCGGGCGCCACCGGTCGGTCCGGGCGAGGGCGAGCACCTTCTTCTCGAGCTGCCGGCGGTCCGACTCCGCGCACCTCGCGGCCGTGACGTAGTACTCGAGCACGTCGCGCTGGGGCCCCTCGAGCCTGATCCCGGATATCCACCTCCAGTGGGCGCGCGTCCAGGATCCCCTCCTCGTCCCGTCGGCGTTGCGCTCGTCCCAGACGTGGCCCAGCCTGATCAGGAACATGTTGAGGCGCTGCCTGGCGCGGCGGTACTCCGCCGTGGCGTCGTCGAGGGCGCGGTCGAGGTCCCGGGCGGCCTCGACGGCCGCATCGGGCAGCGGGACCTCCACGATGTTGTGGGTGGCGAGCATGCGGGCGATGAACTCGGCGTCGCGCCGGTCGTTCTTGCGGCGCGCGTCCGCCGCCGGCCTCTGCATCTTGGAGACGGCGGCCACGGCGCAGTCGAGGCCGAGCGCGCGCAGCTCGCGCGCCATGTGGAAGCCGGTGGGGCCGCTCTCGTAGCAGGCCCTGGGCTCCTCGAACCCGAGGGCCCACTCCGCGATCTCGGCGGCGTCCGTCCCGAAGTCACGGTGCACCACCTCGCCGGTGAAGGGGTTGAACGCCGCGGCGGCGACCGATCGCGCGTGGACGTCCAGGCCGATGGAGGTAACATGGGGCATGGGAAGCCTCCTCCCCGCAGGTGCGGTAAGGGCTACCGCACGGGCCGATACTCAAAGCCCATTGTGGCATCCCGAGCCCGCGAAAAGAAGCTGCGCCGCGGGGGAGGCGACCCAAATGGCTTTCTCATATCGTCTTG
>NZ_JBQKLJ010000057.1:0-1533 GCF_052116285.1 Collinsella sp. Sow4_E3
TTTGGACGGAGAGTTCGATCCTGGCTCAGGATGAACGCTGGCGGCGCGCCTAACACATGCAAGTCGAACGGCACCCACCTCCGGGTGGAAGCGAGTGGCGAACGGCTGAGTAACACGTGGAGAACCTGCCCCCTCCCCCGGGATAGCCGCCCGAAAGGACGGGTAATACCGGATACCCCCGGGTGCCGCATGGCGCCCGGGCTAAAGCCCCGACGGGAGGGGATGGCTCCGCGGCCCATCAGGTAGACGGCGGGGTGACGGCCCACCGTGCCGACAACGGGTAGCCGGGTTGAGAGACCGACCGGCCAGATTGGGACTGAGACACGGCCCAGACTCCTACGGGAGGCAGCAGTGGGGAATCTTGCGCAATGGGGGCAACCCTGACGCAGCGACGCCGCGTGCGGGACGGAGGCCTTCGGGTCGTAAACCGCTTTCAGCAGGGAAGAGACGAGACTGTACCTGCAGAAGAAGCCCCGGCTAACTACGTGCCAGCAGCCGCGGTAATACGTAGGGGGCGAGCGTTATCCGGATTCATTGGGCGTAAAGCGCGCGTAGGCGGCCCGGCAGGCCGGGGGTCGAAGCGGGGGGCTCAACCCCCCGAAGCCCCCGGAACCTCCGCGGCTTGGGTCCGGTAGGGGAGGGTGGAACACCCGGTGTAGCGGTGGAATGCGCAGATATCGGGTGGAACACCGGTGGCGAAGGCGGCCCTCTGGGCCGAGACCGACGCTGAGGCGCGAAAGCTGGGGGAGCGAACAGGATTAGATACCCTGGTAGTCCCAGCCGTAAACGATGGACGCTAGGTGTGGGGGGACGATCCCCCCGTGCCGCAGCCAACGCATTAAGCGTCCCGCCTGGGGAGTACGGCCGCAAGGCTAAAACTCAAAGGAATTGACGGGGGCCCGCACAAGCAGCGGAGCATGTGGCTTAATTCGAAGCAACGCGAAGAACCTTACCAGGGCTTGACATATGGGTGAAGCGGGGGAGACCCCGTGGCCGAGAGGAGCCCATACAGGTGGTGCATGGCTGTCGTCAGCTCGTGTCGTGAGATGTTGGGTTAAGTCCCGCAACGAGCGCAACCCCCGCCGCGTGTTGCCATCGGGTGATGCCGGGAACCCACGCGGGACCGCCGCCGTCAAGGCGGAGGAGGGCGGGGACGACGTCAAGTCATCATGCCCCTTATGCCCTGGGCTGCACACGTGCTACAATGGCCGGTACAGAGGGATGCCACCCCGCGAGGGGGAGCGGATCCCGGAAAGCCGGCCCCAGTTCGGATTGGGGGCTGCAACCCGCCCCCATGAAGTCGGAGTTGCTAGTAATCGCGGATCAGCATGCCGCGGTGAATGCGTTCCCGGGCCTTGTACACACCGCCCGTCACACCACCCGAGTCGTCTGCACCCGAAGTCGCCGGCCCAACCGAGAGGGGGGAGGCGCCGAAGGTGTGGAGGGTGAGGGGGGTGAAGTCGTAACAAGGTAGCCGTACCGGAAGGTGCGGCTGGATCACCTCCTTTCTAGGGAGATACATTCTTAGAGAGA
>NZ_JBQKLJ010000058.1:0-1485 GCF_052116285.1 Collinsella sp. Sow4_E3
GATCGCGTCGAAAATGTTGGTGTAAGGGTGACACCCTAGCGCTCGTTTAACGAAGAACGGCCTTCGTCCTAGAATCTGAAATCACCACAACAACAGGTTCTAGGAAAGGACGAAGACCGCTATGGAAATCTTATCAGACCCGACGCCGGACATGCTCGCTATGCCCCGTTTCGACGACGGCGCCATCGATATGCAGGAGCTGCTTCGCAGACTCGCCGAGCAGGTCGTGAACGCCGTGATGGACGCCGAGGCCGACCAGCTCTGCGGTGGCGGGGCGAACAGCCGAAACGGCTACCGCGAGAGGTCGCTCGCCACCTGCGTCGGCACGCTGACGCTGCGCATCCCCAAGCTGCGCTCCGGCAGCTTCTTCCCGGAGGACGTGCTCGAGCGCTACCAGCGCGTCGACCGCGCCCTCGTCGCCGCCGTCGCCGAGATGTACGCCACGGGCACGAGCACCCGCAAGGTGCAGAGGGTGGCCGAGAAGATGGGCGTCTCCAGGCTCTCGAAGGACCAGGTGAGCGCAATCGCCTCGAGCCTGGACGCAGACATCGAGGATCTGTGCGGAAGGCCGCTCGACGGCTCGCCGGTGCCCTACGTCTGGCTCGACGCGACCTACGTCAAGTGCCGCCGCGAGGGGCGCGTCGCCTCCACCGCCGTGGTCACCGCCATCGGCTGCGATGCGGGCGGCTGGAGGCGCGTCCTTGGCGTCGACGTGGTTGACACCGAGTCTTACGACTCGTGGCTCGCCTTCCTGCGGGCTATCCGCTCGCGCGGGGCGGCGGGCGTGCGGCTCGTCGTCTCGGACGCCCACCCGGGGCTCGTCCGGGCGCTCGGCGAGGTCTTCCAGGGCGCCGCGTGGCAGCGCTGCGCGGTCCACCTCATGCGCGACTGCATGCGCGAGGCCGGCTCCTGGCAGCTCAGGCGCCGCGTGGGCAGGATCGTGTCGCAGGTGTTCCGCGGGCGCGACGCCGCCACCGTGACGGCCATGTACCACGCGGCGTGCGACATGCTGGCGGGGTGCTGCCCCAGGGCGGCGGCGGTGCTGGAGGAGGCCGAGCCCGACGCGCTGGCCTACCTCGACTTCCCGCCGACCCACTGGAAGCGCCTGCGCACCAACAACGTGCAGGAGAGGACCAACCGGGAGATAAAGCGCAGGTCGCGCGTCGTGCAGGTGTTCCCCTCCACGGGCTCGCTGGTGCGGCTCGCGGGCGCGGTCATGTGCGAGCAGGACGAGATATGGCAGGAGTCCAGGTACTTCTCGGAGGCGAGGATGAACGAGCTCTACGACGACGGTCGCACCCGGGGGACCGACGGTCCCGTCGATTGGGCGCGGCTCGAGGCGGAGGCAAGGAAGATGCTCGAGTCCGGCCTCGAGCTTGCGGACAGGGTCGAGGCGGCATAGGATATCAACCGTATTCCAGATTCTGGGACGCCGGGCCGACTCGCTTCGGATCGGGCACTACACCAACTTTCTCAACACTACCG
>NZ_JBQKLJ010000059.1:0-1464 GCF_052116285.1 Collinsella sp. Sow4_E3
GCCCGAACCCCCGACACATACCGGCCGGGGATAAGTTTGGCCATGATGTTGGTTGCCTTGCGGTTGGGGTCGGCATGGATCGCCTCGAACCCTGGTTCGCCTCGCTGCGGGACACGGCCCTCGTACAGGGCCTCGTGATAGTTGATGCCCGGGTGGGTGTCGAGGAATGCGTCTCGCACCCAGTCGGTTTCGGGTGGTTCCCAATCGGCCACGCGGGCACGCTTCATCGTGACCTGCGGGTCGGCGAGGTAGGCAAGGTGTGCGACCACCACTGAGTCCTTCCCCCACGACATGGACACGAACCCCTCGTCAGCATCAAGGAAGCGGCGGATTTCGGAGATGGCTTCCCCCTCGATCCGGTCGAGGCGCGCCGAATCAGCTTCGGCGATGAGATTGTCGTAGCGTTCCAGTGCGGCCCAGTGGTTGCGGTCGGGTCCGGTGATGCGGGGAGAGTCGATCAGCATGGGGCCTCCTTGGTCCACAGGATTTCGGTACGGGGAACGGTGCGACCCATCGGCACCTGTGCGCGGGCGGCGATAGGGTGCCGTGCCCATCCCCGGACTGCGGTGAGTGCAGTGTCGTACACGGTGTCTGGGTAGCCGGACACCGCCAGGGCGGCGTGGTTGACGGTTGCGATCGCGTTGACCAGGGCCAGGTGGTTGCCGTCATCCATGTGGTGCGGGTAGCGGACGCTGCCGGGGTATGGGGGGTCGATATAGAGCAGGCATCCGGGCTTGTCGTACATGTCAAGCATCTCGACGGCGGGGCGCTGGTCAATGCTGACACGGTGGAGCCGGGCCGCTGCTGGGGCGAGCCGCGACGCCCACGACGCCATGGTGTGGGGATGGGAGCCGGTGGCGATCCTCTTGACCCAGAAATCGTGCCGCTGCTCGGTGGTGCGGAGCGTGTTCTGGGTCAGCCGCACCCATACTTGGCGGGCACGCTCCACCTCGCTGGACGCATCGCTCCCGATAGCTTCGTACAGCTCGACGCGCGAGTGGGGTGTGAGGACACATGCGCGCTCCAACGCCTCCGGCTGGTCGCGCAGCACTCGCCAGAACGTGACCAGATCACCGTCCAGGTCGTTGACGGTCTCCGCCTCCGACGGTGTTTTGGCGAGCAGCACCGCGAGACTCCCGCCACACACCTCCACGTAGTGCCGGTGGGCCGGCAGTAAGACGATGATTTTGGCGGCGATCATCGTCTTACTGCCGACGTAGGGGAAAGGTGGTCTCACGCGCACTCCACTCGGTCGCCGTGGTGCCAGTAGGGTGGGCGGACGCGTTGCAACTGCCCACCCTCGGTGGGCATCGGTCGATCTCTCCACCCATCACGGACGCCCGCCTCGATGCTCCACCCGGACACCCTCCCGTATCCGACGGCGGCATGCGCCCCCAGATGTGTCACGTCGACCAGCAGGGCGTGCAGGGCATCCACGTCAGTGGTGTCTGCGTCCCACCACAC
>NZ_JBQKLJ010000060.1:0-1459 GCF_052116285.1 Collinsella sp. Sow4_E3
CCCGCAGCGAGGCGAACCAGGGTTCGAGGCGATCCATGCCGACCCCAACCGCAAGGCAACCAACATCATGGCCAAACTTATCCCCGGCCGGTATGTGTCGGGGGTTCGGGCGGAGGAGTCGGCTGTTCGTGCCGGGTCGCTGCGCTGGCACGGCACCTCCACAGAACGCACGTGTCGACCGATCATCCGCTGGACAGCCGTCGATGTGTACGCATACCTACACTCGCGCCAGCTCCCCGTGCACCCCACCTACGCGATGAGCTTCGGCGGCAAACTGGATCGTCGCTGGCTACGGGTCCACATCCTCGGCTCCACCAAGGCGAAACGATCGGCGATCTACGGCCGCGACTCGGAGTGCTGGGAGGAGACCTACTACGGGGATGTGCTGGCGGCAGCCCGAGCTAATCGCGCCCACCTGTGGGGCGAGTCGTGAGGCGCCGGGTCTGGGAGTTCCTGCCTGCCCGCCGCACCCGAGGTCGGGTCACCACGCCGACAGTGATCGCCGCCAACCTCGGAGTCTCGGTCGCAGAGGTCGTATCTGCCCTACTCAGCATGGAGCGCGACGGACATGCAGTGCAGGACAAGCACGGATCGTGGCACCGAGGCCTGCCACTACACTGATGGCATGGCTGACGGGATCACCACCGCCGACGCCGCGCTCTGGCTCGGCGTCACTCCCGAGGCGATCTACAAGTGGCGGGAGCGCGGACTCGTCACCCCACTCAACCCCGACCACAAACCGCTGCGCTGGGACCCCGACGACCTACGACGAGTCCGGCACTCCACCCGCCGCGACCAGACCCGACTCGCGACACTCGCAACCCAGTGGTTGACAGCGTGCGAGGACGATGTCAGGATAGGTCCAGCTAGTGCAGTGCGCCCCAAAATCGCCTGACCCAGACCCCATCACCTCCCCGGAGTCGGTGGGGTCTCACGCTGTTCCAGGAGGTGTACCGATGTCCTCCGCCGACCACGGCTACTGCGACCAGTGCGGACACCCCCTACGACCCGGACGACACGGCACCCCATGGTGCCCCGAGTGTGACCGATGAAACGCCCATGCAGTGAACCTGGGTGCCCCCTACTGGCACGTAAACCCGCAACCCGCTGCGCCAGCCACCGCCGCGAATCGCCCACCTACCTCACCCGCACCAACCCCGAGCGGGAACGCCGAGCGCGCATCGTCGCAGCATGGCGAGCCGAACACGGGAACTGGTGCCCCGGATACGGCGACCACGCCCCGCACCCAAGCGACGACCTCACCGCCGCGCACATCGCCGGCGCACAACTCGACCCCTACGGACCCCTGACCGTGCTGTGCCGCAGCATCAACTCTTCGCTCGCCAACCAGCCGATGAAACCCGAGCTCATCCGAGGCAATATCACATCAGACGCATAAGACCCCCAGGGGGAGGGGCGAAACGCCCCCTGTCTCTTATACACATCTGACGCTGCCGAC
>NZ_JBQKLJ010000061.1:0-1447 GCF_052116285.1 Collinsella sp. Sow4_E3
TGAACTGCACCCCAAAACCTGGACGGCTTAAATAAGAACTACGCCGCAAGGGACTGTCTCCGGAACTCCTCCGGGGTCAGTCCCTTCAGTTTAACCTGGCGCCTCCTCGTGTTCCAATGGACCACGAAGTCGTCGAGGTCCGCCTTGAAGGACTCGAAGTCCGGCCACGTCCTTCCGCGGAAGAACTCGTCCTTGATGTGGCCGAACACCTGCTCCGTCGCGCCGTTGTCGATGCAGTTGCCCTTCCGGGACATGCTCTGCACCACGCCGGCCTCCTCCAACCGTCTGCACCAACCGGCCTGCTGGTACTGCCAGCCCATGTCCGAGTGCAGGATCGGCCTGGAGCCCTTGGGCTTCTTGGACACGAGCTGGTCGAGCAGCTCGTGCTGCTGAGCCATGTTGGGGTGCAGCGACGTGGACCAGGCGACGATCTCCTTGCTGCCGAAGTCGTAGACCGGCGCGAAGTAGGCCTTGCCCCAGGGCTGTTTGAACTCGGTGACGTCGGTGCCCATCTTTTCCCACGGCCCGTCGGCGGCGAAGTCGCGCCCGATGACGTTCTCGAAGGTCTTTCCGACCTTGCCCCTGTACGAGTTGTACCTGTGGTAGTCGGTCTCGCGGCGGATCCCGCAGCTGATGCCCATCTCGCGCATCATCTTCAGCACGGTCTTGTAGGCTATGCGCACGCCCTGCTCGGCGCGCAGGCACATGGCGATCTGCCTGTGGCCGCACCCGTTGGCCGTGCGCGAGAATATCTCGGCGGCGGCCTCCCAGAGCTCGGGCCTGGTGGGAGCCTTCGGGTGCGACAGCGCGTAGTAGTAGCTCGACCTCGCCAGGCCGGCGCACTCCAGCAGGCACCCCAGCCCGTACCCCTCTTCGCGCAGGGCGCTCACGGCCTCGACCTTCGCCCTGGTCAGAGTCCGTCCCTCTCGACCAGGGCACGCAATTTTTTTAGGTAGGCCACCTCGGTCTCGAGCCTTCGGCAGCGCTCCTCGAGCTCCTGCTCGCGCGTGCGCGGCCTCGCCTTGGAACCGCTCGGCCGGCCCTTGGGCCTGGGCCTGAGCGCCTCGGCGCCGCCCTCGCGGTAGAGCGCGCACCATCTCTTGAGCGGCGCCAGGGACATGACCCCGAACGCCTCCATGGCGTCCCGCTTGCTCATGCCGCCGTCGACGACGGCGGAGGCGGCGGCGACCTTCTGCTCGTATGTGTACCTGGTCTGCTTGCCGTCCATGGATAGCAGCACCTCGCTTCCGAACGACCGGTATACGTAGAGCCATTGTCTCACGGTGTCGCGCGGGACCGACAGCGCCTTCGCCGCCGACTCGGAACCGTGGCCTCGCTCGAAGAGCCCGATCGCCGCCTTCCTGGCCTCGATGTCGTGCTTCACCCTCAAGTCGACTCGCATAAAAAGCCTCCCATTTCTCGTGTCCAAGAAATGGGAGGCAGTTCA
>NZ_JBQKLJ010000062.1:0-1425 GCF_052116285.1 Collinsella sp. Sow4_E3
CGGCGCTGGCGGATCGGCGGCTCCGAGATCGCCGCCGCCTGCGGACTGTCCCCATGGACCCACCGCGACCAGCTCATCGCCGACAAGATCGCCGGCACTGTCCACCCCCAGGCCCCGGCGATGTGGCGCGGCACCATGCTCGAGGCGTCCGTGCTCACCATGGTCGCTGAGCGCCGCTCCCTCACCACCCCGTGGCCGCAGCCACTCACCTACGACCCAGCCATGGAAGGCACCCACGTGCATCCCCGCCACGACTGGGCGCTGTACAGCCCGGACGCCGTGACCACCGACGGCGTGTTGGTCGAGGTGAAAACCGCTGACCGGCGCGACATCCTCACCGGCGACGACTGGGACGACCCGCTCCGCGATGCCCACGCATGGGGCAGGGCGGGCACCGACCGGGTGCCCATGCACTACCTGTACCAGGTGCAGTGGGGCCTCGGTGTCCTCGGTCTGGACCGGGCTGTGCTGGCTGTCCTCGCCGGCGGCGAGCGCGGCTTCGACTTCGCCACCTACCCGATCCGCTTCAACCCGACGCTGTCCACCGCCCTGCTGAGGGCTGGGCAGCGCTTCATCACCGACCTCTACGCCGCGAGAGACGCGGCCCACACAGACAGGACAGCAGCATGACCGGAACGCAGGGCTCTGAGCTCGCCATCACCTCGGAGCAATCCAGGTTTACCGACCGGCAGGTCGCCACGTTGAGGCAGATCGGACTCCAAGGGGCCACCGAGGCCGATCTCGAAGTGTTCTTCCATCACTGCCAGCGCACCGGGCTCGACCCATTCGCGCGCCAGATTTACATGATCGAGCGTTTCCAGAATGGCCGGAAACTGTGGACGATCCAGACCGGCATCGACGGCTTCCGGCTCATCGCGAGACGCGCTACCGACGCCGCCCGTGGCACCCTCGGCTACGAGTCCACCCAGTGGTGCGGGACTGATGGTGTGTGGCGTGACGTGTGGCTCTCCGAGCGTCCGCCATCTGCCGCCCGAGTCACCGTCCTGCGCGACGGGCATCCTTTCCCAGCCGTGGCCCTATTCGCGGAGTACGCCGGGCGGAAGCGCGACGGCAGCCTCTCCAGCATGTGGGAAACCAAGGGTGCGCTGATGCTCGGAAAGTGCGCGGAGGCGCTGGCCCTGCGGAAAGCTTTCCCGATCGACCTGTCGGGACTGTATACGGCCGAGGAGATGCATCAGGCAGATCAGAGCCGCGTGACGGTCACCCAGTCGAGGCCGACCGTCGCCCCGGCCCCGGCGAGCGTTGATGCGGCGATGGAGGCGCTGCGCGGCATGGCTGAGCCGATGCTGTCCGCCGAGCAGACCACCACCATCGGCGGACTCGTCAAACAGGCCGGGCTCACCAAGAGGCAGGCGCTGGACTTCGCCGTCGAGGCTGTCGGACATCCGCTCACGTCCGCGACCG
>NZ_JBQKLJ010000063.1:0-1362 GCF_052116285.1 Collinsella sp. Sow4_E3
GGTGACGCATAATTTCTTTCGCAAATTGACAACCGCATAGCGGAACACGGCCCGCGCCCCGTCATATGATTTCTAGCGACTAAACAACAAATCACCAACGAAGGGGGCACGGGCCGTGTCTGCGAACATCGTATCAGTCGACGAGGAGTCGCTGCGCAACGACATAAAGAATCTGGTGAGGAAGACCGTAGAGGAGACGCTCAACGCGCTGCTCGACGAGGAGGCGTCGGAGCTCGTCGGGGCCGGACGCTACGAGAGGACGGCGGGCCGGGAGGCCTACCGCAGCGGCCATTACACGAGAAGGCTCGTCACGGGCGCCGGGGAAGTCGAGCTCAGCGTGCCGAAGCTCCGCGGGGCGACCTTCCAGACGGCCGTCATCGAGCGCTACCGCAGGCGCGAGACCTCGGTCGAGGAAGCCATCGTCGAGATGTACCTGGCGGGCGTCTCGACCAGGAGGATCGAGGATGTCTCCGAGCTCCTGTGGGGAGCGCCGGTGTCCTCCGGCACTGTCTCCAACCTCAACGAGAAGGCCTTCGCGTCCATCGAAGCCTGGCGGCAGAGGCCGCTCGACGGCGGCTACCCCTACGTCTTCGTCGACGGCATCTACCTCAAGCGCAGCTGGGGAGGGTCCTACGAGAACGTGGCCGTGCTGGTCGCCATCGGCGTCAACTCCGCCGGCGACCGGGAGGTCATCGGCTGCTCCGAGGGGTACACCGAGTCCGCGGAGTCCTGGCGCGAGTTCTTCTCCTGGCTCAAGGGGCGCGGGCTCTCCGGCGTGCGGCTCGTCACCGGCGACAAGGGCGCGGGGATGCTCGGTGCGCTCGAGGAGGTGTTCCCCGGGGCCCGCTACCAGCGCTGCACGGTGCATTTCTACCGCAACGTGCTGGGAAGGGTTCCCGTGACCAGGCGGAAGGCCGCGGCGCGCATGCTGAAGGCGATCCACGCGCAGGAATCGCGCGAGGCATGCGCCAGAAAGGCCGAGGAGGTGGCGGAGAAGCTGGAGTCGATGCGGCTCGGGGCGGCCGCGAGGACGGTGCGCGACGGGTTCGCCGAGACGCTTGCCTACACGGAATTCCCGCCTGAGCACTGGCGCCGGATCAGGACGAACAACGGGATCGAGCGCATCAACCGCGAGATCAGGAGGAGGACTAGGGTCGTCGGGACCTTCCCGGACGGCAATTCGGCCCTCATGCTGGTGACGGCGAGGCTGAAGTACATAGTGGAGCACGAGTGGGGCAAGAGGAGGTACCTGGACATGTCGAAGCTGGAGGAGATGGACGAGCTGAGGGGAAAGGCGGAGGGCTAGAAGAGGACGGGGCCGAGGACGGCTAAATCAATTTGCGAAAGAATCTTGACGGTACC
>NZ_JBQKLJ010000065.1:0-1320 GCF_052116285.1 Collinsella sp. Sow4_E3
CCGAGCAGACCACCACCATCGGCGGACTCGTCAAACAGGCCGGGCTCACCAAGAGGCAGGCGCTGGACTTCGCCGTCGAGGCTGTCGGACATCCGCTCACGTCCGCGACCGACCTGACGGAGACCGAGGCTGCTGCCGTGATCGCTGCCCTTACCGAACTGGTCGCCGCCGAGGCTGCTGTGGCGGAGTCGCTGGCCGATCCCGACACGGGCGAGGTGTACGAGGCGGAGCTGGTGCCCGACGCCGAGCAGGAGGCCACGGCATGACCGTCGTCATCCCTACTACGAACCCCGGTGGCTACACCGGCTGGGGCATCGCCACCGAGCGCGGGGGCGTCGAAATCTGGCAGCGAGACGCCACGAACCGCGCACACTACCGCGAGATCGTCATCCATTTCCGCCGCGACCACGACCAGCGCGTAACCCACGAGCAGGGCACGACGTGCGAGCTGTTCGACTGCGGCTCCCACGGCCAGCACGGCGACCGCCGGCATCGGTTCTTTGACTACGACGGCGACAAGCGCCGCATCGAGAGCGACCTGCGCGAGATCGTCGCCGCCTGGTTCTCCGACCACAAGCCGCACATCTGGCGCGACACGCCGGACCACTGGGTGTGGCGCTGCGACTGCGGCCACATCGGACGCTGGCGACCCACCCACGCCGCCGCGCTCCGTGAGGTCAGCGACCACCTCGCGCACATGGCCTACCTCGCCACCGATGAGGGAATGCGCGCCACCTACGCCAACCGGGTCGAGAGCGCGGTGGCCGTATGAGCACCACCCGAGTCGCTGCCGGGGCGGGTGACGACCGCCGAGCCCCCGCCCCGGCAGCCTGCTCCGCCCTCCACATCCTCACCGGCGCGATGGGACTAGACGACCACCGCCAACCCATCACCCCACGACACCTGTACCGACACGGCCGCTGCACCCACTGCGGCCAGAGAGAGGACCAATCATGAGCACCAACACCATCACCATCTGCGGCAACCTGACGGACGCGCCCGAGGTCCGCTTCACTCAGGCCGGGGCCGCCGTCGCCACCATGACGGTCGCCCACAATCACCGCCACTACAACAAGAAGACCGGCGACTGGATCGACGGCGACACCACATTCCTGCGCTGCACCGTCTGGCGCGACATGGCCGAGCACGCCGCCGACACCCTCCGCAAGGGCATGCGGGTCATCGTGACCGGTGAGCTCCAGTCGCGCACCTACGAGGACAAGGAGGGTCAGCGCCGCACCACCTTCGAGCTGTCCGTGGACGACATCGGACCCTCGCTGCGCACCCAGACCGCCATCGTCAACCGCAGCCAACGCGGGC
>NZ_JBQKLJ010000066.1:0-1265 GCF_052116285.1 Collinsella sp. Sow4_E3
GACTTGCTCCCCACGGCTGAAGCCGGGGGATTCCTGCTTCTTCAACGGACGCCTCCTCGCTCTAGGAGCGAGGCGGTCTCACTCCATCTCCACAGGCTGAAACCGCGAGCCCCGCGGCCAGAATCGTTCGTGCCGCGTTGACGTCCCGGTCGTGAACGGTGCCGCATTCGGCGCACACCCATTCCCGGACGTTCAGCGGCAGGGACCGCAGCAGATGGCCACAGTCGGAGCAGGTCTTGCTGCTCGGATACCAACGGTCGATCGCGATCACTTGACGGCCGTACCAGTCGGCCTTGTACTCCAGCATCGACCGGAGTTCCGACCATGAGGCGTCGGAGATGGCCCGCGCCAGTGATCGGTTCTTCACCATGTTGCGCACGGCCAGGTCCTCGATGGCGATCACTTGGTTTTCGCGTACCAGTCGAGTCGTGAGCTTGTGCAGGTGATCCCGGCGCCGGTCGGCGATCCGGGCATAGATGCGGGCAACCTTCAGCCTTGCTTTCGCTCGGTTGTTGGAGCCCTTCTGTTTGCGGGCCAGGTTGCGCTGTGCCTTGGCGAGCTTGGCCCGGTCCTTCTTCTCGTGCTTGGGGTTGGTGACCTTCTCCCCGGTGGAGAGCGTGACAAGCGTCGTGATCCCGGCGTCGATCCCGACTGTCGCCTCTGTGGGCGCGTGCGGAGTGATCGTTTCCTCGACCAGTAGGGACACAAACCAGCGACCGGCGGCATCCCGGGAAACGGTGACCTGCGACGGGTCCGCATCCTCCGGCAGCGGCCTCGACCAGCGCACGTCCAGCGGCTGATCCTGCTTGGCCAGCTTTAGTCGCCCGTCGCGGAAGGTGAAGCAGTTCCGGAAGTATGTCGCGGAGTCGCGGGTCTTGCCCTTTTTCTTGAACTTCGGGTAGCGGTTCTGTTTGCGCCAGAACTTGTCGAATGCGCCTTGAAGGTTCCGCAGCGCGGCTTGTAGCGGACCCTTGGACGGCTCGGCCAGCCAGGCAGTCTCCGGGTCGCGCTTCCAGCCGGTAAGCATCCGGTCGGTCTCCGCATGAGTGACCCGGCGCTTCTCCTGCGTCCAGGCCCGGGACCGCTCCGCGAGCGCCCGGTTGTAGACATACCTGACGCACCCGAACGTCCGGTTCAGCTGCTCGGCCTGTTCGGGGGTCGGGTAGAAGCGGTACTTGTACGCCCGCCTCACAACCTTGCCGCTCATAGTTGACAGTGTAGCAGGTTTCGCTGTCACTTGATGCGCTTACCCCATAGCTGAAGCA
>NZ_JBQKLJ010000067.1:0-1195 GCF_052116285.1 Collinsella sp. Sow4_E3
TAGCTAATAGGTAACTCCATAAGTCCCAAGCAAATTTATCTGCATCGCTTGTAACTTCGGATGGATAACCACCTGTACCAGCTCCAGAACCACCACCACCATTTTGACCAGGGATAACTTCTTTACCTTGTAAAAACATTTTATCTGCATATATCGTTGAAGGAGTACCATCTTTACCGATAAAATAAAAATGATTTCCCAAATGAAACTGATTTTTACCAGATAAGACAAGTCCTGTATTTTTTTCGTTAGATAATCCAATTGTGTTATAAGAACTATCGCCTACTAGTAACAATGCTTTGCCATCTGTAACGACTGGATTTCCGTTAACATCGTTTAATTCAGGAAAAGGATTCCCTTTTGTTCCTATTGAGCCAATGTGGCTATTGCCATTCCAGAATTCTAATCCTTGCTTAGTCAATTCCATTATTTTCGTTTTCCCATTCCAAGCTTGCAGAGCGCCGTTAACTAAACGCAAAATATCTCCATATGCATTGAATGATGTCTCAAAAATATCAGATCTAATTTTACCAGCTCTGATAAAGTCGGCATTTAAAATACCATCAATAGTCCAAGCGTTTCTAAAGGGGCCTTTCCATCCAGTAGTTGAAAAACCGATACCTTGGTTATTAATAGCGATAACATTCTTTGCGGTATCTGTGGAATCTGTATCCATAAAATAAAGCGTATGTGGCCTATTTTTAGGATATTGAAGAATACTACCACCTTTCACGCCATTGATTAAATCGGTAATGTAATCAATAAAGTTACTCATGTAGTCTTTTTTAGTTAAGGTTTTAATTGCTTCTTGAAAATCTTGACTTTGCTGTTTATAAAAAGCAACTTGGATATCTCCAGCAGTAATCTTTATTGTTTTTTCTGCTAAAGCATCATAGACAATCCCTGTAACTTTCGTTTGAATGTCAATATCATAAAACTTGTGATACACAGTGAACGTATCGAATAAATTATAGTTTCTCATTTTAGCAAATTCTTTTGCTTCTTCTGAATCTGTGAGTTTCTCAATTTCTAGTTCAATAGAAACTTTAGGCTTATCACTTCCTGGATATAATGTAGTGAAGTATTTACCTGCCGCTTTATTTAAGCTGGATAAATCTTTTACTCCTTGATCTTCAGTGAACTGAACGTATTGAGCGTAAACATCTGGATATTTGTTGATATATTCGCTCTTAAC
>NZ_JBQKLJ010000068.1:0-1113 GCF_052116285.1 Collinsella sp. Sow4_E3
GTACGGATATCCCCCCGCTGAACACATAGGCGGGGGGAGGACAACCCGGGGAACTGAAACATCTAAGTACCCGGAGGAGAGGAAATCAATCTCGAGACTCCCCGAGTAGCGGCGAGCGAAAGGGGACCGATGGCCAAACCGTCGAGCGGGCGTACCCGGCAGGGGTTCCGCCGGCGGGGTTGCAGGGCCGCGCATCCGGGGGCTGCCGCCCCCGGGCGCAGGTCCGGCTGGGGAGCGGAACGGCATGGGAGGGCCGGCCGCAGCGGGTGACAGCCCCGTACGCGAACCCAGACCGGACGGCGCGACGCGGTCCCTGAGTAGGGCCGGGCACGTGAAACCCGGTCCGAACCTGGGTGGACCACCATCCAAGCCTGAGTACTACCCTGTGACCGATAGCGCACCAGTACCGTGAGGGAAAGGTGAAAAGCACCCCGGGAGGGGAGTGAAACAGTACCTGAAACCGTGCGCCCACGAGCAGTCGGAGCACCTATTAGGTGTGACGGCGTGCCTTTTGTAGAATGAGCCAGCGAGTCGCTGGCGCGGGGCGAGGTTAACCGAAAGGGAGCCGGAGCGAAAGCGAGCCTTAACAGGGCGACTTGAGTCCCGCGCCGCGGACGCGAAGCCGGGTGAGCTATCCGTGGGCAGGCTGAAGCGGGGGTAAGACCCCGTGGAGGGCCGAACGCACGTCGGTTGAAAACGGCGGCGATGACCTGCGGATAGGGGTGAAAGGCCAATCAAACCCGGAGATATCTCGTTCTCCCCGAAATAGCTTTAGGGCTAGCGTCGCGCGTTCACCGCCGGAGGTAGAGCACCGGATGGACGAGGGGGCTTCGCCGCCTACCGAATCCAACCGAACTCCGAATGCCGGCGGCCCAGAGCGCGGCAGTCAGAGCATGTGGGCTAAGCTGTGTGCTCGAGAGGGAAACAGCCCGGACCGCCCGCTAAGGTCCCCAAGTTCCAGCCGAGTGGCAAAGGATGTGCGTCCGCCCAGACAACCAGGATGTTGGCTTAGAAGCAGCCATGCATTCAAAGAGTGCGTAACAGCTCACTGGTCGAGTGGACATGCGCCGACAATACACGGGGCTAAGCTGGACACCGAAGCGGCGGGATTTT
>NZ_JBQKLJ010000069.1:0-1085 GCF_052116285.1 Collinsella sp. Sow4_E3
GGGCACGATGATGTCGAGCACGATGCGGCGGGTCATGACGCACCGCCGAGCGCGGCGAAGTCGATCCCGGCGGCACGCATCGGCTCGGTGAGCGTCGCGAAGTGGGGGGTGGAGATCATGTCGCGGACGACGACGGCCCATGCGGCGTCCCCTGCGGCGTCCCATGCGGCGTCCCATGCGGCGTCCCGTGCGGCGGACCATGCGGCGTCCCGTGCGGCGGACCATGCGGCGGACCATGCGGCGGACCATGCGGCGTCCCATGCGGCGTACCATGCGGCGTCCCATGCGGCGTACCGTGCGGCGATCTGCACCTGGTCATCGGTCAGGGTGGGCAGCAGCGCCAGATAGGCGACCACCTCACGGCCACACGGCCCGAGCGCCTGCCACGCGGGCAGCTCCCGCACCACACGCCACCCAGCGCACCCGACCTTGCGCATCGCCCCGGGCACCACATCGGCCAGCGGCTCCACCTCCAGCAGACGGCTCGGCCACCCCATGCCGGAACAGTCGGCAGGCTCGGTCGATGCGGCCAAATGCCCTGCCGGGTCATACCTGGGCTCACCTGAGGGCGACGGATGCCACACCTCCACACCCTCGACCGGCCCACGCTCAGCCACCCACCGGAAGCCGAGGTCGTACCACGACGTGCCGTCGGGGCGGATAGCCTTGTAGTACGTCATCACACCCACCTCCTCGCAGCGGCGTGCCAGTTGGTCGGCAAGTCGTGGTCGTAGATGCTGTAGTCATCCCAGTTGATCTCGCTCACGATGCCGTCACCTCGATTTGGGTGCTCTTCCCGGGGCGTCGGATCGCCATCTGGATGACGCTCCGTCCAACATCGCGGGCGAACTCGTCACTGGGTCTGATGCACGAGAATCCGTTGAGCCATAGGCGCTCGGGTGAATCGTCGTCCTGGTAAAGGTAGGCGTCGCCGTAGGGCCAAGTGTTCGCCTCGGCTATCGCGGTGACGGCCGCCTCGATGCGCTTGCGGGCCTCCCGCATGTCGGTGATGGCCTGATCGAGTTCGACTAGGTGGGCTAGTAGGTCGCTCACGATTCGTCACCCGCCTCGATCCGCTTGGCGCG
>NZ_JBQKLJ010000070.1:0-1018 GCF_052116285.1 Collinsella sp. Sow4_E3
GCCGCCATCTGGCGGAGGTTGCGCACGAGGCTGGCCTGCCGCGCCCAGTGTTTGCGGTCATTGGCGGTCACGATGAGTGCGCGGGGCAGCTCGAACTCGTAGGTGGCGGTGGTCATGCCGCTGCCCCCAGCGCTTGTGCGCCACAGAGACCCAGCCAGTGGGCCACGTTGACGGCCACGGCGTTCCCGGCCTGCATCTGCTGTTCACCCTGATTGCCGTGGATGATGTAGTGCCTCGGGAAGGCTTGGGCGTTGGCTGCCTCCCGTGGCTTCAGCATGCGGAAGTAGCAGTCCTCGACGTTGATCGCCGGCGTCAGGACGCCGTGCTGGTCTCGTGTCGCCATCGTGGATAGCGGGTCGGCGACGGCGGGGTAGGGTCGAGAGCCGCGCCGGAAGGGGATAACGAGTCCGTGGTGGAAGCCAGCGCCTGTGAAGGTTGCCAGTGGGTCGCTCGTGCTGGATGGTTTGGCGTGCCTGCGGAGCGTGACGAGGAAGTCGGCGCCGCTGGCCCGCTGGGTGCGCATCGGTGCATGCACGCTGGTGCCCTTCTGGTCACCTGCGCCGCCCATGAGGTAGGACACGACGCCGAGCTGGGTTGGGAGTGGTCGGGATGCTGGGCCGAAGTGCCGTCCACAGCTCCCGCCGTTGTTGACGCTCATCACAAAGTCGCGGTCGAAGTCGCCGCGTAGCAGCATCTCCAGGCCGGTCTCGACTCGGCGCATCGTGGACGCTGCCAGCGGTCGGGTGCGGTCGCCGATCCTCGTGCCGACGTCGGTCCAGTCGATCGCGGATGCGGCGGGCCTGACGTAGGGCTCGACCCTGCCGTGATCGCCCTCGGGGCAGACGTAGATGTACTGGCGGTCGTACTTGCCGATGTGGCGTCCGGGCCGCTTCCACCACTGCATGGCTGCCACGTCCGTGCCGCACTTCTCGCACCAGGCCAGCGGTCGCGGCCGCACGTCGGGGGCGGGCACGCCCTTGCGGTTGAAGACGATGTACATACGGTCTCGCCACTGCGG
>NZ_JBQKLJ010000071.1:0-962 GCF_052116285.1 Collinsella sp. Sow4_E3
GGCTCTCATGCTGCGTCCCGGTTTTGTCGCGTAGCGAGGTCGGCAAGCAAAGATCGCGAGCCCCTACCTACCGGACTTTTTTTGCTTGCTGAACCACAATTCTCAACCACAAACAGGCTTGAGCTTTCCTGCCCAGCTTTAGTTGTTTGGGTTGGGTTGGGTTGGGTTGGGTTGGGGGAGACGTAACATTTCTGTACGTACGACGGACGTACGCCGTAACGTACGACGTACATACAACGCGACATGCACCTCATGACGCGCCGCCCTTGATGGCCCGGAGCTGCGCCCTTTTAGCCCTCCACTCAGCGACCCGCTGACGCTCACTCTCACGCCTCGACTCAATATCAGCCCTGCTCGGATTGATCTGCACCCAGTCGTGGAACTGCCATCCGCCCTCCACCTCGTCCCACAGTCCAGCCTGGACGAGGGTTCTTGCGTCGGCAGGTCTGGCTCCGAGTGCGGGTAGCATCCCGGCCGGGACATGGCCGTCGGTGAGATGATCGGCGCACCACGATCCGGCGATCACCCACAGCCCCATCGCCCGCAGTCCCGCCTGATGTCGTTTCGGGTGGGAGTGTAGTTTGTCATCGACGCGCATCCACGCCATGTCAGGGCTCCTCTCTGAGTCGTCTCGATGCTCTGCGCGGGTCGCCCTTGCATGCGACGATCAGATACTGATGCAGTCGCGCGAACGGCTCCACGTAGCCCTCGTGAGGA
Source organism: Collinsella sp. Sow4_E3 (assembly GCF_052116285.1). Classification (NCBI taxonomy): domain Bacteria; kingdom Bacillati; phylum Actinomycetota; class Coriobacteriia; order Coriobacteriales; family Coriobacteriaceae; genus Collinsella; species Collinsella sp. Sow4_E3. The sequence goes on from NZ_JBQKLJ010000071.1 coordinate 718, forward strand.
GGTATGCGGGCGACGATCTTCTCGGCGATGACTTGCTTGCCGCCGCTGTAGGGCATGGGGGGTTTCATCCGTCCACCTCCTGGAAGACGAGCGTCAGCCGGACGTGCCCCGGTTTGCACCGCTCGGCCTGCGGGCGCCAGTCGGGGCCGATGAGGTGGGTGTCGTCGTCGTCGGGCAGGAGCGGCACCCAGCCGTGCGGACGCCAGCCGCAGCCGCTCACGAGACCATCCACGAGCGCCTTGATG
>NZ_JBQKLJ010000072.1:0-945 GCF_052116285.1 Collinsella sp. Sow4_E3
ATTCTTCAACCGGACGAGCAGCGCCCTAAACCCGGCGCGGCGTGCGTGCATCAGCGGCTCCCCACCGGTGAGCACCACCATCGCTCCGTGGGGGATCTGCGCAACCACATCGTCCACCATCACCCGGGGAACGGTTGAAAGCGGGATGCCGTGCTGCCCCGTCGAATACGGGGTGTCGCACCACGAGCAGGATAGGTTGCAGCCGCCCAGGCGGATGAAGTGGCACGTCCGCCCGGCGTGCGGTCCCTCGCCTTGAATTGTCGGGCCGAACACTTCCGACACGGGTAGGCGCTCCACATTCGCTTCGGGATGCTGGTCGAGCCAGTCGAGCATTGCGGTCATGTAGTCGTAGTCCATCACAGCGTTCCCTTCGGTCGGTACGTCGCTCACGTCTTCGGAGTCTCCGACCACGACACCGCTATGGCGGGGAGCCCCATGTTCCGCGCGGTCTCGTACAGCAACCGGGTCATGTTCTCCGCTGTTGGGTTGAAGCCCACCCGGTCGTTCAGGTGCTGGTGGTCGAACTTCTCGTCCAACCACGCGCCGAAGCCCGCGAGAGCACGGTAGTCCAGGACGAAGCCAACGTCGTCCAACTCGTCGCCCAGGGTTTCCAACAAGGCCAGCAGCTCCTCGTTATCGTACGAGCCAATGTCTGCCGTGCGGTTATCCGCCAGGACGATCCGCGTTGCCTGATCCTCGTCCACGTCCACGACGTAGCAGTCCAACTCCGCGAAGTCCGACACCCCCTCTTCCGCCAAATCACGCGCCGCCATTAACGTGTGATTCCCAGCCAACACCTCCATCGGACGGCCCGTATGCGTCCCCCGGTTCACAACGATGGGTCGGAACTGCCCATTGACGCGCAGGGAGTCGGCGGTCGCTTGGACGTCGCCGCGGCGTGGGTTCTTGTGGTGGGTGTGGAGTTGGTTGGTGGGGATGGTTTGT
>NZ_JBQKLJ010000073.1:0-912 GCF_052116285.1 Collinsella sp. Sow4_E3
GGTCGAGCATCTCTGCCTCGGTGAGGCAGCGGCGGCGGGCCGGGCCGGTGATTTGCCCGTGCTTCCCGGTGCGGTGCATGTCGCCGGAGGTGGTGCTGGTGAAGGTTTCGTGACACCACCACTGTATAATGAGGTTATGGACGTTATCTGTGTCGACTGCGGTCAAGTCATCCCTGGAGCTGCTCACCAAAGGAGGCGGTGTGATGCCTGCCGGAAGGAACGGTTTCGTTCCTATGCCAAGCCAATTCGCACACTTAGGGACGGCGAAGAACCACCGGCGGGAGAGCCCCGTAGGTTCATCAACGGTGAGGGGTACATCAGGCTCCGCTGGAGTCTTCCCGGCGAGTACGTCGAGGCATACGAGCATCGTGTCGTCGCCGGAGCGAAAGACGGCGAGCAAGTTCACCACATCGATGGGAATCGAACCAACAACGATCCGAGCAACCTCTGCGTGCTGTCCCCCGAGGAACATCACAGACTGCATGCGGAGCATGGGAGTGGGCCCGCTTCCACCCACAAGTTCATCAGGATCGACGGGGATGAGGCCGAGAGGCTCTACAAGCTTGGCTATGGGACTGAGCGGATCGGACGGATCTTGAGTGCTGACCCATCTGCCGTCTGGCGCCTTCTCAAACGCCGCGGCGTTCAGATCAGGCGTGGCTACGGCGGGCCAAAGCGCAAAGCAGGCTAGCCCTTTAGCGCCGCAGTGCTCGGCGCGGCTACCGGCAATGGTGGCGTCGCAGGTGGAGCAGGTCCAGGTCATGATGTCTCCTGTCGGTTGCGGAGCGCCTGGCGTAGGCGCTCGCGGTGGGCTCTGATCTGGTCGGGGGTGGCGAGGTCGGTGCGTTGCTCCGGCTGCCATGTCGGCAGGGTCGGGGTCGCAGGTCGCCCGGCTGCCTCGGCTCGTCGTGC
>NZ_JBQKLJ010000074.1:0-873 GCF_052116285.1 Collinsella sp. Sow4_E3
CCCCGCGTGGCGACACCCTGCCGACCCGTCACGATCGACGGCGACCCGATCGAGGTGCAGTCATGAGCCATAAACTGCTGGCGCAACTCGCCGAGGTCGACGCCTCGACCACAGCGATGGTAGAGGCCAAGGCGCGCCTCGAGTCCGCCATCGATGGCCTGGAGCTGGCCAAGGTCTGGCCCTACGGCGACATCTACATCGATGGCCTGGAGCTGGCCAAGGTCTGGCCCTACGGCGACGGTTATAGCTACGGCACTGGCGACGGCACTGGCTACGGCTATGGCGACGGCACTGGCGACGGCAACGGCGGTGGCGACGGCGACGGCAGTGATGACGATGACTGACCGCAACCACACCGCCGAGGTGCTCATACTCGCCCTGATCATCATCACCTCTTGCCTGCTCGTCTTCGCAGCAGGCATCTACGGAACCCCAGATTGGAGCTGGCAGCTATGACTGACTACCTGACCGACGAGATGGTCGAGTCCGCCGCCGGTTGGATCGCTCGCCGCCGCGCCCTGCTGGACGCCGCACCCCCCGCACCTTGGCGCTACAGGGAGGGAGCAGAAGGTGACCCCACCAATGGCCCCACCTACACCGCCATTGAAGCCGAGCACCCCGAGGCTGGCTGGTCGCCTATCGCGACTGGCGATTACGACGCGTGGAGCGGTTGCGGCCTGATTGCCGTCGAGGATGCAAGCACCGCCCTACCGAAGGCGCTCGACGCGCTGGAAGCGGTACTGCGGGAGCATCCCCGCGTCGGCATCTTCGAGCCATGCATCCCGGGTGAATGCGATGACCACGAGGTCAACCACGACCACATGGAGACCGACGGGGGCGAGTGGGTGCATGTCGATGAGCGCGTGGGATGGG
>NZ_JBQKLJ010000075.1:0-870 GCF_052116285.1 Collinsella sp. Sow4_E3
GGCGATAGCTCCGGCAGCCGCCGACCGCCCCGACCCCTCTCCCGTATCCCTCGTGCGCCCTGTCTCCGCGCACCTGGCTACGTCGTCGCCCGCCGGTGCGACCCCGTGAAAACCGGCGCCGGGCGCCCCGACCTCTGCCGGGGGACGGGCGCCCGCCATCTCTTGGTCCTAGGCCGCGGGCAGCCCGCCCGCGGCAGACGATCGTTCGGTTTGGAGGAAATCTTATGCGTACGATCACCGAGTCCGAGTCCACCCCGAGGGCCGACGGCTTCTTCATGCCCGCCGAGTTCGCCCCCCAGGACCGCGTGTGGATAGGCTGGCCCCACCGCACCGACACCTGGGCCCACGGCGCCAAGCCCGCCCAGAAGCAGTATGCCGCCATCGCCCGCGCCATCTCCGAGTTCACCCCGGTCTACATGTGCGCCAACCAGGTCGACTACGCCAACTGCAAGGCCGTCTTCGAGAACGACGAGAACGTCACCGTCGTCGAGATGACCACCGACGACGCCTGGTTCCGCGACACCGGCGCCACCTACGTCATCAACGGCAAGGGCGATAAGCGCGCCAACCACTGGCACTTCAACGGCTACGGCGGCCTCATCGACGGCCTCTACTTCCCGTGGGACAAGGACGAGCAGATCGCCCTCAAGATGGCCGAGCTCTCCGGCTGCCGCCGCTACCGTCCCGACGACATGATCCTCGAGGGCGGCTCCATCACCGTCGACGGCGAGGGCACCCTCGTCGTCACCGACCAGTGCCTCCTGTCCCCCGGCCGCACCTGCTCCGCGGTGCTCGAGGAGGAGGAGGACCCCGAGTCCCTCTGGCCCAAGTACCGCAAGAAGTTCGAGCCCTGGAGCGAGGAGCTTCGCG
>NZ_JBQKLJ010000076.1:0-855 GCF_052116285.1 Collinsella sp. Sow4_E3
GTCTAGCTTCATAGATGAACCAAACTTATCTGCTTCAGACACATATATCACTGAATCATTGTATCCCTCTAAAAATATTTCTAGAATAAATTCAAATAGCTCTACTCGATCTTTTATAGTACCAAAATTGCTGTGCCTTTGCAGATGTTTATATGTAATAACTTCATCATTCAATTTTTGACAAATTATTCTAGGTGAATCCTTATAAATTTTGTGTAAACCCAATAAATGTGGGAGTTGTAAGATGTCAAATTTTACATAAAAACAGTCCAGTTTAACAAATGGCGTTGTTATAACAGCCATTTTGCCATCAAGATTTGATAAAAATAAGTTGTATGTTTTCTGCAAATCTTTAGGCATTTTTACAACTCCTCTATAATTTTAGACATAAAAAAAAAGAGTGCAAATCATGGATACCGTCCCATGCTGACCAACGCTAGGTTAACCCACCTGCTGGGGAACGTGGGTGCACTCAATTCCCACTTTGCTTGTAAATAATGATCTAAAGCTAGACTAGAAAACGAGGTAATGATATCCTTTCCTCACACTTAATATAACATCTAAATGTATCGTATGCAATAAAAATATCTCATGAAATTATTTAAAATACAGCATAAAAACAAGTTTAAGAAGATTTTTTCACTTACAAACACGTAAATGTGCCTGATCATCAGCTGGTTGCCATATTGTTAATTTTAATTAAATAACAAAAAAAAGAGTCACCTTTGGGAAGGCGACTCAAAGAAAGTTATTCTTAGTATCCAGTTCCCCAGGTATTCGATGGATTTCCATCATTTGGGCCAACAGGAATATGAATTCTTGTTCCGTTTGAATCTGTTCCACCTAGCCATACAT
>NZ_JBQKLJ010000077.1:0-817 GCF_052116285.1 Collinsella sp. Sow4_E3
GGATCATCGGCACAGGCTACAACGGCTCTCCTCTCGGGATGGATCACTGCCTCGACGGGGCCTGCCCACGTGGCCGCAAGTCCTACGAGGAGAAGCCTGCCTTCACGGACTACAGCGACTGCATCGCCACGCACGCTGAAGTCAACGCTCTCGGCCAGCACCTCGAGCTCACTGGCGCGCTGCCGTGGACGATGTACTCGACGTGCGCGCCGTGCCCGGACTGTGACGCCGCTCTGAAGAAGTTCGGTGTCCGAGTGGTGGCTCCATGAACGTCGACGAGGCACTGAGGTACATCCAGTTCGTCGAGGAGCGGCACTACGTCTGGATCCGTCGCCAGAACGGTGCCTCGGCTCCCTGGACGGACGATCCCACACTCCGGCGAGCCAAGTTCACGAACGTCTATCGCGTCCTGGACGCGGGCTCTCAGTTCCTCCTGACCCAGATGCTCCAGGATCCGGACGCCGAGTGGGGCGACCAGGCGTTGCGCGCCTACCTGGTGAAGTACAAGGGGTGGATCCTGAACGTGACGCCCGATCGCGAGCTCGCGTCGTTCTCGGCCATCCTGACCAAGCTGGCGATCGACTGTGTCTCGCCGGAGGGCAGCGCCGCGCTGTACGAAGGCGCGTGCGTCAACAGGTTCGAGAGCCTCGAGGGTGCGGTGATCGACCGCAAGGACGACGTCGTCCGCAACGAGACGGTCGACAAGATGCTCGCGGCGGCGTTCCTCGCGGCCATCCAGCGTTGGGCTGACGCGCTGCCAGCCGAGCGCCGCGAGGGCCTCGAGAGGGGGCAGTGGAAGTGAGCGTCGACTATCGGC
>NZ_JBQKLJ010000078.1:0-779 GCF_052116285.1 Collinsella sp. Sow4_E3
AGACTCGTGGGCTCGGAGATGTGTATAGAAACAGTGTCCGGGGGGGGCGTTGGGCCACCCCCCTACCCGTCACAGCAAGCCGCTCGGGTGTCAGATGCGTTCAGTCGCGCCGATTCCATCCACCGGGCGAGGTGGCGGCGGTGTGTCGGTCATGGCATGGTTTGCATAACCCTCGTCCGTGTTGCGGGTCGTCGGGGTCGAGTCCTTGCTGTATGAGGTCTCGCCTCTCCACGGGGTGGTGGTCAGCCACGGTTGAGGGGGATTGTCCGCAGATCACGCAGACCGGATCACGTGCGAGTACTGCGGCACGGAAGTGTCGGTGCCCTGCGGTGCCGTAAGGGTTGCCATGGGGTCGGCGGGTGAGTTCCCCCTCTGCTCGGCAGGTGGGGCACCGACCCGAGTCGCGGTGCAGATTTGGGCATCCCGGCTTCGAGCAGACATGCGCGCTCACCGATCACACCCGGGACACCACGGCGTCCCGTCTCTGCCGTGCCGTAGGGGGAGCCCGCATCGCTCGCACCAGCCACAGTCAGAGGTCCCCATCTGTCGCCCCCCTACATGCATAATGCCCACCGGCGCGAGGGCGCACTGATGGGCAACTAGGCGCAGTATATCACGACGATCTGAGTTGTGCTTCTGCTGCGACACGCCGGATGGTCCCGAGGTCGTACAGCGTGCGTCGCTGGTCGTCGGGGTCTGCGACGCCCCTATCGAGGAGTGATCTGGCCGCCCATGCTTGGAGTGTGCGGAGTGGTATGCCCGTGAGTCGGGCAGCGTCG
>NZ_JBQKLJ010000079.1:0-776 GCF_052116285.1 Collinsella sp. Sow4_E3
CAACCACGGCGTCATCGTCCCGCAGTACGGCGACGAGAACGACCAGCTGGCCGTCGACACGCTCCAGGAGATCTACGACGAGGTCTGGGGCGAGGGCGTCTACAAGTGCGTCGGCGTCCAGTCCGACCAGGTCGTCTACGGCGGCGGCAACATCCACTGCATCACGCAGCAGGAGCCGTCCGCCTAATAGCCCGGCTTGCCGGGGCGCGGCGCCCCTCTTTCACGGGAGTCCGCCGCACCCCGGAGGCCCGGCCGGCCGGGCGAACGGGGCCGCCTGGCCGGCCGGCCGGGCTTTCCCCGGGCGCTCCGCTGCCTCCACACCGGAGTGCCCTTCCCCTTCGATTGGATACCCGCCTGGCCTGGGACCTATCGCGGGTTAGGCCTATTGTTCGCTTGGATATCCCAGGTCAGACGCGTATCCAATTGCCGAAAGTTCCCGGTCGCGAGCGCGGCCGTCTTGATCGGAGTATCTATGTACCAGCGTATTTAATTACTGCGCTGGAATAGAACGCATGCTTGATAAATTAATTTAGCATCAGACAGCGGGCACGGTTTCAATCGAATCCGTGCCCGCTGCTGTATGTGTGAGCAGTGTGAATAGGGGACGTAGCTCTGTTCACGCCTGGACCCATGTCGGCACCGGTCAATGCCCACGATGCTTTTGCGGTGACGCATAATTTCTTTCGCAAATTGACAACCGCATAGCGGAACACGGCCCGCGCCCCGTCATATGATTTCTAGCGACTAAACAACAAATCACCAACGAAGGGGGCACG
>NZ_JBQKLJ010000080.1:0-734 GCF_052116285.1 Collinsella sp. Sow4_E3
GGGAGGCGCCGAAGGTGTGGAGGGTGAGGGGGGTGAAGTCGTAACAAGGTAGCCGTACCGGAAGGTGCGGCTGGATCACCTCCTTTCTAGGGAGATACATTCTTAGAGAGATCAACTTAACTCGAATGGAGGGCAGGAGCCCGTCCGGTTGATGTCTGGCCCGGATACGTCCCCGCAGCACCCGGTCCCCGGGGTCGCACCCGCGTACCTTGAGAGCCGCATAGCGATAGGAGAGAGATGGAAGAGTATCCTCTTCCAGACTCGATTCTTTTCTGCGATCTAAACAGAGAATGATAGCAATCATTCATCCGATCCAAACAAGAGGAATTCACTCATTGATGAGTGAGGAGCATCTGATCGCGAGCACAGTGGAACACGCTGTGCCGCGGTATGAGATACCCGAATTGCGACATGAGAGCGCTATTCATGATATCGATTAATTCAATTTAGCGACACGTGGATATCCCGCGGGCCCGGAGCGGTCCCGCAAGATACCACGGGCGCACGGCGGATGCCTTGGCACAGGGAGCCGATGAAGGACGCGGCAAGCTGCGATAATCCCCGGCGAGGAGCACACATCCTTCGACCCGGGGGTCTCCGAATGGGCGAACCCATCCGTAGAGGTACGGATATCCCCCCGCTGAACACATAGGCGGGGGGAGGACAACCCGGGGAACTGAAACATCTAAGTACCCGGAGGAGAGGAAATCAATCTCGAGACTCCCCGAGTAGCG
>NZ_JBQKLJ010000081.1:0-716 GCF_052116285.1 Collinsella sp. Sow4_E3
CAAGACATTGTTAAAGATCGCGGTCAGATACTCATTGATTTTACGATCGTCCATTTTTATCCCTCCATCTTATTTGACTTTCAAAGTATACAACAGATTAGTTTGAAAGTCAAATATTTCTATTGAACAATCATTACTTCCCTTTAAAAACCGGACGACGTCTTTCTGAGTGAGCGATGACTCCTTCTTTAAAATCCTCTTTAAAGGCCAATTCTCTTTGTAAATCCAATTCTAACTTGGCATAGTCCTGCCAATTCTCAAATTCACTCTTCCAAACCAATTGTTTAATAGCAGAGTAAGAATTGATGGAGCCTCGCAAGAGTTTTTTACACAGTTGCGCCACTGTTTTTTCCAGTTTTTCTGATTCAACCACTTTATAAACAATACCATAGTCATGAGCCTTTTGTGCTGGTAAAGCTTCTCCTGTCATGGTTAACTGGCTAGCCCGATTGACACCGATGGAGCGAGATAAGAGGAAAATCCCTCCAGCGTCTGGGGCCAAACCTACTCCTACAAAAGCTTGGATAAATTTTGTTTTTTCTGATGAAATGACAAAATCCGCAGCGACAGCCATATTTGCTGCCGCACCAGCAACAGGTCCATCCGTTACCATAATAACAACTTTCGACAATTGCTTTAAGGAAAAGGATATAGTATTGACCAACTCAGCAATGCGAACGAGTGAAGGAATATCATCCTCATCAACTGCTCGTTTC
>NZ_JBQKLJ010000082.1:0-709 GCF_052116285.1 Collinsella sp. Sow4_E3
GACACATCTGGTGTGTCCATCCTCGCAGTATCCGGTTCTCAAGGTGCACGCCTGCGCCGGTTCCCGGTCCGACCGGGCCGCGCGGCAAGGAGATATATTGCCAGACCGGAGCGGCCCCGCGGGCGGGAATCACGCACTCCATATTTTGTTCACAAATGAACCATGAGACCCTGGAAAACGGCAGGGTCTAATCGACGATCATAAATCTCAGACAGACTATATGACCTCGGTGTTCTTGCTATCTGATGTAGACGTATTGGGTATATTCCCAAAACAGAATTGAACAATAGCTAAGGGATGGATTGCAACAGTTTCCCCTTATAGCGCCGTTACACGCTAATAGAGCCCCACCAGACAGTGGCGGGCCCCAGTGGAGCACAATCTCAAGCCGAATAACGTAAAACGAGAGAAGGTTTTTTGTAATTTAAATTGACGGATTCATCCAATAAATACGCAACCAGCGACGGGAACGTCATAAATTAGGGGCTGTAAAGAATGAGTCCTGCGATAGGCCTCGCATAGGATCGGGGCTTTCCATAGGCTATTGCGACGTCAGAATATAGAGATTGACCACCAAGAGTCATAGCTCGATACAAATACGAAAAAGGGGGAGGCCGCGAGGCCTCCCCCTTCTCGATTCTCGATGACGGCTCGGTGCCGTCCACCGGTCAGCGGCGCCCTGGCCTCCCACGGGCTGGCCCCGCAGTAC
>NZ_JBQKLJ010000083.1:0-669 GCF_052116285.1 Collinsella sp. Sow4_E3
CATCTCAGGCGAAGATATTGAATTATATTTTTTCAAGAAAAAATCCAAGGATATGGAACAAGAATAGAAAGGAGTGAACAAACAAAAAACCACTGCGGCAACAGTGGCATATCAAAAATTTTATACGTTAATTATAGCACAGAAAGGACGGTAACGCAATGGATGATATTGCTGAAAGCCTCATATCTCGCTTCATCAATCAGCTAAAAGTGAAGCTGGTCGAAGTGTTTGAAATATTTAACATTGAAGTAGCACTTCCTCTGATTCTTAACGGAAAACAGTGTAAGGATTTACTTGGAATATACAACGAAAAAGAATTTCAACGGGTTACGCATATCACTGGTTTCCCGGTAATAGACAAAGGAAAAGGCACTCACTTGCGCTACCCAAGAGATGCGGTTGTTGAGTGGATGAAAGAAAATTGGAGGGAATTGTAAATGAGTGAAATTATCGGTGGACTAGCAGTCCTTGGATTTATCGTGATGCTTAGCGCATCAAATGCTATCTTTGAAATTCGCAAGCTGGAGCGAGAGCGAAAAGAGCGGGATTTGGAAGCGCTGAAAGAACAAGAAGATTGGCTTCTGGTGCAAAAAGGGATTGCCATGGAACGTATGACTTTCTATCAGCAAGCTAAGGCAACTTTGGCTAAAGGTGTGTGTAAGGAGATTG
>NZ_JBQKLJ010000084.1:0-655 GCF_052116285.1 Collinsella sp. Sow4_E3
GACCAGCGACGCACGCTGTATGACCTCGGGACCATCCGGCGTGTCGCAGCAGAAGCACAACTCAGATCGTCGTGATATGCTGCGCCTAGTTGCCCATCAGTGCGCCCTCGCGCCGGTGGGCATTATGCATGTAGGGGGGCGACAGATGGGGACCTCTGACTGTGGCTGGTGCGAGCGATGCGGGTTACCCCTACGGCACGGCAAGGACGGGGCGCCGTGGTGTCCCGAGTGTGATCGGTGAGCGCGCATGTCTGCGCAGGTGACTGGTGGGGCCGCTGAGTGGGGCGGGAAGCGAGCACAGGATGCGCTCGCTCTCGTGCGCCGACATGGGCAGGCGGGCGACCTGCCATGCGTCATCTGCGGCATGCCGATCGACTACAGCCTGCGCCACCCACACAAGCAGGCGTGCACCGTGCAGCACATCAAGCCCCGAGCCACACATCCGCACCTGACCTGGGAGCAGAGCAACTGGGCACCAGCTCACGCCGATTGCAACACCGCGCAGGGATCGCGGATCGCTGTCGGTCTCGGTCTTGTGTCGCCTTGGTTGAGCTAGTCCCGACGAGCGGGAGTGAACGCCCACACGGCGCATCCCGCAGCGAAGGTCAAGCCAGCGAGTGAGACGAGAAGCGACCCGCCCTCAGTCAGGCTGTCA
>NZ_JBQKLJ010000085.1:0-643 GCF_052116285.1 Collinsella sp. Sow4_E3
TCCCTTCACCTGCTTCTACCGTTAAAGTAGCTCCTGGTTCAGTTCGTGGAGGTTGGGGTTTCTCTTGAGTCGTTGCTGGTATAGCTTCCGTTGTAGTTTGAATTTCTGTTGTTGATGTTTGGCTACTTTCGCTTGTATTTGGATTATAAAATTCCTTGCTAGAGTCCGTATTGCTACCACCACTTGATAGATAAATAGCAGTAACCGTGATACCTGCTATAATGATTAGGAAAACTACTGCTAGGATGGTAAACACTTTTGAAGCAGCTCCGTTCTTTCCTGCTCTACTTTTTCTACTCTTCTCATCTGACTTATAAATTTCATCATTCCATGGTTCTTGTGACATATAACTAGTTTCTCCTTGTTTTTTTATTAAATCTTGTTTAAAATGGCAATATGAAGATTCAATTAATTCCTGAAAAATGCATTGCCTGTGGTCTCTGTCAGACCTACTCTGATATTTTTGATTATGATAATGACGGAATCGTCATTTTTTCTGAAAAATCCGACCTAGAAGGCCAGTTCCCAGATGATCCGGCTATTTTATTGGCAGCTAAATCATGTCCAACGAAAGCTATCTTAGCGGACTAATTTTGAACTGTCCGCATAATACTCCTCAAAGTAATCTTGCTCAATCATATGA
>NZ_JBQKLJ010000086.1:0-628 GCF_052116285.1 Collinsella sp. Sow4_E3
TCTGAGAAGTGTGCAAATACATCTGGACCATTTTCTTGTGAAATAAAGCCAAAGCCTTTTTCTGCGTTAAACCATTTTACAGTTCCTACTGCCATTTTGAGTTACCTCTTTTTTGTTTATTTGTAAAAAAATTTTAAAGAGATAAAACATAGATAAAACTGATACTTTGACTCAAAAAACTTATTACTTGATTAGTGTAACAGTTTTCAAAAAGATTGTCAATCAAAAGGTGTAATTTTTCTTACTTATTATCCATTACTTGATTTCTTTTCTTAATTTTTCTACAAAAAGATAGGCTGCTGGACAAATCAAGGTATTCTTAATGGTCAAATGATTAATTTGGTAAATCTTCTTCCTATCCGTATGGGGAAATTCACGACAGGCTTTAGGTCGAATATCATAGATGTCACAAAGGTTATCAGGTCCTAGGAATGGACAAGGCATGCATTGAAAAACCTTATCTCCATCCTCATCTACCTGTAAATAAGCATCCTCGAACTCCTGCAATTTCATACGGAAATGTTTGGAAATCCGTGTGATATCCGCTTCTTTCAAATCAGGTCCCAGTCCCTTACAGCAATTGGCACACTGAAGACAGTCAATCTCTGAAAACACTTCTTCATGAATG
>NZ_JBQKLJ010000087.1:0-622 GCF_052116285.1 Collinsella sp. Sow4_E3
CCACGGGTCCGGGTCGCGGTCCTTGCCGACGAGCCCGTCGAGGCCACGCCGGTAGTGCGACACCTGCACCATCGCCGACGCAGCCAGCCCCTCTGTGTTGGTGGTCTGGTCGGGGGGCATGAGCACCAGATGGTGATGCTCCACCCATGAGCGGGACGGCATCCGATGCCATGCCGCGAACCCGACCTGCCGACACGCCCTCAGCACCGCCTTGCGCTGCGGTGGGGTGAGGTGGTGGCGGATCGACAGGTCGACCACGCCGTCTCCGGTGTGGGTCGAGCCCGAGTAGGGGCTGCGTGGCTGCCACGACCCCTGACCGGGGCGGATGATCCACCCGTCCCGCCAGCCACGGAACTCGGGCATCGCGGCAGCCAGCCGCTCGGCCTCGATCAGTGCGTCCCGAGTGCGGGGCGACAGCAGGGAGCCGCGCCACGTGATCCGATCAGCCATCATCACACCTCGTAGGTCATCGTGAAAAACAGCGAGTCGCCCGACGCCCACCCACCAGGGTTGTTGTTGGAGATCCGCCCGGACGGGATCAGCGCAACCACACGGCCAGGGCCCACCGGCCTCACCGTCAGCGGATACTCAGACCCGCCACGCGCCAGCCACCCCACGCCAG
>NZ_JBQKLJ010000088.1:0-620 GCF_052116285.1 Collinsella sp. Sow4_E3
CGGCGACACCATGATCGCCAGCACAGATAGGACAGTACCCACCATCATGCCTCCCGATCGGCGGGGATGCGGGCCGTGATCCACACCGCCCACAGCGCGATCAGATACAACCCGAGTTTCGTCGCCGGGTCGTTGCCGTCGTGGGCGATCCATGCGACGATCCATGCGCCGACCCGTTCGGAGGCTACCAGCGCCATCGCAGCCAGACCCCACACCGACGCCCGAACATGGCTTGATGTGGCGATCGCGACCACGCCGGCAGCGACCCACAGGGCGGCTCGTAGCCAGTCGGGCAGGTCGATCAGCTCGGCGCGGGCAGGGACGGCCGCGTAGAGCAGCGACACCCCGACCAGCACCCATAGGACGCCGAGCCCGAGCATCGCTGTCCGGCGAGACACGCGTCAGTCCTTGAGTGCGTCGCCGAGCCGGGACACGACCGCGTCGGCGACAGCCTGCGGGGTTCCACCGGTCTTCACTGCGGCCTCGACGGCCGTGCGCACGAGCGGGGTGAGTCCGGCGAGCACCGAGCGGGCGATCGCCTGCTCATCGACGACCACGCCCTGACGCTTGGCGAGCTCCCGCACCAGCCGCAGCGTCTCCTGGCTGTTGATGCTGGCCCA
>NZ_JBQKLJ010000089.1:0-618 GCF_052116285.1 Collinsella sp. Sow4_E3
GACTTCTTTCCATCTAAATCGGAGTATATTGTACGTTTCTTTGATAAGGATTACCATATAAAGCCACGATTTGAAATGGCAATTCCAGTCTCAGTAAAAGATAAAATACCACCAATGCTAGTTACTATTACTCCACGCTTTGGTAAGTATTTTGATCCTTATGATATTACAATGCATTCATCAGATTTCAATAAGAAAGTTATTGATGCTATTCTAGAAGGAAATTCTCAGTAATGGAAAATATCTCAGCAGTATACGATATTGCTCTTGACTTCCAAATGAACTCAGAAGCAATTAAAAATTCACCAGAGGATTTAAGGGATTTCGTTAATGAGATTAAGGGTAAAGGATTAACTATAGAACAATTCATCAAGGTGTGTAAAGACAATAGATGGTTCGTTACTAGTATGAATCGCCTACTGTCAATTAGTAGCTAATATAATAAACCCTTATAGATTAATTTCTATAAGCGTTTATTTTTTTTTGAGTGTAGCGTATACTATATGAAAACATATATTATTTATTTGTAGGGCTAATACTATTAACAATTAAGGTGTTCCTATTATGATACGATGCATTTTCAGTAATGATCATAGAGTAGTCTTTACTGACTATTAT
>NZ_JBQKLJ010000090.1:0-612 GCF_052116285.1 Collinsella sp. Sow4_E3
GCCGATGCGTGCCGCCGGGATCGACTTCGCCGCGCTCGGCGGTGCGTCATGACCCGCCGCATCGTGCTCGACATCATCGTGCCCGTCATCGCGGTCCTGCTGTCCATCGGCATGATCTGCGTCGGGCTGTGGCTCGGGACGGAGGTCCGGTCATGAGCGACGGCAGCCCGTGCCCCCACGAGCGCTACGACTCCGACCCGTACGGCAGCAGTCTCGCCCGTCACAGCAAGAGGAGGCATGACGATGAGTGACCTCGACCGATACCTGACCGACGAGGTGCGCGAGCGAGCCGCCGAGGCCATCGCGAGCCACAACTTTGATGTTCATGTGCCGAGCTGGTCGATCCGCTGCGCGGGATGTGACTGGTCCGAGCTGGGCGGCGTGGTCGAGCTTCACGATCAACACCTGGCCGACCTCGCCCTCTCCGCCGTCCTGCCCGACATCATCCGGCAGGCCAAGGCGGAGGCGTGGGACGAGGGACGAACCGCCGGGGCGGACATGCGCGCCAAGCGGATCGAGGCGGGTGACGAATCGTGAGCGACCTACTAGCCCACCTAGTCGAACTCGATCAGGCCATCACCGACATGCGGGAGGCCCGCAAGCGCATCGAGG
>NZ_JBQKLJ010000091.1:0-605 GCF_052116285.1 Collinsella sp. Sow4_E3
GCTTTTGTACAGCAACAGAGGACTACAAAGATGTGGCTGCAGTGGCAGATCAAATTGGGATTCCTTACTACTCCGTCAACTTTGAAAAAGAGTACTGGGATCGAGTCTTTGCATACTTTCTTGAGGAGTATAGAGCTGGTCGGACGCCAAATCCTGATGTCATGTGTAACAAAGAAATTAAATTCAAGGCTGTCTTGGACTATGCACTGACTTTGGGAGCAGATTATGTGGCGACAGGCCACTATGCACAAGTGACAAGTGATGAAGACGGGCTGGTTCATATGTTGCGTGGAGCTGATAACGGCAAGGATCAAACCTACTTCCTTAGCCAATTATCTCAAGAGCAGTTGCAAAAGACCCTGTTTCCTTTGGGGCATTTGCAAAAGCCAGAAGTGCGTGCTATTGCAGAGCGTGCAGGGCTCGCAACCGCTAAGAAAAAAGATTCAACAGGGATTTGTTTTATCGGTGAGAAAAACTTCAAGGAATTTCTTGGTCAATACCTACCCGCACAGCCAGGCCGCATGCTGACAGTCGATGGTCGCGATATGGGTGAGCACGCAGGACTGATGTACTACACCATCGGTCAGCGTGGAGGACTCGGTATT
>NZ_JBQKLJ010000092.1:0-589 GCF_052116285.1 Collinsella sp. Sow4_E3
GATCATCGGGACCTTCTCGCCGATCTCGGCGGCGGAGAACGGCACCAGCGTCGCGACGATGGCCAGGATCAGCTCGATGCAGGGGATGGCCAGCATGACCTTCATCATCGCGCCCTTGAACGGGAACGTGAAGATGCGCTCGCGGTTGGGGTCGTTCTTGCGGAGGTTGAGGAACGCCGGGAACATCGGGATGTAGGTGAGCAGCAGGAAGACGACGGAGGTGCCGAAGAGCATCCAGAAGACGCCGTCGGAGATGGCGTCGACGGGAACGAGCTGCAGGCAGAGGACCAGGGAGGCGACGACGGCGTTGACCAGGTTGGCGCCGTTGGGCATGTCGTCCTCGGAGATCATCGAGGCGAAGACCTTGGGCATGTTGCCGTGCTCGGCGGCGTAGCGGGCGACGGAGTTGACGCCGAAGGACCAGGCGGCCATGTTGGCGAACAGGGTGATCAGGAAGGCGATGCAGATGACCTTGAAGAGCACGGAATCGCCCACCATGGTCTGGACTGCGAAGATCATGCCGTAGTCGGGGTCGATGGAGTCGGCCGGGATGGCGGCGCCGATGCCGAAGCCAGCGAACAGGTAGATG
>NZ_JBQKLJ010000093.1:0-579 GCF_052116285.1 Collinsella sp. Sow4_E3
TGGGGCCGGATGCCCCGCGTCCCGCACCGCATCCGTGACCATATTGACCCGAGCCTGTGGCTCGACCCTGATCCGGTGGACGACACGGAGCCGTCCCCTGTACGAGAGGACTAGATGATGACTGACCAGACGACGGCACCGGTGCCGGTGCCCCCGATCCCTGCTGAGGATCGTCCCTGGATCGCGGCCCGGCGCGGCTGGCAAACCCTGTGGCAGGGTCTCGGCGTCGCCGTGCTCCTCGGGGTGCTGACGGCTGCCCCTGCTGTGCTGGGTGCCGAGTCGTGGGCTGAGGTGGTCGCGACCGCGCCCCAGTGGTCATGGACGCTGGTCCAGGCCGGGTTGACGGCGCTGGTGGCGTATCTGCTGCGCCGCTACCGAGACGATGCTGGTGTGGCACCCCGCCACGCCGCCGACGAGGACTGACCTACGGTGGCTGAGTGTCGAGGGCCCACTGCGCCCCGACACGCACAACTGGCCCCCGCCCCCGTGGCGGGGGCCAGCTTTTTGCTGCCTCAGGCGCTAGTAGCGCGTCGTGCTCATCATCGTAGCCACTCCACCTCGAGATCGGGATCAGTCAGC
>NZ_JBQKLJ010000094.1:0-579 GCF_052116285.1 Collinsella sp. Sow4_E3
ATCTAAAGTTACACCACTGACAGGAGTTGCAGACTCTTCACGTGGATCAGTTACTTTAACGAACCAGTTTCTAATCATTTCCCGATCTACATTTTCATCGTCTTCATCCACAGAATACATATATCCTAATCCTGGAACATCCACAAAAGATCCTGTCCATTCTGGATGCGTATACGTAACCGAACTACCTTCACGAGTGGATGTTTCATCCGATGTCAAGGCAAATTTACCTTTATAAAAAATTGTATATCGGTACTTTCCGTTAGATTTTAAACGTTTATATGCAAAAGCTCCATCGCGCGCAATATCATCTCCCGAACGTAGCACCCCGCCTTTTACCATTTTTGCTCCTGTAATTGTTGCTAAAACTTGATTTTCATATCCGTTCGTTTCCATACCAATTTCAGCTCCACCAAAGGATACAGTTGAATCTTGTGCAACACTATCACCATAATCAGTTGTAGTTTCAGTGCTTACATCAGGTTTAATACTTACTGCAGTCCCGATTGTTGTTGGCTCATCATAGATAGGGAAATTACCTGATTCATCTACTAAAGGAAACCAAGTAGGTGTTTCAAC
>NZ_JBQKLJ010000095.1:0-570 GCF_052116285.1 Collinsella sp. Sow4_E3
AGAAGTCTCGTGGGCTCGGAGATGTGTATAAGAGACAGGGCTTGAGGATTGGATGAAAAGATTTATTACGGATGCCCATTCCAGTCCAGGATCCATCTCAAGCCAGCAAGCATCCTCGTCTATTCTTATTTCAGTAGCTAGAGATCCCTTCCTTGCTAATTCGTTAAAAAGTGAAATATACTTTAGCAAGGTTGATCGTGACAGACTTGTTTCTTCCATTAACTGCTTGAGATACATTTGATTAGGAGAAGCCTTTAAGATCAGTAGGAGGCGATAAACATTGGCTTCAGCTTTTTCAAAAATAGCGGCTAGTTCCATTATACCTCCCTTGCTGAGGCACTCATCAAAAGGGCCTTATGAAGATGGTAGAAGGGATTGGTCTGCCCTACTGTCATTAGAAAATCTTGAAAAGCAATCTCCAAATCTGTCATACCCAATCGGATCGGCTGCACCAAGCACTGGAGAAGATAAGAGCAATCCATAGCTGATAAGAGTTGAGCTCCAAGGAGTTGACCAGTTTCCCTTGATACAATCAGTTTCATTCTAAGTTCTTCTCCCCGGTCATGGGTC
>NZ_JBQKLJ010000096.1:0-568 GCF_052116285.1 Collinsella sp. Sow4_E3
TTTTCGCCCAGTGGACATCATTTACATGAATAATTGGTGGTGCTTCCTCAAAATCGATTTGCATCGCAAATTCAGAACGTGGTGCAAAGGCATCCCCAACTACCGGAGTAAAGAGAGATGGTGGAGTTCCAGGAATGGAGAAGAGTTCCCCACTAGCGTTTGCCAGTTGAGGAAGACTCGAGAGGAGACTCCAAGTATAGGGATGACGTGGATCGTAAAAGATGTCTTCAACGGTACCGAATTCAACAACTTCACCAGCATACATAACTGCGACTTTATCTGCGATACTTGCTACTACACCTAAGTCATGTGTGATAAAGATGGTAGTAAAGTTATACTCTTTTTGCAATTCCTTGAGCAAGTCCAAAATTTGTGCCTGAATCGTCACATCTAAGGCCGTTGTTGGCTCGTCACAAATCAGAACATCCGGACGACAAGCCAAGGCAATGGCGATAACAATCCGTTGACGCATTCCGCCCGAGTATTGGAAAGGATATTCATTGAAGCGTTTCTTAGCTTCTGGTATTCCAACTCTTTCCATATAATCAATAGCGAGACTTTTGGCTTC
>NZ_JBQKLJ010000097.1:0-564 GCF_052116285.1 Collinsella sp. Sow4_E3
ACCCACCTGTGTCGGTTTGCGGTACGGGCGCGCACGCGCCTGCCTAGGGGTTTTTCTAGGGACCTCGGGCTCACTCGCTTCGCTTAAGTGCTTCGTCCGGAGCCTCGCCCTTCTGCGGACCGGATTTCCCTGGTCCGCGGGCCGCGCTCCATCACGGGGACGTCCAGAACCCCGCCGAGCCACCCCCATCCGTCGCCCCGTCGGTCGTAGCGCCGCGTGCGCGGTGCAGGAATGTCTGCCTGCTGCGCGTCGGCTACGCCTCCCGGCCTCGCCTTAGCCCCCGACTGACCCTGGGAGGATTAGCCTTGCCCAGGAAACCTCGGGTTCACGGCGGACGAGTTACTCTCTCGTCTCTCGCTACTCATGCCAGCATTCTCACTCCCATGCGCTCCACCGTCGGTCGCCCTCCGGCTTCTCCGCCCATGGGAAGCTCCCCTACCGATTCTGAAAATCAAAATCCCGCCGCTTCGGTGTCCAGCTTAGCCCCGTGTATTGTCGGCGCATGTCCACTCGACCAGTGAGCTGTTACGCACTCTTTGAATGCATGGCTGCTTCTAAGCCAAC
>NZ_JBQKLJ010000098.1:0-558 GCF_052116285.1 Collinsella sp. Sow4_E3
CAATGAACCTTGGTTAGTAGTCGGAAAGGATTTGGCGCAAAATATTCTCTATGTTGGTCAAGGTTTCTATCATGAATCACTGATGTCAACTTCTTTACAGGCTAGTCAAGTTCATTTTACAAGGAAAATGCCTGAAGAATTCGAGTTTGAATGTACCGCTAAGTTCCGCTACCGTCAACCAGATAGTAAAGTGACTGTCAAGGTTTCTGGTAATCAGGCTGAAGTGATTTTCCATGAACCACAACGTGCCATCACACCAGGTCAAGCTGTTGTCTTCTACGATGGACAAGAGTGTCTCGGCGGTGGTATGATTGACATGGCCTATAAAGACGGAGTCGCTTGTCAGTATATCTAGTTGACAGTTGTTGTCAAGGAATCTAAAAGTTTAATCAACAATTATTGACTTTTATGTCATATTTGATACAATAAACTTAACAATAACATGATGGTCAAAGTTCATGGGAATTGTGTGCCTTTTTGGCATGTAATTTTCGGGAGTTTTGGCTATTTTTGTGTTTTATATTGCAAGGAGGAGAAGATGGATTTCAGGACACAGAC
>NZ_JBQKLJ010000099.1:0-550 GCF_052116285.1 Collinsella sp. Sow4_E3
GGTAGCTATCCATGCTCAAGGGATTTCACCAGATACAGCTGAAGCAGCCAACTTAGCCAAATCAATGGGTACCCTGGTTGGTACTGTAGGTACTGTGCTTTTCTATGGTACAGCAACTCTTAACTTGGCTTGGCAGCATATTGGTTGGAAAGCTGTTGAAAAAGGCGACTTTAAAAAGCTCTATATGGTTGATTGGGGTCTACCTTGGATTTCTCACTTTATCTTCTCATTCTTACCAACTCTTATCATGTGTAAACTAGGTGCTTCTGCAGTAACAGCTATTCAAGATGCTTTGCCGATGGATGGCATTGCTATGAAAACCCTCTTTACAGTTGGGGCTCTTCTTCCCTGTGTAGGGATTGCTATTCTTTTAAAACAAATTGTTGATAAAGTAACAGACTTTGTCCCATTCTTTGTTGGTTTTACTTTAGCGGCATCACTTGGTCTTAATTTGGTAGCGTGTGCGGTTGTATCCTTGATTTTTGCCCTTCTTTTCTATGAAATTGACATGGCCAAAATTAAAAAAGCAACAGTTGGTGCAGATTTAGAC
>NZ_JBQKLJ010000100.1:0-541 GCF_052116285.1 Collinsella sp. Sow4_E3
GAGTTGTCCATGGTTTTCCAATTTGAACATATCGGTTTGCAACACAAACCAAATGCGCCGAAGTGGACCTATGAGACAGAATTGAATGTTCCGGCTTTGAAGGAAATTTTCACCAAATGGCAGACAGAGTTGGAACTGGGTCAAGGATGGAACTCGCTTTTTTGGAACAATCATGATCTGCCTCGTGTCCTCTCTATTTGGGGAAATGATGGGGAATACCGTGAAAAATCTGGCAAGGCCTTTGCTATTCTCTTGCATCTGATGCGAGGAACTCCTTATATCTATCAAGGAGAAGAAATCGGCATGACCAACTATCCATTTGCTGATTTGACCGAAATTGAGGACATTGAGTCTGTCAATTATGCCAAGGAAGCCTTGGAAGAAGGACAAGATTTGGAATCGATTATGGATAGTATCCGTGCAATAGGACGTGACAATGCGAGAACACCAATGCAATGGACAGCAGGTCAGCAGGCAGGATTTTCAAGGGCTGATAAGACTTGGTTGCCAGTTCATCCAAACCACGAAGTCATCAATGTCG
>NZ_JBQKLJ010000101.1:0-535 GCF_052116285.1 Collinsella sp. Sow4_E3
GGGGTAGTAAACATAAACACGCTGATCTTCAACCTGTGGTACGAAGAAGAGGTGTAGCTTACCTTCTGGAACGTTCTGACCAGAAACGATCTTATAACGAGCAGCACCACCAGACATCCAACCGTAGGAATAGTCAACACCTTCAACGCCTTCTAGATCATCACCAGAGTTAGCGTTGTAAGTCCATTCTACATTTGGAAGTAGAGCGGTGTCTACAGGATTACCAAAGATTACGAAATAACCTTTGCTGTAGAAACGCTTGTTCTTAAGACGGTTAGCAACGTTGTCGATTACACGACGTAGTTCAACTAGCCATTCGGTGGGAGAACCACTGAAGTTACCAGTTGGGTGAACGTTGAAAGAGGTCTCAATAGTATGACCAGTTTGCTTACCATAGTCAGCAGAATCCTCTAGGAATTCAACGCCTTCCATATCAACACGCTGGTTGAATACGTTGGTGATAATATCAACAACTTTTAGAGTACCATCTAGATTGTAGATAGCCATGTTGTCCTGTAGCCACTCAGTGGGTAGG
>NZ_JBQKLJ010000102.1:0-526 GCF_052116285.1 Collinsella sp. Sow4_E3
CCGCCAAGCTGGCCGCTTCGCTGAAAGGTCACGTGCTCGAAGCTTGGGCGGGGGGCTTGACCTACAACCACCCGCCCGGGCTCACCCCCTACCCGTGGCAGGTAGCCGCTGCCGTGCAGTTCGCACGTACCGGGCGGCTCATGCTCAACGACGAGCCCGGCACGGGCAAGACCGCTTCAAGCGTGCTGGCCGTGGCCGAAGTTGGGGCCGACGCGCTGCCCGTCGTCGTGGTCTGCCCGGCGTCGGTGGTCACGGCGTGGGTTGAGGCGTGGGCCACATGGGCCCCACACCTGCACGTGGGGCGCTACATGGGCCCCAAGCGGGCCGCGTTGTTGGCCACTGAGCCCCGGCCCCATGACGTGCTAGTGACGAGCTACGACACCATGGCCCGCGACGTGGACAAGCTTAATGCGTTGTTCGACGGGCGGGGCACCGTGATCCTTGACGAGCACCACCTCATCAAGAACCCCAAGGCGGCGCGATCCAAGGCGGCGCGCAAGCTGGCAGGCCACGCGTGCGGCACCAT
>NZ_JBQKLJ010000103.1:0-526 GCF_052116285.1 Collinsella sp. Sow4_E3
ATTCAATTCATCACGATAAGCATCAAACCCATCTTCCTGCAAGGGATAAAGAATACTCTTACGGAATTTTTCCAGATTAACTTTTTGATTGAAAATAGTCAGTTGGAAATTGGTCTGATCATCCAGTGAATTGATTAAATCGGAATATTTCTCCACGATAGCTCCCTTATCATCTAAGCCAACTGTTTGATAATTAACATCTCCTAAAAGATAGGTTTGTGAGAAATAGCTTGGACTGACCTGCATAAGGCCATTCTGAAAAAGCCCTTGATAGGCTAACGTATTTACGGTAGAAGGTCTGAACTCCTGCTTCTGTGTTTTCGTCTTTTGCTTTTGGTCATTAGAAGGTGTCTTTGGTTTCATTGAGTGTTTTAATTTTTTCACGTTGGTCTCCTTTTCTTCCAGTAAATGTGCGGTCTGGCACCGTTAGTTCATAATGAAAACGGTACTTGAGGTAGGTTTCAAATGGTAAATCGTTGGGGCGATAGACCCCAAATAACATGAGTGGAATGGTAAAGCTAAAAAC
>NZ_JBQKLJ010000104.1:0-520 GCF_052116285.1 Collinsella sp. Sow4_E3
CTTCTCGGGTCATATTAAACTTGATGATATCCGAGATTGGTTTTTCATCATCAACGATAAGAATTTTCTTCATGAGTCTCTGTTCCTTTGGTTTTCTTAAGCTATTATAGCAAATCTTTGCGTTTTTTTCATTTTTTAGATATGCTTCTTCCAGATGTCACACTTATTTCTTCAAAAATACAAGATTTTTCTTTTTATTTTGTGATTTTTTTCATATACTAGTAAAAAAGCTTTCTTTTTTAAGGAGTAAGTATGAAAACTAGCAGACATTGGAAATTAGAAACCTTTATCGTCGCAGTCTCTTTTCTAGTCATCCCTCTCATTTACCTTTTATTTTCACCCTTTTTTGGTCAAATTCTCTTTGTGCCTCTAGTTTATACTATCCTTCCCATCTTAGTGATTAAACGTTACGGTTATCTCTTCTATTATCCCTTAGGTGTCAGTTTAATTTATAGCCTCTTTTTGTTGATTCTTTCTTGGACATGGCCGCTCGATTTCAGTCTAATTCCCTTAGCTTTTG
>NZ_JBQKLJ010000105.1:0-510 GCF_052116285.1 Collinsella sp. Sow4_E3
GCTTTCATGTATGATGTAATTATCTCTAAACTTGATAGCTTTAAAGTTATTATTGATGGGATAAAAAGTAACAGGATTAAATCAGATGAGTATTTCCCATTTGATTCTATTATCGCTCTTCAGAAAATTGAATTCTTAAGAAAGTATCTCCAGAAATCAGGTTTTCGAAATTTCTCTACATATAAAGCTTTAACTGAGTATTTGGATAGTATCTTTGATGAAGATGACTATCTAATGCTCGATATTAATGGCTTTAAGGTATTTGTAGTATGGGATATGCCACGTACTGCTATTCTTGGGATTGCTGATCTTAATATGTATGAGAAGGAGCGTTATGATGCACTAATTAGCATTAATACTTCATATGGTTCAATGTCTCTACGGAGTGTTCCTAATAGTATTGATGTATCGGCTATTGCTAGGAAGTTTAATGGTGATGGTCATGTAAATGCAGCAGGTGGTCGAAGTGATCTATTTAAATTTGATAAGTTTAAACATGATCACGAATAT
>NZ_JBQKLJ010000106.1:0-506 GCF_052116285.1 Collinsella sp. Sow4_E3
TCATCCACCAATTCACGAAAATCTTTTGTCGATGTGTCTTTACGACGCAAAATAGACAATTTGTGTTGGATGAGTGGATGCGAAATAACTTGGAATTTTCCCATGGTAAAACCTCTCTTATTTTGTTTTTTCTATTTTACCAGATTTATAGAAAAAATGCTTGTGAAAATACTGAATTATTCGTTTTTTACTTGAGGTCTTAGTCTATATTTTTGATAACTCTTGCTGGATTTCCGGCAATAACAACATTATTACCAAAGGACTTGGTCACAACAGAGCCTGCTCCAACGACCACATTATCTCCCAATGTCACTCCAGCTAAAATCATAGCCCCTCCGCCAATCCAAACATTGTCACCAATGGTGATGGGAGCCCCATATTCTGGTCCTGCTATTCGCTCCTGAGCATTGAGGGGATGGAGAGCTGTATAGAATTGAACATTTGGGCCCAACATGGCATTATCTCCAATGGTAACCGGACAGGTATCCAAAACTGTCCAATTAAAG
>NZ_JBQKLJ010000107.1:0-499 GCF_052116285.1 Collinsella sp. Sow4_E3
ATCCCTTCTTTTCGCGCTTGATCCATCGTCAGAGTGACTGCTGAATAGCTTGCTGGAAGGACCAATAATACAATCAAGAATATCAACCCAATTCTCATTTTAATGTTTAGCTCTTTAAATGAACTTAAGGGAGATTTTCTCATCAAAATTCTTGTTCCAATAATATTGGTTAGCATGATAAAGACACAGTTGATCAAGAAAAGATAGAGAGCCCCAAATAAATATCGTACATTTCCATTAGCTAAACCATACCCCGCAGTACAGATAGGTGGCATTAGAGCTGTTGCGATGGCTACTCCTGGCACGATATTGTTTGCTTCTTTTTTCCTTGAACCAATGACACCTGCTATCCCACCAGCAATAGCAATGACAACATCCCAAATGGTTGGAGAGGTTCGTGCAATCAACTCGCTACTTGCGTAAGATAAGGGAGAAATCCAGAAATACAGAGTCGATACAAGCAAACTGACCAATACTTCAGTAAATAAAACCTCTAGAG
>NZ_JBQKLJ010000108.1:0-498 GCF_052116285.1 Collinsella sp. Sow4_E3
GGGCTGGACGGGCCCCTACGGCACGAAGCGGAGCAGTGCGGTCTGGGAATGCATCGACTGCGGACACACCAAGAGGCAGCGCCTCGACCTCCTCAGTGATCGAGACCTCGAAGCAGCTCTCGGACCGTGCGTCAATGGACACCGGCCCTGCGACTACTGCGGCAAACCCATGCCGATGCTCGCGTGCGGGTGCGCACGCACACACAACTGGCAGCACTGTCCGGGCAAGACGCAAGCCGATCGGCAGACCGTGCCCCACCGGATCGCCGTACACGAAACGACCGAGAGAGGGGCCGATCATGGCTGATCTAGCCATCGTCGTCGGCGATGTCCGCGACCGCCGCGGGGCACTCCGTGGCCTGCCGAGCACTCACCATCCTCCACGGGGTGATGGGCTACGACACCGACGGTCAGCCCCGCTACCCCACCCACATGTACCACGACGGACACTGCGGACACTGCGGCCGAGAGATGAGACACCCATGAGCACCAATACCC
>NZ_JBQKLJ010000109.1:0-488 GCF_052116285.1 Collinsella sp. Sow4_E3
CTTCGTAGATTCCCACTTTTAAGTTTGCCGCTTCATTGAACGGGATGTTGCCGATAAGCATCCCAAAGCCAATGGGTATAAGCAACAGCGGTTCAAATTCAAATCGAATTGCCAAAAAAATGAATAGCAAACCAACGAGTATCATGACGATATGCCCGAGTTCAGCGTTGGCGAAGCCGGTATATCCCCAAAAAGTCTGTAAATTATCGCTTAGTGATAATAATGTGTTCATTCTTTTCTTGTTTTTATTCGATTACAATTAAATTAGCTCCTTCGAGGACGGAGTCTCCTTTGTGAACTAACACTTGACTTACTTTTCCATCCGCGCTTGCCAAAATGTTGTTTTCCATCTTCATCGCTTCAAGAATCATAAGTGTTTGTCCTTTCTTCACGGTATCGCCTTCTTTGCAGCGAATATCCAAAATAATTCCCGGAAGTGGAGATTGGATGGTGTTATTGCCGGTGGAAGGAGCAGGGCGGTTTACTAC
>NZ_JBQKLJ010000110.1:0-485 GCF_052116285.1 Collinsella sp. Sow4_E3
GGGTATGGTACACTCTATAAGAACCAGTATAGCTATGATAGTATTATCTGTAAACTTCTTGCATACTTTATGGATGAGCGTAAAGTTGTTAAGAATGAGATGATTAAACTTATTGGCTCCGGTGTACCTAAATCTGATATTCGAGTAAAGGTACTAGATCAGCGTCAAAAGGTTCTTAAGCTACTAGCCAACTCATTCTATGGTGCATATGCTGAGAAATCATTTATCTTCTATAATAAGGATGCTGCACCTTCTGTAACCTATAATGGACGCTTAATCATAGGATACACACTTTACCTATTTGAAACAATGTTGATGGATAACCATTGGTTTACAGAACCTGATGAATTATTCGTCTATGTAACTGCATGTAAGATGAAAGTTCAAGACTCATCATTAGATGATCTAGGTGAGAATCCAAATCTTCCTTCTAATATTGACGAAATTCGTAAGGAAGTTAAGCGTAAATTAGTCTCCTACTGTGC
>NZ_JBQKLJ010000111.1:0-485 GCF_052116285.1 Collinsella sp. Sow4_E3
TATCAATATTGCGAGCATGATATTCATCAGTACTCTTTATTGCTTCAGTCAATTCGCCCAACGGAAACGCCGTTGGCCACTTTAATTCAAAAGGACGGTCAACATAATCGTTGTAAGGTTTAAACTCTTTTTTCGTTCGTCTCACCATCTGATACACTCTCCTATCAGAAACATTATACGAACGTTTGTTCTATTTTTCAACAAAAAAATATTCACATAACAAAAAACACACACCTCTCGTAAGAAAAAGAGGCAGGTGTTTTACTATGGACCATACAGGACTCGAACCTGTGAACTAACCGTGCGGTTGGCTTTAACCAACTGAGCTAATGGTCCTGAAAACTTTACTTATTAAGTAATCTATAAATTAAATGAAATAAGCTCTAAAGTTAGAATTTTTGCTCTTTTTGATTTAGTAAATGTTGGGCGACTACTCTTTGATACGTAGAAAGTGACTGGTGCATAGACACAATCGTTAACTTCAC
>NZ_JBQKLJ010000112.1:0-482 GCF_052116285.1 Collinsella sp. Sow4_E3
GGGAGGCGCCGAAGGTGTGGAGGGTGAGGGGGGTGAAGTCGTAACAAGGTAGCCGTACCGGAAGGTGCGGCTGGATCACCTCCTTTCTAGGGAGATACATTCTTAGAGAGAGAACACTTTAACTCGAATGGAGGGCAGGAGCCCGTCCGGTGGATGTCTGGCCCGGATACGTCCCCGCAGCACCCGGTCCCCGGGGTCGCACCCGCGTACCTTGAGAGCCGCATAGCGATAGGAGAGAGATGGAAGAGGTTCTCTTCCAGACTCGATTCTTTTCTGCGATTAAATAGAGAATGATAGCAATCATTCATCCGATCCAAACAAGAGAATTCACTTATTAATGAGTGAGGAGCATCTGATCGCGAGCACAGTGAAACACGCTGTGCCGCGGTATGAGATACCCGAATTGCGACATGAGAGCGCTATTCATGATATCGATTAATTTATATTAGCGACACGTGGATATCCCGCGGGCCCGGAGCGGT
>NZ_JBQKLJ010000113.1:0-482 GCF_052116285.1 Collinsella sp. Sow4_E3
TCGAGTTGTGCGCCGGCGATGTGCGCGGCGGTGAGGTCGTCGCTTGGGTGCGGGGCGTGGTCGCCGTATCCGGGGCACCAGTTCCCGTGTTCGGCTCGCCATGCTGCGACGGTGCGCGCTCGGCGTTCCCGCTCGGGGTTGGTGCGGGTGAGGTAGGTGGGCGATTCGCGGCGATGGTTGGCGCAGTGGGTTGCGGGTTTACGTGCCAGTAGTGGGCACCCAGGTTCACTGCATGGGCGTTTCATCGGTCACACTCGGGGCACCATGGGGTGCCGTGTCGTCCGGGTCGTAGGGGGTGTCCGCACTGGTCGCACCAGCCACAGTCAGAGGTCCCCATCTGTCGCCCCCCTACATGCATAATGCCCACCGGTGCGAGGGCGCACTGATGGGCAACTAGGCGCAGCATATCACGACGATCTGAGTTGTGCTTCTGCTGCGACACGCCGGATGGTCCCGAGGTCATACAGCGTGCGTCGCTGGTC
>NZ_JBQKLJ010000114.1:0-479 GCF_052116285.1 Collinsella sp. Sow4_E3
TCATCTCTTAGCGCAAAAGCTACTGGTTTTCCCTCTTAAATCGGTAGCTTTTATTTTATTAGAAAGGAAACTATGACTTATTGTGAACAAATCTTAAATCAAATCTATCAAAACTTTATGTTTTCAGTGGGTGTCTATCGTTATGATCAAAACTTACTGGATTTGCTCTATAAACAAACAATGACATTATTAGCCGAAAAGCTTCAAAAGTTACGTGAAGCAAACTATCCCCATGGCGAGATTCTTCTATACGGAAACCATTACCGTCGCCTTATTACAAGATATTACTACTCTCAAGCTATGGCTTGATTTTTTATACCCTGAAAGGAACTATTATGATTAAAGAAACACTTAAAATGAACCCTAACTTTATTGGAACAGCTATCTATGAAAAACTAGGAACAGCTCCCCGTAAGGTCTTTGGTAAACTAGGGCAATTTCAACGTCATGAGGTGGTTAATGAAAAACATCTTCAGTTT
>NZ_JBQKLJ010000115.1:0-478 GCF_052116285.1 Collinsella sp. Sow4_E3
GGTATATCCTCTCTTGTCAGGATCCGGGCATGATCCAACTGCGATTCAGTTAAGGCAAACATCTCTTTTCTCCTATTATGGTCATTTGATACGTCCTCGTTTTCTACTTAGGAGTGGACAGCACTCGACAAATCAAAAGAGTTCTTCTCATGTCCCAATTTCTAGGTTTCGGTATTATACCGAATTCTACCTTAGAGATCTGAACTTTTTGCCTAGCCTCCTGTATCTCCATTCCTAGTCTAAATATACTAATTCATTCGACTTTATCTAAAGCAACTCTATCTAAAAAAACTACAAAAAGAGCCCTGAACCAGAGCTAGTTTTCTTCTTTCTCATAGGCATTGATAATCTCAGCGACTACTGGATGACGGACCACGTCCTTAGCTGACAGATAGACAAAATCAATTTGCTGGATTTTTTGCAATTTCTCTTTGGCATCAATCAGACCTGATTTGACATTGCGCGGTAGGTCAATCTG
>NZ_JBQKLJ010000116.1:0-468 GCF_052116285.1 Collinsella sp. Sow4_E3
GAAGATCTTTAAGACATGTTTAGTTGTTTTAGGGTATCTTGGTTAGGATTGCGCCTTGCAGGCGGTCAGGGCAAGCCCTAACAACCCCCACAAGAAATTCTTCTTGTGATATACTTGTTTT
Source organism: Collinsella sp. Sow4_E3 (assembly GCF_052116285.1). Lineage (NCBI taxonomy): Bacteria > Bacillati > Actinomycetota > Coriobacteriia > Coriobacteriales > Coriobacteriaceae > Collinsella > Collinsella sp. Sow4_E3. The sequence continues at coordinate 122 of NZ_JBQKLJ010000116.1, forward strand.
GGCAACTGCCCCGAAAGGGGGTGTAAACATGATTGAAAGCTTAATTTCGTTGATTATCGCCCCACTTTTTGTGGGTTTAGTACTTTTGCTAGTTGATCGTTGGCTAGACGATTAGCAGATAATCTATGCAGTTGCTTTTCTAGCTCCAACGCTGAAATCGCAACAGTGTAAAAAAGCCCTCCTACTGAGAATAGGAGGGCTTTTTGGTGTAAACATGATTTTGCTTAATTTCGCTTCGCACTTACACAATAACATTTTTTTTCTGTATTTTCAAACATCAGATTAGATTACGCAAAACGTCAATTAGAGAAATACCATATCGAAATAGTTAGTATTAAACATAGTAA
>NZ_JBQKLJ010000117.1:0-467 GCF_052116285.1 Collinsella sp. Sow4_E3
CCGCAAGAGATGGAATCAAATTTCCATATGTATCATTTTCAAGAAGTCCATCAACCATATTGGTCACGATATCAGATACTTGAGCACGGTTAAAAGCAATATAGTCCAAAGATGTTGGGTCTTCGGTATAAACGTATGAATAAGTTGACGCCGTTCCTGAACCACCATTATTTGAAGCGTTTCCACAAGCTGCTAAAAAACTAGCCGAGAGTAGCGTTACACCGGCGATGGCTGCCAATTTTCTCTTTTGCATAGAGTTCTCCTCTGTATCTTATTGTTGAATTTTTAAAGAAACAATTCTTAAATTGTACATGTTCGATTATATCACGTTTTTTTTGAATTGTAAAGTAATTTTAGTATATTTGGAATATTCTGATTATTTAGTTTTAATCTCTTTGGCTTGAGAATCTGCAATGCTTTTTATGGTATAATTAGAAAACTTGGTACGTTATTTAGGAGGATTTTAT
>NZ_JBQKLJ010000118.1:0-463 GCF_052116285.1 Collinsella sp. Sow4_E3
GTGTTTCCCTGCTGAGCGGCTACTCTTTCCTCATGACCCCGAATCTTTCCCGATTTTTCCTGTCACCGTGGTGGACATGATCACCGGCCAGCAGCTCCGAGAGGCGCGACTCACCCACTTGCACCCTGCCGAGCGCGCCTACCTGACCCGCCGACTGGAGCACCACCATGACTGACCGTGATCTGATCGTCGCCGCCTACCGCAACCGCCTGCCAGACGTGGCGCTCGACGTCGGGGTGTCGGTCACAGCGCTGGTCACCCGGCTGATGCGGGTGCTGCGTGACCCGGCGACGGCGCCGTCGGTCGAGGTGGATGCGCTGCGGGCGCGGGTGGCGCGGCAGCGGGCGGTGAGGACACGCTAACCCAGCTCCCCCATGCGCTGCGCGATCGCCCTGTCGCGCTCGTCGGTGGCGACCTGGTACAGCATCGCCATCCCCGGCGTGGTGTGCCCGAGCCGCGCCAT
>NZ_JBQKLJ010000119.1:0-460 GCF_052116285.1 Collinsella sp. Sow4_E3
AACTGGACGCGCTGGCGGCCGACGCCACGGCCCGGGGCGTGTCGTGGGACTCAGTGGTCTACATCCGGGGCACCAAGCTGGTAAGTCCATCCAGGGCCCCGGGGGTGCCGTTCAACACCGCGTCGGTGGCCCCCGACTGGCGGGCACGGTAGAGCGTTATCAAACTGTTATCTTTCTGGAGTTGACACCTAGCAATGTAAGTGTGCTAAGCTCTATACATAGCCACAAGGGCTACCGACGAAAGGACAAGAACATGAACGCCACCTACAGCACCAAGAACGAAGCCATCGCCGCGGAGGTCATCGCCGTCATCAACAGCGGCATGGCCGACGCCGACGACTACGACGTGGACGCCATCGCGGATGAGGTTCTGGGCGACTACGGCGACGGGTACGCCCTCCAGGTCGAAGACGCCGACTTCTGGGCCATCGTGGCCAAGCACGCCAGGAACTGAGTCCTC
>NZ_JBQKLJ010000120.1:0-460 GCF_052116285.1 Collinsella sp. Sow4_E3
GGCGGCGCGCAGCAGATGACCATCGTCAGCGAGCCCGGCATGTACGAGGTGGTCATCCGCTCAGACAAGCCGGAGGCCGCGACCTTCCGCCGCTGGATCACCAGCGAGGTCTTGCCCTCCATCCGCAGGACGGGCGGCTACCGGGTCGAGTCGATCACCAAGCGCGAACTGGCGCTGATGGTCGTGGAGGCCGAGGACGCCCGCGAACTGGCCGAGCAGCGTGCCCGTGAACTCGCACCCGCCGCCCGCGCATGGTCCACCATGGTCGCCTGCGCCGGCGACTACGCCGTGGACGAGGCCGCAAAGGTGCTCTCACGCGACCCCGCGATCAGCACCGGCCGCAACCGCTTGTTCGAGACGATGCGCGAGCAGGGCTGGATCTACCGCTCAGGGCATCGCCAGCAGTGGCACGCCTACCAGTCGCAGATCGAGTGTGGACGGCTGGCGCAGAAAATGGCGT
>NZ_JBQKLJ010000121.1:0-458 GCF_052116285.1 Collinsella sp. Sow4_E3
TAAATATCTTCGGTGTTTTCGCGGAAAATGGTTACGTGCACTTTGTCGGGGTGCAAGAGCGGTGTCGCCACGCCCTTGAACCATCGCACGGGGCGAAGGCAGACGTACAAATCCAATTCTTGTCGCAACGCCACGTTCAGCGAACGAATCCCTTCGCCGACAGGCGTAGTGAGCGGTCCTTTGATGCCGACACGATACGTGCGGAAGGCTTCCATGGTTTCGTCGGGAAGCCATTTTCCGGTTTTGGTAAACGCTTTTTCGCCCGCGAGGACTTCTTTCCACTTGATTTTCCGTTTGTTTTTGTAGGCTTTTTCCACCGCCTTGTCGATAATTTGTTTTACCGATGAGGTAATTTCTTTGCCGATGCCATCGCCTTCGATAAAGGGAATGGTTATAGTCACCTCGTCCCCCGAAGAGGGGATTTGGGTAGGTGTATGGGTTTCCGCTTTGTGCATTGT
>NZ_JBQKLJ010000122.1:0-448 GCF_052116285.1 Collinsella sp. Sow4_E3
CCAATATACTCACCGTAACTAATGAATGCTCAATATCGTATAAATAAGCACAACAAAAAAGCCTATCATCGGGGATTGATTCTGCTTTTTTTATTGCCAGCTTATCTTAAACGCATTGATGCTGTCATAGTTTCGGTTCCTCCTACATCTTTATTTATATCAACCTATAGAATAACACAACAAAACGATGTATTCAATACAAAAATAATCAAATGTATCTCATGCTTCCATTTCGAAACCTAATTTGAAAGCTATGACGAAGTGTTTTATCTTCATTATCCATACCTAAATATACCTTCTCTTTTTATCATAACATTTTACAGCTCTTATTTCAACCTTTATATGCACTTGAAAGTAATTACTTGTCAGTGGTTTCTTTTCTTTTGATACTTTCCAATCTATTATTCTATCCAATTTTAGGGTCATATACGACACAAATGTTAAGTTA
>NZ_JBQKLJ010000123.1:0-439 GCF_052116285.1 Collinsella sp. Sow4_E3
TTTCACGGGGTCGCACCGGCGGGCGACGACGTAGCCAGGTGCGCGGAGACAGGGCGCACGAGGGATACGGGAGAGGGGTCGGGGCGGTCGGCGGCTGCCGGAGCTATCGCCTGCACCCGCCCCGGGGAATGGTTGGCGGACCCGTCGCCCGGGCACGCCCCCGGAGAGGCCGGGGTGCCCGGAACCGGGTGCCCTAGTTCTCCTCGGCCTCCTCGGCGAGGCGCTGGGCGGCCAGCTCGGGGGTGAGGCCCTTGTACTCGGTCTCGCGGCCCTTGGCGCTGACGACGCGGACGACCTCGCCGATGAGCATGAGCACGATGAAGATGACGATCATCGGGACCTTCTCGCCGATCTCGGCGGCGGAGAACGGCACCAGCGTCGCGACGATGGCCAGGATCAGCTCGATGCAGGGGATGGCCAGCATGACCTTCATCATCGC
>NZ_JBQKLJ010000124.1:0-432 GCF_052116285.1 Collinsella sp. Sow4_E3
GAGTCCGGCGAGCACCGAGCGGGCGATCGCCTGCTCATCGACGACCACGCCCTGACGCTTGGCGAGCTCCCGCACCAGCCGCAGCGTCTCCTGGCTGTTGATGCTGGCCCAAATCTGGTTGTTGTTGCGGGAGCTGGCGACGAGCGCGTTCGATGAGCCTTTCTGGAGCGGCTGCCAGTCGTAGGCGGCCAGCGCGTCGGTGACGATGGCTTTGAGCTGGTTTGGGGTGTAGGGCATGTCATCCTCCTGGGTGGATGTTTGGGTGGTGTGGGTGTCGGTGCGCTGCTGGTACTGCTCCCACGACAGGAGCGGGGACGGTCTCCACGGGTCCGGGTCGCGGTCCTTGCCGACGAGCCCGTCGAGGCCACGCCGGTAGTGCGACACCTGCACCATCGCCGACGCAGCCAGCCCCTCTGTGTTGGTGGTCTGGTC
>NZ_JBQKLJ010000125.1:0-432 GCF_052116285.1 Collinsella sp. Sow4_E3
GAGTCCGGCGAGCACCGAGCGGGCGATCGCCTGCTCATCGACGACCACGCCCTGACGCTTGGCGAGCTCCCGCACCAGCCGCAGCGTCTCCTGGCTGTTGATGCTGGCCCAGATCTGGTTGTTGTTGCGTGAGCTGGCGACGAGCGGGTTGTCGGACCCCTTCTGGAGCGGCTGCCAGTCGTAGGCGCTCAGCGCCTCGGTCACGATCCGCTTGAGTTCGTCCTTGGTGTAGGGCATGTCATCCTCCTGGGTGGATGTTTGGGTGGTGTGGGTGTCGGTGCGCTGCTGGTACTGCTCCCACGACAGGAGCGGGGACGGTCGCCACGGGTCCGGGTCGCGGTCCTTGCCGACGAGCCCGTCGAGGCCACGCCGGTAGTGCGACACCTGCACCATCGCCGACGCAGCCAGCCCCTCTGTGTTGGTGGTCTGGTC
>NZ_JBQKLJ010000126.1:0-432 GCF_052116285.1 Collinsella sp. Sow4_E3
GCGCGCGCCGACATGACCGGCCCGGCCGAGATGTTGCCCACCTTGCGGGCCTTGGCGTCGATCGCCTTGGCGAGCGATCCCGTGGACTTGACGTCCTTGGCCGTCACCGTGACGAACTCGTAGGTGCTCGCGCCCCACAGCGCCTTGTCCTCGCGGTAGGTGAGCATGCCGTCGTCGTCCAGGCGGGCGACCACCTTGGCCTGCGCTGCCGTCTTCGGACGGTACGTGTCGACCTGGAACGTGCCGATGACCGGGTTGCTCTCCTTCACCGCTGCCCGCGCCGGGGTCTTGACGTAGCGCTCGGAGCGCGTCACGGCGGGCTTCCCGGGGATCTCCGGCGTGCCAGGCGTGCCGGGCGTGCCGGGCACCGCAGGCTTCACGAGCACCTGCTCAGTCCGCGTCTCCTCCTTGGTGCACGGCTCGAGGGAGTTG
>NZ_JBQKLJ010000127.1:0-430 GCF_052116285.1 Collinsella sp. Sow4_E3
CAGTGGCATCGCCGTAGGCGAAGGGGACGAGCGTGGCGCTCATGCTGCCACCGTCCGGCGAATCGCTGGGTAGGTGATGGCCTCGAGCGGGACGCCGAGGGCGTCTGCGAGCGCGCGTGCGGTCTGGGGTCCGGGCTGCTTCCGTCCGGCCTCGATGTTGGACAGGAATGCGCCCGACACTCCGACGTCCTTGGCGAGGCGAACCTGCTTCATCCCTACCGCGTTGCGGAGAGCGGCGACCGCCGCCCCGTTCACGAGTCTGGTTGCTTCCATAGGAAGAGAGTAGGAAAGAACAGGAAAGAAGTCAAGTAAGGAAACGAAACTACCAAGAAACTGGCAGTGACTAGGGTGCGCGCTGCGTAATTACAACGATGTGTTTCCCTGCTGAGCGGCTACTCTTTCCTCATGACCCCGAATCTTTCCCGATTTT
>NZ_JBQKLJ010000128.1:0-430 GCF_052116285.1 Collinsella sp. Sow4_E3
GTTAAGTCCCGCAACGAGCGCAACCCCTATTGTTAGTTGCCATCATTTAGTTGGGCACTCTAGCGAGACTGCCGGTAATAAACCGGAGGAAGGTGGGGATGACGTCAAATCATCATGCCCCTTATGACCTGGGCTACACACGTGCTACAATGGTTGGTACAACGAGTCGCAAGCCGGTGACGGCAAGCTAATCTCTTAAAGCCAATCTCAGTTCGGATTGTAGGCTGCAACTCGCCTACATGAAGTCGGAATCGCTAGTAATCGCGGATCAGCACGCCGCGGTGAATACGTTCCCGGGCCTTGTACACACCGCCCGTCACACCACGAGAGTTTGTAACACCCGAAGTCGGTGAGGTAACCTTTTAGGAGCCAGCCGCCTAAGGTGGGATAGATGATTGGGGTGAAGTCGTAACAAGGTAGCCGTATCGGA
>NZ_JBQKLJ010000129.1:0-422 GCF_052116285.1 Collinsella sp. Sow4_E3
AGGTAAAGGGCAAATCAGGTATCTAGAATCTGAATGGATGACCTATAAAAAAACGATCGATGGCATTATAGAAGGGAGTTTACGCAAATGATACGAGACCAATATCTCAATGATTTAAAAGAAAATTTAAGTTCACTAAATCCGCAAGAACTGAACGATGTCGTTGATTACTTCACCGAATATTTTGAAGAACAAGACGATGATGCTAAAGTCATTGCAGAGTTAGGCGATCCATGGGAAGCCGCTCAAGAAATTCTAAAAAATATGGAGAGAGAAGAAACTTCTCAAGCAGATACGAAAACTTCCTACTCTTCTGATTTTGGTCAGGAAACATTTAAAGAAGAGTTTAGGAAAGAGTTTGACAAAGAAACCTTTAAAGAAGCGTTTAAAAAGGATTTCCATCAAAACTTTCAGAATCATTT
>NZ_JBQKLJ010000130.1:0-420 GCF_052116285.1 Collinsella sp. Sow4_E3
ATCGCAGCTTGCCGCGTCCTTCATCGGCTCCCTGTGCCAAGGCATCCGCCGTGCGCCCGTGGTATCTTGCGGGACCGCTCCGGGCCCGCGGGATATCCACGTGTCGCTAATGAAAATTAATCGATATCATGAATAGCGCTCTCATGTCGCAATTCGGGTATCTCATACCGCGGCACAGCGTGTTCCACTGTGCTCGCGATCAGATGCTCCTCACTCGTATATGAGTGAATTCTCTTGTTTGGATCGGATGAATGATTGCTATCATTCTCTGTTTAGATCGCAGAAAAGAATCGAGTCTGGAAGATGAATCTCTTCCATCTCTCTCCTATCGCTATGCGGCTCTCAAGGTACGCGGGTGCGACCCCGGGGACCGGGTGCTGCGGGGACGTATCCGGGCCAGACATCAACCGGACGGGCTCC
>NZ_JBQKLJ010000131.1:0-418 GCF_052116285.1 Collinsella sp. Sow4_E3
TTCGTATTGTTTCAAACAGAAGACTGCTTCGAGTACCACTGCCAACCTCACCACCTTGCTTCATGCCTATTCGACTAAAATCTTGACAAGGACTGCCGTGCATAAGAATATCTATCTTCTCATCTGGCGGATGATAATCCGTTACTGACTGGGGTTTATAATCTTCTCCATAGAGCTGGTTATAGCTTTTCACACAATTTTTATCGTTCTCGATATAGTCAATGACCTTATATGGTATTTTCTGATTGATGAGTGCTTTTCTAATTGCTCCAATCCCTCCAAATAGTTCTAACACTAATATTTGTTCGATTGCTTTCACCTCCCTGGAATAAAAAAAAGAGGGACAAGCTTTCATCACTCATCCCTCAAAATCTGCTGTATTCAATTATTTATGGTACTGATTTACCAGGTTTGAAAT
>NZ_JBQKLJ010000132.1:0-414 GCF_052116285.1 Collinsella sp. Sow4_E3
ACGAAACCTTCACCAGCACCACCTCCGGCGACATGCACCGCACCGGGAAGCACGGGCAAATCACCGGCCCGGCCCGCCGCCGCTGCCTCACCGAGGCAGAGATGCTCGACCAGGGCATGACCAGAAACCGGTCCGGGCAGTGGACGACCGGCCTGGTGGATACTCGCTGGAATGCCGCTCATTGCTCTCACGTGGACACGGAGAGCGACGAACAGGGGCAGACTGGTACCCATGGACCCCAAGCCACTGAAAGGCCCTCAGAATCGCGCATACGGCAGCTCGCCACCATCGAGGACAGTGATGAGTGACCGCCTGTCCGAGCAGATCGCCCGTAGCCTCAACCACCTCGCCGCGATCGCCGACTCGGTGCCCCTCTCCGACGTGGCACTCCACCTCGACAACGCGGGCCGGGGC
>NZ_JBQKLJ010000133.1:0-413 GCF_052116285.1 Collinsella sp. Sow4_E3
CAGGAGGTAGGTGGAGGGTGCTCGGTGACGCTGCCCGTCGGGGCCGATATAGCTGGCCTGGTAGCGGTCTGAGGGGAGTCTGCGGAGGGTGCCGAATGCTCGGCGAGTGCGCGCCATGCTGACCACACTAGTGCACGTTAGATGCACGCGGGGCGAGAGGATCGGATATTTGCGCTCAGTGCGGAGAGGTTCGACTCCTCTCTCGCGCACAATAAGTCGAAGCCCCTGACTAGGAGACATACCTAGTCAGGGGCTTCTCGTTGTCTGCATTGGTCCGCAGGAGTGCTCATGAGACCGCATGGGACCGCATCACTAATGCACGCTAGATGCACGGCCAAGAAATCTCCCCGGTGTTTTCTCGATCCCCTCTTGCATACCGGTACCCACATGTGTATACTGGGATACATCAGATA
>NZ_JBQKLJ010000134.1:0-412 GCF_052116285.1 Collinsella sp. Sow4_E3
ATTTATAATTATCTGCAAAGACTGAATAAATTTTATTCATTTTTAATGTACTCTACCTTTTCTTTTTTTAAAGTTTTTCATAATTACTATATATATTAATATTGATAAAAAAAGCCAAAGACTCATTACTAAAATAAAGCTAATGGAAGCACCCAGTAATTGATATTTTTCAACTAATATATTTGTTATAAAAAATGAAAAAACAAAACTACCACTATAAGGAATAATTAAATATTTTTGCTTTCGCATTGCCGTAAGGATATTATCAATTGCAGTTGCAAAACTTCCTATTGCTCCACCCATCATAATCAACATAAAAGTTACCCAATAATTATTTAACTTTATTGCATATAATATTGATAAAAAAGGAATTCCTACTAATCCACTTCCAATCAGAATAATTACACTAGCC
>NZ_JBQKLJ010000135.1:0-407 GCF_052116285.1 Collinsella sp. Sow4_E3
GGTCTGAGTAGAGTCCGCCAGCGGCGTTGATGAGGGCCTTGTTGCCGCCGCCCGACATCTCGGACCCGTCCTTGGAGATGCGGACCCGGATCGTCGCGGTGCGTGTCCGCGCAGCATCTGCCAGGAGCTGGTTTGCGGTAGCGAGGTCACCCTTCTGCACGGCCGCTAGGATGTCCGTCCGCACAGCGTCCGGCACCCCGTCGAGCTTCGCCTGCCACTCCCTGAGTCGAGCATCCGCAGCGGCCTTCTCCAGCTGGACGGCGGTCGTGATGTCCCGAGGGGTCTTGAACAGCTCGTCCACGTACTTGGTGGCGGCCTCTTTGCTGCCAGTGAACTGGGTCGCGACCTTGATCAACTCATCGCGGTGGCGCCCATGGGTGGCGATGATCGACTCAACACTGTCACCC
>NZ_JBQKLJ010000136.1:0-403 GCF_052116285.1 Collinsella sp. Sow4_E3
AGCACGGAATCGCCCACCATGGTCTGGACTGCGAAGATCATGCCGTAGTCGGGGTCGATGGAGTCGGCCGGGATGGCGGCGCCGATGCCGAAGCCAGCGAACAGGTAGATGGCGCCAATGGTCAGGCCGCCCAGGATGATGGCCTTCGGAATGTCGTGGGTCGGGTTCTCCATGTCCTTAGCGAAGGTGCAGATGACCTCGAAGCCCGTGAAGTTGAAGATGATGATGGACAGGTAGCCCAGGGCGTTGGTGTTGGTGAGCTCGGGCAGGAAGGTGGCGGCGGACATGTCGTTCGCGAAACCGTTCTCCATGGCATACCAGATGCCCAGGGCGCCGACGATGACGGCAACGGCGACCTTGATCAGGGCGCCACCGTTGAGGACCCACTCGGAGTCGGCCGCCT
>NZ_JBQKLJ010000137.1:0-403 GCF_052116285.1 Collinsella sp. Sow4_E3
TTTCTTTACGCTCGCGCCTCGACCGAGGTTCGAATCCATGCATGGCTTCCAAAAAAGAAAAGCCCCCGTTGCCGGGAGCTTTAAAGTCAATTGGTGCGGCGTATAGGATTCGAACCTATGACGTTCTGATTCGTAGTCAGACCCTCTATCCAGCTGAGGTAACGCCGCAACGCACGGATTATTATGCACGCGAAGCCCCGACGGGTCAAGCGACAATTTGAAAAAATTTTACGATGTGGTGATTATGCTGCTCGCGCCTCGACCGAGGTTCGAATCCATGCATGGCTCCCAAAAAAGAAAAGCCCCCGTTGCCGGAGGCTTCAAGTTCGATTGGTGCGGCGTATAGGATTCCGCGCATCCGCTTCGCGGATCCGCACCGGCTTCGCCCGCCTGCCGGCGCGCT
>NZ_JBQKLJ010000138.1:0-402 GCF_052116285.1 Collinsella sp. Sow4_E3
TGGAGCGTTCTTGGTATAGGTAACCGTGAATTCTAAGTCCTTTGAGTCCCCGTTAACTGTTTGCTTGTCAATTTGCGCCTTGTCAGCTGTATAACCCTTTAATTCAGGACTCTTGACTGCGTCAAAGCTTTGAGCTGCTGACCAATTACCATACGTCTTTTCCCCAGTTACTGCGTCAGTTGAGACTGAACGTGTGAAGTCAACAGAAGCAGTGTGATCAGCAGGAGTTTGCTTACCAGCGCCTTGATAATGAATGGTCTCATTAACTGTCTTCTTCTCTGTCGTAATCGTTGGAGCGTTCTTGGTATAGGTAACCGTGAATTCTAAGTCCTTTGAGTCCCCGTTAACTGTTTGCTTGTCAATTTGCGCCTTGTCAGCTGTATAACCCTTTAATTCAGGACT
>NZ_JBQKLJ010000139.1:0-398 GCF_052116285.1 Collinsella sp. Sow4_E3
GGTTATCGCGGCATATAACTGCGGTCCGGGCAACGTAAACAAAGCCATTGCCCGAAGTGGCGGAAAACGTGATTATTGGGAAATATACTATCAGTTGCCGCGCGAAACACGCGGATATGTTCCGGCATTTATCGCGGCAAATTATATTATGAACTATTATCCGCAACACAACATTTGTCCGATAGAATCTTTCAATAATATGACAGCGCTGGATACCGTGCAAGTAAAAAGCGAAATTCATTTCCAACAAATTTCCGAAGTGATTGATATTCCCTTATCCGAAATCCGCCGTTTAAATCCACAATTTAAACGGGACATCATACCCGGAAACTATAAAAACTACACATTGGTGCTGCCCACTAAAAAAGTATATGCATTTATTGATAAAAAAGAGGAGA
>NZ_JBQKLJ010000140.1:0-398 GCF_052116285.1 Collinsella sp. Sow4_E3
ACTAAAGAATTTTTCATTAGCTAACTCAGGATCAGGACTATAGTATGGTGCTAATGTTTTAGCAATGCGTGTAAATGCTTGGCGAACTGTCTCATCATCACCATATGCATACTTACGTTTAAACATTACATATCCCTGCGGGGTATACCATGCAGGAACTTCTTCACTACTAATTAATTTTTCTAATTCTAATTCTGATTTTCTAAATTCGGATAGGATTTTCTCAGTTGACATTAATTTTTACCCCAAACCTGACCAAAGCGTTCACGTTTCCAGTTGATACTATACTCAGACCCACCACCTGTAAAGAAGTCGTGCATCTGGAAAGAGTTGATATTACGATAGAACCAAGATTCAATAAATCCATCTAGTTCATCATTACTAAATAGAGGTGGAAC
>NZ_JBQKLJ010000141.1:0-397 GCF_052116285.1 Collinsella sp. Sow4_E3
CGCGTAGCGTACCATATCCCGCGGACTGTACGGATATAGGACTCTTGACCAGGCACATCCAATTTACCCCTTAGGTAGCGGATATAAACATCTACAACATTCGTTTCCGTCGCAGATTCATATTTCCAAACTCGCTCCAAGAGTTGTTCACGAGTCATGGTTTCTTGACTTTCCATCAAGTTGGCAAGAAGATCATATTCTCGCCGAGTCAAAGCAACTAACTCCTGACCACGGTGAACCGTTCGATTTTGAAAATCAATTTTCAAATCACGATAAGCTGCATGAAGTTTTACTTGCTGACAGTTTTCATCAATGTAATCACGTCCACGAAAAATGGTATTGACCTGCTCAACCAAATCAGAAATAACAAAAGGCTTTATGGTATAGAAAACAGCGT
>NZ_JBQKLJ010000142.1:0-396 GCF_052116285.1 Collinsella sp. Sow4_E3
TTATTGTACAGATGTTCAAGTTCGTGGTGAATATCCAGCATACGCAGAACGCATGTATCAAAAATATGCTGTGAAAGACTTAGTTATTGAAGAAGGCGATTTAGAATTATTAAAAGAATACCCAGTGGATTACATTGGCCTTAGTTATTATATGTCGACTGCTGTCGATGTTACTGGTACTACCAACGATACAGCAAATGGGAATCTTTTAGGCGGCGTTAAAAATCCCTTCTTAGAAGCAAGTGAATGGGGTTGGCAAATTGATCCCGAAGGCTTACGAATTGCCCTAAATGAATTATATAATCGTTATCAAAATCCTTTATTTATTGTGGAAAACGGCTTAGGTGCAATTGATAAAGTAGACGAAAATTTCTATGTGGCGGACGACTATCGGAT
>NZ_JBQKLJ010000143.1:0-389 GCF_052116285.1 Collinsella sp. Sow4_E3
GTCGCAGATCGAGTGTGGACGGCTGGCGCAGAAAATGGCGTCCGGCCCGTTCCTCAACCACCGTACCGGCGAGTTGGAGCTGCCCGCCCCGACGATCCGCATCACCGCCAAGGGCTTGTCGGCTCTGCACCGCATCTTGGGTGGCACCGCTGACCTCGACTCGCTCCTGGATAGCGAGGTGGCGGCATGAACGTGCAGCGGGTTGCCCAACTCACTCAAGCCGTGACGGTGCTCACGATCTGTGCCCGCCTGCTGCGCACCGTCAGTGAGCTCGACTTCCTGTCTCAGCACTCGGCTGACTCGATAGAGGGGCTGGCTGATCTGGCCCAAAGGTACGCCGACGAAGCCGACGCTGAACTCTCTGCCGAGGTGATGTCGTGAGCGGCGAC
>NZ_JBQKLJ010000144.1:0-377 GCF_052116285.1 Collinsella sp. Sow4_E3
CGGCGCGATGGGGCTTAGCTTCCGGGTTCGGAACGGGACCGGGCGTGCCCCCCATGCTCTGGCCGCTGACCGGTGGGCGGCGCCCACCGTTACGGTGCCCGGTGTCTCACTCACGTGCCCTGGGGGCCGCATGGCGCATAGGGGAGGTGACTCGGGGGCATCCTCGTGCCCGGACCGCGCCTGTGAGCGCTGGGTCCCGCGGGCCGCGAGGTGCGGTTCCGGAAGAGCTCGGGCGATTAGTGCGGCTCGGCTGAGGACGTCGCCGCCCTTGCACCTGCCGTCTATCGACCAGGTAGTCTACCTGGGCCCTTACCGGAAGGAGAACTAATCCCTGGAACGGCTTCCCGCTTAGATGCCTTCAGCGGTTATCCGCGCCG
>NZ_JBQKLJ010000145.1:0-372 GCF_052116285.1 Collinsella sp. Sow4_E3
GGACATGTCGAAGCTGGAGGAGATGGACGAGCTGAGGGGAAAGGCGGAGGGCTAGAAGAGGACGGGGCCGAGGACGGCTAAATCAATTTGCGAAAGAATCTTGACGGTACCTCCGTGCATGTGGGGGCTTCGTCTGTTTCGACATAATCATGTCCAAGCTTTGAGCCTTCGGTGGCACCGCACTCTCTGCATGTCTTTGGTTTCGTACACGTTGCTTTTGCCCAATCATGCTGGTGAAACAAACCCGCAGCATTCGCTATACCAAGACGATATGAGAAAGCCATTTGGGTCGCCTCCCCCGCGGCGCAGCTTCTTTTCGCGGGCTCGGGATGCCACAATGGGCTTTGAGTATCGGCCCGTGCGGTAGCCCTT
>NZ_JBQKLJ010000146.1:0-335 GCF_052116285.1 Collinsella sp. Sow4_E3
CCGTGGACGACATCGGACCCTCGCTGCGCACCCAGACCGCCATCGTCAACCGCAGCCAACGCGGGCAGGCGACGCAGGTACCGCAGCCCCAGGATGACCCGTGGGCGAGCCGAGGAGCGCCGTTCTGATGAGCCAGCCCGCACTGTTCGCCCTCCCGCCAGCGCGTACCACCTGCTCCGACCCGTGCAACTCAGACTGCCGCAAATTGGGGGCCAGATGATGAGCACCGCCACCTACGAGTTCGAGCTGCCCCGCGCACTCATCGTGACCGCCAATGACCGCAAACACTGGGCGCGGCAGGCCAGCCTCGTGCGCAACCTCCGCCAGATGGCGGC
>NZ_JBQKLJ010000147.1:0-324 GCF_052116285.1 Collinsella sp. Sow4_E3
CCTCGGCATCCTCGGACTCGACCGCGCCATCCTCGCCATCCTCGCCGCCGGTGAACGCGGCTTCGATTTCGCCACCTACCCGATCCGATTCAACCCAGCCCTGTTCACCGCCCTGCTGAGGGCTGGGCAGCGCTTCATCACCGACCTCCACGCCGCACGAGACGCGGCCACCACAGACAGGACAGCAGCATGACCGGCACCGAACTGGCAACTATGCCCCAAAAACTCGAGTACGCCCGCACCCTCGCAGACGGGAACCTGCTCCCCAGGCAGTACTACAAGCAACCCGCGAACGTGCTCATCGCGATCGAGTACGGGGACGCG
>NZ_JBQKLJ010000148.1:0-314 GCF_052116285.1 Collinsella sp. Sow4_E3
CAGTACTCTCGGCGCGATGGGGCTTAGCTTCCGGGTTCGGAACGGGACCGGGCGTGCCCCCCATGCTCTGGCCGCTGACCGGTGGGCGGCGCCCACCGTTACGGTGCCCGGGTGTCTCATACACGTGCCCTGGGGGCCGCATGGCGCATAGGGGAGATCCGACTCGGGGGCATCCTCGTGCCCGGACCGCGCAAGAGCGCTCAGTCCCGCGGGCCGCGAGGTGCGGTTCCGGAAGAGCTCGGGCGATTAGTGCGGCTCGGCTGAGGCTGTCGCCAGCCTTGCACCTGCCGTCTATCGACCAGGTAGTCTACCTG
>NZ_JBQKLJ010000149.1:0-312 GCF_052116285.1 Collinsella sp. Sow4_E3
TAATATAAATTAATCGATATCATGAATAGCGCTCTCATGTCGCAATTCGGGTATCTCATACCGCGGCACAGCGTGTTCCACTGTGCTCGCGATCAGATGCTCCTCACTCATCAATAAGTGAATTCCTCTTGTTTGGATCGGATGAATGATTGCTATCATTCTCTATTTAATCGCAGAAAAGAATCGAGTCTGGAAGAATGGTCTTCCATCTCTCTCCTATCGCTATGCGGCTCTCAAGGTACGCGGGTGCGACCCCGGGGACCGGGTGCTGCGGGGACGTATCCGGGCCAGACATCAACCGGACGGGCTCCT
>NZ_JBQKLJ010000150.1:0-311 GCF_052116285.1 Collinsella sp. Sow4_E3
CATCGTCGCGGCCCATCAGCGGGGGGTGTCAGTGATGGAACTGGCTCGCCAATCGGGTCTCACTCGACGCACCGTGTACCGGACCCTCAGCCGATGACGGCGGCGGCCTGCGGTCGTGGGAGTCTGAGCGGGACCGGATCAGTGAGCGGGCCGAGGCTCTGATCTGGGCTGAGCTGGCCCCGCCATGATGAGCAGGTGCGGCGGATGCTGGACGCTGAGATGCCGATCGCGCTGTCGCGTGGACCTGTGGGGGATCGTCCTCGTGGGTGGTGGGCGGCGGCGGCTGGTCGGGCGATGCTGGCTGATCCTGA
>NZ_JBQKLJ010000151.1:0-308 GCF_052116285.1 Collinsella sp. Sow4_E3
CTCGGCGCGATGGGGCTTAGCTTCCGGGTTCGGAACGGGACCGGGCGTGCCCCCCATGCTCTGGCCGCTGACCGGTGGGCGGCGCCCACCGTATCTTCGGTGCCCGGTGTCTCACTCACGTGCCCTGGGGGCCGCATGGCGTATAGGGGAGGTGACTCGGGGGCATCCTCGTGCCCGGACCGCGCTTCTGAGCGCATGTCCCGCGGGCCGCGAGGTGCGGTTCCGGAAGAGCTCGGGCGATTAGTGCGGCTCGGCTGAGGCTGTCGCCAGCCTTGCACCTGCCGTCTATCGACCAGGTAGTCTACCTG
>NZ_JBQKLJ010000152.1:0-306 GCF_052116285.1 Collinsella sp. Sow4_E3
GTTGTATCTGATCGCGCTGTGGGCGGTGTGGATCACGGCCCGCATCCCCGCCGATCGGGAGGCATGATGGTGGGTACTGTCCTATCTGTGCTGGCGATCATGGTGTCGCCGGTGGTGGCGTGGCTTGTGGCGCGTGCCGGTCAGCGCTCGACGCAGCGGTCGGCGGAGATCACCTCAGCCACCGACCTGGTGCCTGACCTCATCTCACGCGTGGAGCGACTCGAGCAGCAGGTGCATGCGCTGCAATCCGAGCTGTCCGAGCGGCTGGGACAGCTGTCCGCCGCCGCCTGGTTCATCGACCAGGTC